>MIBZ01000029.1 GCA_001829675.1 Sulfurimonas sp. RIFCSPLOWO2_12_36_12 | reverse complement strand
TTGCTATCTTAAGAGACAATGCAGAGCTTATAACACTTAAAGAAGCGACTACTATTTTAAAAAACAACAGCGTTAAAAGTGTCGTCTCTTCAAAGGATTTTACTTATCTTCAAACCGACAAAGATGTATATAAAATTGCATCATCTCAAGTTACTCCAAATATGTTTGTTGATTATGAAGTTAAAGTAAAAAGCAGCTCAAGCATAATTGTTTATATCCTGTTTTTTGTACTCTTCGCAGGCTTAGGAACTCTTATGTTTAGGTGGCTGCAAAAAAACAAAATTTTTAATGTAGAAAAAGCAGGTGATACTAAATTCAGGTCTTCATTAGAACATTCACAACCAATAGAATCTATAAAAAGTGATGTTACTTTTAGCGATATCGGCGGAATAAGCGATGTAAAAATAGAGCTGGAAGAGATTATCGATTTTATGAAAAAACCAAAAAGATATAAAAGCTTTGGTGCAAGAATGCCTCGCGGGGTTCTTCTGGTTGGACCTCCGGGTGTCGGTAAAACTATGATAGCCAAAGCAGTTGCGAATGCTGCCGGTGTGCCATTTTTTTATCAAAGCGGTGCCTCTTTCGTTCAAATATATGTAGGTATGGGAGCTAAAAGAGTTCATGAACTTTTTCAAGCGGCAAAAAACAACTCCCCATCCATTATATTTATTGACGAGATTGATGCGGTTGGCAAAAAAAGAGACGGACAGAGAAGCGATGAGAGAGAATCTACGCTAAATCAGCTATTAACAGAGATGGATGGGTTTGAGAACTCAAGCGGTGTAATTGTTATAGCGGCTACTAACAAGATAGATGTTTTAGATTCAGCACTTTTGCGAGCTGGGCGATTTGATAGGAGGGTGTTTGTAGAGCTTCCTACCAACAAAGAGAGAGCATCGATTTTGTCCAAATATTTAGATAAAGTGCCGCATGATTTGGATGTTAATTCGATAGCAAATATGACGGTCGGATTTAACGGCGCATCTTTGGCAACACTTGTAAACGAGGCTTCGCTCCTTGCAATAAGACAGCACGATTTTCAGGTAACAATAGAGCATTTTCATCAAGTAAAAGACAAAGTTATGTTTGGAAAGAAAAAGTTACAGATACTTAGCCAAGAGCAAAAACGCTATCGCATCACTTATCAAGCTGCAAAAGTAATCTGCGCAACTTACTTTGATCTGCCGTTTGAAAAACTCTTATTATCAAACGAGAAGCTTACTCCATCAACTGACGAGCCTCTTATTAAACATGAGTTGGAGTCGAGAGTTAAGATGCTTTTGGCCGGAATCGTGGCATGTAATATTAAATATAACGAACATGCCAGCAGCGCTAAAGGCGACTTAGACGAAGCAAAAGAGATTGTTGATAAAATGATTAAAGATTACGGAATGGGCTCATCTTTAATACCGACTGATAATGAAAAAGAGATTTTAATGAAAAAACTTTATGATGAAACTAGAAATCTTTTAGAATCCCTGCAAGATGTTATGAAATATGTAGAAAATGTTTTAAATGAGAGAGAAAGTATTACCAAAGCGGATGTTAAAAAGCAGTTAGATGAAATTTTATAGCGGGTTTTCTCTAAAAAATGAGCAACATTGGTTTAAAGAGCATATCAACCCGTCACACTATTGTGTTTGCGGATTTAGCTATGGAGCTATAAAAGCATTTAAACATACAAAAGAGCAGTTAAAACTTGGAAAAAGAATAGATACGCTTCAGCTTTTCTCTCCGGCTTTTTTTCAGACAAAAGAGAAGAAGTTTATGAAACTCCAACTGCTTGGATATAAAAAAAACAGAGATGCCTACCTAAATGAGTTTATCAAATCATGTTTTTTGCCGCACCTTGAAAAAAGTGTAGAGCATGATAAAAACAGTGTAGAAGAGTTGAAAGAGCTGCTTAGCTACGAATGGGATGTAGAAGAGTTGAAAAATCTTGCGAAAAATGGCGTAAAGATAGAGGTTTATCTCGGCAGTGAAGATAAAATAATAGATGTCGGTGGTGCAAGAGAGTTTTTTTTGCAAGTTGCAACTGTAACATATATTAAAAATGCAAACCATTTTTTACTGACTAATTAGTATAGCTTTGGCTTTTTTAAAAGATTATTTTTTGCTCATTCTCATAATTTCATCCTTGAAATTATTCCGAGGCGAGTGCTTAATTTTACCTCCTGTAAAATTTTAAAGCCCTTGAACCGCTCAAAATAACTTTTTAGATGCCAAACATAAATAAACTTATATGAAGGAAAACAGTATGAACAAAATAAAAATAGGCGTTATAACAGCAAGCGACAGAGCGAGCAAAGGAATATATGAAGATATTTCAGGCGTTGCAATTCAAGATACGATGAGGGATTACCTAAAAAGTGAGTTTGAGATAGTTTACAGATGTATCCCAGATGAGCAGGATGTGATAGAGCGCACTATGATAGAGCTTTGCGATGATGAGGAGTGCTGTTTGGTTGTTACCACAGGCGGAACAGGACCGGCGTTAAGAGATGTAACTCCGGAGGCGACAGAGAATGTGTGTCAAAAGATGATGCCGGGATTTGGTGAACTGATGCGTCAAGTGAGCCTCAAATATGTCCCGACAGCAATTTTATCTCGCCAAAGTGCGGGTATAAGAGGCAAAAGTTTAATTATAAATCTGCCGGGCAAACCAAAGTCCATCCGTGAGTGTTTAGATGCGGTTTTTCCTGCCGTGCCGTACTGCATAGATTTGATTGAGGGTCCATACATAGAGACAAATGAAGAGGTTATAAAAGCTTTTAGACCGAAGGTGTAAAATTACTGGTATGTTTTTCCATTATGTTTTAGCCAACCTGCCACATGAGACCCGTTTGGGTCGTGATGTGTCCAGTGAATCACTCCTCCTTTTTCATTCCATTCATACTCCCCATAAAATTGAATCATATCACCCTGTCTGATTGAAGAGACTCTTGGAGCAAGATCAATATTGTGTGCAATTAATACCGTTTGTCCTGAGGCTAATTTGATGACAAGTTTCTGATGCTTGCTACCTTGATTATCGTCAGGCAGAATCTTGATAACTATTCCTTTTCCAGATACTTGTATATCGCTTTTATGGTTGGCGTAAGCATTTGATATTAACGAATCTTCATTATCTATGCTGCGAACTGTTGCAGAGGGCTGCGCTGCATTGAGCGATTGGCTGTCTTTGTTAAATAAAAATTTGTAGCCTGCAATTAAGACTATAAATATGAGCAGGAGTTTTTTCATTTTTTCTCTTCCTAATGTTTAAAATAAGCAATCAAAATACTGCTCGTGAGTATTTGATTGTAGTATGTTGTGTTGCCAAATTCTCTTTGCGAGGTGCTCCCGCTAGAACCATAGGTTGTGTTTCTGATACCTTGGTGTGTGATTCCAGACTGATTGCTAGGTACTATGTTTTGTTATACTTTTTTCATGGTTTTCAAGAAGTCTTTTACCATGCACTACAGCTACAAATAAAACCGTGTTTGAATCGATTTTATAAATTAATCTATAGCTATAAACAAATATTTCTCGGATATTAGTATCACCAAGTTCAGGAACTTTACGACCTAGCTCTGTAAACTTTTTGATAATTTCAGCTTGTTCAAAAAACTTTGATACAACAGATTTTGCATATGTAGGAGAATCTTTTTCTATGTAAGTAGCAATAGACTCTATATCTTCAAGAGCCTCTTCTGACCACTCTAATTTGATAGCCATTTAGCCATTCTTACTTTTGCATCTTTATGTGATGAAACTTCACCATTATCTGCACGACTAATTCCGTTTTTGATTTTTTCTACAACATAAAGGTGATACTGTATATCTTCGTAAGTACAATTATCAGGAAGATTTTTAATCATCTCTTGCGCTTCTTGTTTTACCGCTGCCATGCACTTGCCTTTTTTTCTTGTATTATAACATATTTGTTTTTTTGAACATAACGCTTAAAATGAGCCAATAAATTTCCGCAGGCAAATTTATTAGCTCCTATTTTTTGTTATATATTTTATTACTTAATGGTTCTGATAGTATTACATTTGCTTGGAAAAAAATTTTTACTATAAAATGAAAAAAATCATCAATATATTCAGCTTTATCATCAGCTTTTTTATAAATATTCGGGTGATTAACTCGTGCTAAATCTTTACCAATTTTTGTTAAATCCACACATCCTATATTAATTTTATTCTGGCTGCTGTTTTTAAAATTTAAATTTAAAATTCTTCCATAGTATCCAATATCTATTGTATTAGCAGTAAATGTTGTTTCAAATCCACCTGTTGGAGTAAAACTAATAAGTCCTATTTGATTAAGATGCATTAAGGTATTTAAGTTAATATTATTGTTATTATAAATGTTATTTTGATAATCTATTATTAGAGGTTGATAACCTAATATAAACCAACAATATTTTAAAAAATTATCAAATAATAAAGCGTCGCTTTTATCTAATGTTGAGATAAACTCTATAGTTCTTTTTGAAAATGTTCCAGGTGTATTTGATTCTCCTGCCAAAATTTCTGCCCATAATGTCTGCATTTCATCATCTGAAATTAATTTACATTTATCAAAAAAGTTACTTAGCCAATCATCTTCGATATTTTCTGGTGTCGCATTTTCTTCTAAAGAGGAAAAAGATTTTTCAGTAATACTTTCTATATTCTCTTGTTTTTTTATTTCTTCAATTACTAGTCTATTTAAGGCTCTATTTTGAATATCTTGAATTTCTAAATCCATTAAAGCTTTTGTTTTTGATGCTTCAGCCTCTGCAATTGCTTTTTGTTTTATTCTTCTTGGTTCATAAACTATACCAATCGCATTAGAAATTTTTTCTACTAATACTGTTGCTGGCTTTGAAAGTTTTCCAACATCAACCAATGACACATTTGGCATTCAATTTCCTTTTTTGTATATAATGTTCAAGTTGAGAAATAGTTGTGCCCGCAGGGTCAACTATTTCTCTCCAAGGTTTTGTTAGATGTCTTCCACATAGTAGTTAAATATTCATTTATACTTTTTGCAAAGTATTGAACATGATCATCTTCAGAAATAATATCACTTTTATGATTGTTGCAAAAGTAACATGCTAAGACACAGTTTTTCTTACTATATTCATTATTGCTTGAATCTTTTCGTTCAATTTCTAAACTTTTCCCTCTTTTATTACCTCTCTCAGAGGACAAAGTGCCTTGGCTATACAAATCTTGTAAGATTACTTCTTTTGTTTTGCAATAGAAACATTTACGAGGTTGTATTTTATACCAGAAGTAAAACTCAGCAAAGTTTTTAAATTTAAAGTCTGGATTCAGTTGCTTCTCCCCATCTTTTTTAATATATTTCTTTGATTGAAATTTTGATCTTACTGTTTGAATGTATTTCAATTTTTTTGTATTTATTTTTTGTAAGTTTCTTACTGTATCTAGTGTTATGTTTAGTTCTGTTGATATACTTTTTAGAGTTGGTGCGTCTTCTGTTAAAAAAGCTTTTTTCAATTGTTCTCTAAAAATCATAGAAATTCCTTTTGCCATCTAACATTTAAAATGAGCAATCAAAAAGACGCTTGCGGGTTTTTGATTGGTCTCCAATGTGTTGTTATATTCCATATTTGTTGATCTTCCTTGATATTTTTATATGTCTTTAATTCTTGAAACAGCAACCCCAAAGCATTCGCACTTGTGTTTGCTGTAGTACCATGGTAAATAATTTCATCCAAAGTGGTTAGCTTTAAATAGGACTGAGAAACACTTCTAATTATTTCTAGTATTTCAATTCTTTTATCTAGCTTTTTTGAAAAAAATATTTTTTGTGATTGAATTTTTTTCAAGTCGTCAATAGTGCTTGTTAGCTTCTCAATAAAAAAACTTTCTTTTAGTCTAAACAAACCAATATTATTATCAAATTGCTTTCGCATTTTATTGTCTCTATCATTTAGTCTAATGTGGCAAAGAATTAATAGTTTTTCTATATAGATGTCGCTTAATTTATATAAATATTTTTGTTTTATTATGGATTGAATTGAAGATTTCAAATCTACTAAAATTGTGAAAATAAAAGTAAATATCGAAATTATGATTGCTAACACACTTAATTCAGTTTGTATATTCATGTAATCCCCTCACTAAGAATACAACTATTTATTCAACAAACATTATATATAAAATAACTTGATATTTACTAAATAAACAAAAACAAAAATTGTTTATTTAAATGATGAACAGAATTTTAAGATAAGTCAAAAGAAAAAATTACTTGATATTGTTAGAAGGAGGATTAAATAGAGAGAAAAATCTCTCTATTTTTTGGTTTTAGATAAAATTAACCTCAGTAACATGGTGTTTTAGTCCAAGCTCTGCAGGAGTACATCCAAGAGCAAGTCCTACCATCTGCTGCATATGAAGAACCGGAAGTGAAACATCTCTGCCTATTGCCTCAGAAGCATGTTTTGTTTGAGTGTCTAGTTTTAAGTGACAAAGCGGACAAGGTGTTACCATCATATCCGCATTGTTGTCAGTTGCACCGGCAATAGCGTTTCCGGTAAGAACCGCAGCTGTATGAGGCGCTTGAAGCTCGACATGGAAACCGCAGCATTTGTTTTTCTCTTCATATTCAACATTTTTTCCACCGCATGCAATGATTAAATCATCTAATGAAGTAGGGTTGTACGGGTTCTCTTTTTGCTTGTGAGACTCATCATGAAGCTCTGATGGACGGATGTTGTGACAGCCGTAAAACGGAGCTATATTAAATTGGCTAAGAGGTCTTACAACCATCTCTTTGATTTTATCTAGTCCGAAATCATCTATGATAGCATACAAAAAGTGGATAACATTTGAAGTACCTTTGTACTCCAATCCAACCTCTGCAAGCTTCTCGTTTACTTTTGCTTTTAACTCTATATTTTTATCTAGTCTATGTTTTGTCATAGCTGTATTTAATTGACATGTATTACATATTGTAACCATTGTCAGTCCATGCTTTTCAGCGTATGCGATGTTTCTAGCGTTTAGGACAAGTGATAAAAAATCATCATAATCTTGCAAGTGAGAAGCTCCACAACAAGAAGCCTCCGTAAGTTCTATAAGTTCTATATTTAGTTTTCTAGCTACTGCCAGTGTTGACATCATCTGTTCAGGTGTACTCTGTTTTGCAGTACATCCCGTAAAAAGTGCGTATTTTAATTGTTTCATTTAATTACTCCTAGAACTTAACAGTTGACGATGATTTTATAAGTTTTTGAATCTCATCAAGGTTATCTGATTTTGGCATATTCCAAGGCATTATTATTTTGCCTTTTTTAAACATTTGAAGTGCAACAGGAATGTGTTTTATAATTGACGGACCCTCAGAGTAGAGAACTAAGCCGCCCTCATCAAGCATACCGTGTTTTTTGATAGAGTGTAAAAAGCCAACCGCATGGCGTGTTGCAACATTGTTTTTTGCTACACCTTTTTTAAATGCCATTTGATGAAGTTTAGTAATTTTCTCAATAGGGTTTATATCTTTTGGGCAAACCTCTGCACACTCAAAACATTTAGCACAATCCCAAACACCTTGCTTTTCTTCATTTACATTTATAAGTCTCTGTGTGTCGTTGTCGCGAACATCTGCTTCAAAACGATAAGCTGCAGCAAATGCGGCAGGACCGAAGAAGTCGCTGTTTATCTCAACAACCGGACAAGCATAGTGGCATGCACCGCACTGGATACACAAATCTGCTTCGTTTAGCTCTTCGGCGTCATGAGGAGATACAAGATTTTCACAAGACGGACACTCATCTATATCTGCAACAAGATAAGGAGTTACTGCCGCATGTTTCTCCCAAAAGTCAGCCTTATCGATAATCATATCTTTAATAGCTCTTTTTGTGCTTAGCGGTTCAAGAGTAATATCGTTTCCGAAGTACTCTATCATTGTAGTCATACTCTCTTTACATGCAAGAGTGCTCCTACCGTTTACTTTTATAGCACATGCTCCGCAGATACCGTGACGACAACTTCTTCTGTAAGAAAAACTACCGTCATGGTCCCATTTTATTCTATTTAGAACATCTAAAACTACCTCTTCAGAGGTAATATCCATTGTATAGTTTTCATAGTATGGAAGGTAATCCTCATCAGCATTAAAACGAAATACTTTGAAGTTTACTTTTTGTGTAGTAATTGTATTTGTACTCATAAGTTCTCCTTAGTATGTTCTGGTTTTTAGTTCATGTTTGCCGAGTACGACATCCATGTAATCAAGTAAGATGTTTCCATCTTTATCCATATAAGCCATAGTGTGCTTTAGGAAATTTTCATCATCACGAGTGTCAAAATCTTCTCTAAAGTGAGCGCCGCGACTCTCATTCCTTGCAATAGCACTCTCAACAATAAATGCAGAGTAGTCAACCATATGACCAAACTCAATAGCTTCTTGCAGTTCAGTGTTGAATAGCTTTGATTTGTCTTTTATGCGAATATTTTTAAATCTTTCGCGAAGTTCTTTAACCTTGGCAACAGCTATTTCTAAAGTCTCTTTTGTTCTAAACGCACCGGCATTTGCTGTCATACACTGCTGTAACTCTTCTCTTAAATTTGGAATAGTTTCCGTACCGTTGTTATTTAAAATAAAATTCATTTCGCTAATAGCTCTTGCTGCATCTTCTTCAGTTGCTTGGCGAAGAGTGATATTGTCAACCTCTTTTACCATCGTTTTACCGACAAAACGACCAAATAGAAGAGCTTCAAGTACAGAGTTTGCACCAAGGCGGTTTGCGCCGTGGACTGATACGCACGAACACTCAACGGCTGCATAAAAACCTTCTACAAATTCGCTATTGTTTTTACGAACATTTCCTGCGATATTTACAGGAATTCCACCCATAGAGTAGTGAGCGGTTGCGGAGATAAGTATAGGCTCTTTAATCATGTCAAGCCCTAAAAAAGTAATCGCTAAATCACGAAGTTCAGGTAATCTCTCCATAATTAAATCACGCCCTAGATGAGTTACATCAATGAAAACAGCATCTTTTCTTGGTCCGACACCGCGTCCCTCTCTAATCTCATTTAAAATAGCACGGCTTACAACATCGCGGCTTGCCAACTCCATTGCATTTGGAGCGTATTTTTCCATAAATCTCTCACCAAGAGAGTTTAAAAGGCGTCCACCCTCTCCGCGAGCCGCTTCAGAAATTAAAACACCGTTTCCTGAAAGTCCTGAGGGGTGAAATTGAACAAACTCCATATCTTCTAACGGAAGACCATGACGAGCTACGATTGAGAGGCCGTCACCTGTATTTGCATGTGCGTTTGAGTTAATTTTGTAACTTCTTGCATATCCGCCGGTTGCAAACATAACTGATTTTGCGTTAAAAATAGCCATTTGCATATCTCTAATGTTAAACGCCACAACCCCAGAAACTTTGCTATCTTTGTATATTAAGTCAGCTACATACCACTCATCCCAAAACTTAACACCGGAGCGAAAAGCTTGTTCATATATTGTCTGTAAAAGAGTTAAACCGGTTCTATCCTTCGCATAACATGCACGAGGGGATGATTGTCCGCCAAAAGGTCTTTGAGCTATTTTTCCATCGGGAGTTCTGCTAAATGCAGCACCCATTCTCTCAGCCCAACGGATGGTTTCAGGCGCATTTTTACACATAAATTCAACTGCGTCTTGATCAGCTAAATAGTCGCTGCCTTTTACAGTGTCAAACTCATGCAGTTCTACGCTGTCTTTGTCACTAAAAGCAGCGTTTACACCGCCTTGAGCAGCACCTGAATGACTTCTTAGAGGATGAAGTTTTGTTATTACGGCAACTTTTTTCCCTGCAATTTGCAACTCTCTTGCAGCAGCACAGCCAGCTAGGCCTGCGCCAACAATAATAGCATCGTAAGTATAAATAGGAATACCCATTAGCTTTCCTTTGTTAAATTTAATAAAATAAGGCGGATTGTACTATTTTTAGCCTTTGTGTATGATAAAAAAGGATTTTATAGAGAAGAGTTGTTACATTATGCGTCATCTCTATATAATAAAAGGAGGCGTGTAATAAAATATTTTTTTATAATTCGCTATGAGCTAAATCTTTTATTTGGGATATGATGTTTCCGCCGCTATTTTGAGCATGTTTTAGAACTTTTTTAGCTTGTCTAATCGACTCTTCAAGCGAAACATTATTTGGTTTTATAACATAACCGCCGCTAAGAGTAATTGTAATTTCGCCTAATTCAGGAGAGCTTAATTTCAGTTCAGAGATGCTTTGACGAATCGCGTCTACTTCTTTAAACAGCTGCTCTTTGTTTGATCTTGAGAAAATAATAGTAAATTGATTATATTCTGTTCTTGCAATAACATCTGTTACCTGCTGATGCAAAGAGATTGAAAACGCAATTTTTTTAAGTATCGTTTGTGTAAATTCAAGTGAATAAACTTTATTGGTTTTTGAGAAATTATCAACTTCAAATACTGTTACGGCTGTAAAATTGTTATCTTTCATTCCTTTTTTTTCAGCGTATGAATTCATCATCCCTTTTAGGTTGCTTATTCCGGTTACGGCATCAAGCATTGCCGGATTTTCTGCTACAACGGGTTTTCTTTTTATTCTTAATGAAATTGCATCTGCCTCTTCTGAAAAAACATCATACCGCTTAAGATTTGCATTGTTTAAAAATTCTAAATCTTTATAGATAGCATTAAGCCTTTTTCTGTACCAGATAGACGCCAATAAAATAATTATAAAAGCAAAATATGTTACTTTTTTATGAATACTGAATGTAGCTTGATTGTATGTAACTGCCTTAAAAATAATAGAGTTTATATGTTCATTGAGTAAAACAATACTTTGCTTTAACTCACTCTCTTTTAACTCAATATCTCCGTATTTATTATTGTAATAATCAATTGCCTTGTTATTGAATGTTTTTGTTAGAGAGTTTAACTTATCCAAATCACCAAAATACTCTTCGGAGTTTAATAGTAGAAGTTTTTCTGTAAAACTGTACTCATACAGACTTCGAAGCTTGTCAATATCATTAATAAGCTGTGTAGTTTTGCCATTTAACTGAATAAGAGATATCTCAAGATTCTCTTTTGGCAAGTTTGTAATTGAAGAGATTATCTTTTTTTGATTGCTGAGATTATCTAATTTTATATATGAGTTAGTGTGGTCGATAGCTGCTAACACACCAAATGCTGCAAATATTGTTGCAGAAATAAGAAACAAAGATAGGTTTTTAAATATTTTTTTAATAGAGTGCTTCATTGCAGTTTCCTGATAAGATGGTATAATAACCTGTTATTTTATATACATTGGCTTTAATAGCAACTTAAGGCATTTTAAGAAGTTTTATTGAATTTAGAAAAT
Source organism: Sulfurimonas sp. RIFCSPLOWO2_12_36_12 (assembly GCA_001829675.1). Lineage (GTDB taxonomy): Bacteria > Campylobacterota > Campylobacteria > Campylobacterales > Sulfurimonadaceae > Sulfurimonas. The sequence continues at coordinate 67,245 of MIBZ01000029.1, read as the reverse complement.
TATTTTATATCGCAGTTTAAAAGTAGACACATCGGTGATGATGGAGCTTTAATAGACGGTACCGTCTATTCTAAAGATGCATTCTTTGAAGATGTTCATTTTAAAACTTCTTGGATGAGTCACTATCAAATAGCCGCTAAGGCAATGATTGTAAATATATCTGATGCAGTAGCTATGAATGCAGAACCGAGATATGCTCTGCTGAGTGTTGCTATGCCTAAAAATATTACAAAAAACCAAATAAGAGAGTTAGCGGCAGGATTTCAAGATGCCGCTCTTAAGTATGGAATTGAGATAATAGGCGGAGATACGATTGGCAATGTTAAGCTTGACATTACGGTTACCGTTATTTCAAAAACAAAAAAACCCTTAACGAGAAAAGGACTAAAAAAAGGTCATTTAATCGCCTATAGCGGTAAACTTGGCGGAAGTTTAAAAGAGCTAAAAAAATTAATGAACTTGGGCAAGATTCATAAAAAATCTAAGTTTGTTGATATAAAATTAAGAGATAAGTTTATATCCAAATGTTCTCGTTTTTTAAGTTCTGGAATGGATATATCAGATGGTCTTTTTTGCGATTTGCAAAAGCTTTCGTCTGTAAATAGAGTTGGTTTTAAGTTTAAAACTAAAATTTCAAAAAGTATTGGCTGCAGCGGTGAAGAGTATGAGATGCTTTTTGGATTTGACCCAAGATATAAAAAAGCCATTTTAAGACATGCTGCTAGAAGCAGAACGCCGGTAAATATTATTGGAAAATGCGTAAGAAAAAATTACAAAAACAGGTGCAAAGCACATCACTTTTAAAATATAGGATTATTATGGATAGATTTTATTCGCTCAATCATTCAAGTATAGATTTTCATTTTAGACAGACCCCGAGGGATTTCGTTGTTGAAGAGATACCTCTTTATGAGTTTTCAGGAGAGGGTGAGCATCTGGTTTTGTTTGTTAGAAAAAAGAACCTCTCAACACTTGAATTGGTAAGTATGATTGCCAAATATCTAGGTATTCAAAACAAAGAGATAGGCTACGCCGGGCTAAAAGACAAGCATGCTATGACAAAACAGTATATCTCTCTACACAGAAAATATGAAGAAAAAATGAATGAATTTGACAATGAAGATGTAAAAATTATCTCTAAAACATATCATAACAACAAAATAAAAATAGGTCATTTAAATGGAAATAGATTTTATATTAAATTAAAAAAAGTAAATCCTACTTCTGCAAAAAAAATAGATGAAGCACTAAAAAATATATCCAAATATGGGATACCGAATTTCTTTGGTTATCAACGCTTTGGAACCGACGGCAACAACCATATAGATGGTGAAAAAATTGCTAAAGGCGAAAAAAAAGAGCGCAATCCTAAGATAAAAAAACTCCTTATCAGTGCTTATCAAAGTCATCTTTTTAACTTATGGCTAAGCAGAAGACTTGAGATAAACAGCTTAATCCAAAACTTTGATGTAAAAGAGTTGGAACCACTTTTAAATATGCCCAAAGATGAACTTCTGAAAATGAAAGCACAAAAACATCCATTTAAATTAATCAGCGGAGATATTATGGAGCACTACCCATACGGCAGACTCTTTGATTTTGATGGTACCGAACATGATTTAAGCAGATTTAATGAAAAAGATATCTCTGTTACAGGTCTGCTATGCGGAAAAAAAGTAAAATTGGCTTCTGATATTGCAAGAGTTATTGAAAAAGATTTTGATGACGAAATAAACGCTGATGGCGCAAGAAGATACGGTTGGGTTTACCCTGAGGGAGTGGAGGGAAGATATAAAAATGAAGAGGCTCAGTACGAACTTAACTTCTCTCTTCCAAAAGGCTCTTACGCAACAGTTCTTATAGAAGAGATTGCTAAGAGAAAAATAAATGAATAGGATAAAAAATGGGTAAACATATAACATCGTTAATTTCACAAAACTTCGCAAAATTTGCAAATAAAGAGTTTCCTAAATCTATTCAAAATTTTATAAACAACTCTTATGTAAAGATTATGGGTGTGGATATGCAAGAGTTTCATGCCCCGGAGACATACCATAGTTTAAATGCTCTTTTTACCAGAAAACTCAAAGAGGATAGGGCGTATTCGCTTGACGCAAATGATTTTATATCGCCATGTGACTCTTTTATCTCTGAATGCGGAAATTTAAATAATGAGTATGCGCTTCAAATCAAGGGCGTAAGATATAGGGCTTACGATTTATTGGGTGAAGATTTTACAAAGGAAGAGAAAGAGATTGTAAACGGCGGTACATTTATAAATTTTTATCTATCCCCAAAGGATTATCACCGCTACCATATGCCGACAAACTTAAAAGTGTTGAAGGCCGTTCATATTCCGGGTAAGTTTTACCCTGTAAATATTCCATCGCTCAAAAAAAGGTTGAATCTTTTCATAGAAAATGAGAGAGTTGTTCTTCTTTGCGAAACTTTGGATAAAAAAAGATTTTATATGGTGCTTGTAAGTGCTTTAAATGTTGGAGTTATGCAGGTTTCATTTGAGCCTAAAATAAAAACAAATGCAGATATTCTTGAGCCAAGTGTATATAGTTATGATAATGTGTTTTTAAATAAAGGTGATGATTTTGGCTGTTTCGAGATGGGTTCTACCATAGTTATACTGGCACAAAAAGAGATGCTGGAGCTTAGCGTTAAAACAGGCGATAGTGTTAAATATGGGCAAAATATAGCAAAAATAAAATAATAAAATTTTAAAATTGCTATTGTTGATTTTGTAGAAAATTTTATTTAAATATTAAATCTGAAGTGCATTATGTCGCCGTCTTGTACGATGTACTCTTTGCCTTCGAGTCTCATTTTACCCGCTTCTTTTGCTTTGGCTTCGCCGCCGCATGCAATAAAATCATTGTAAGCAATAACTTCCGCACGGATAAAACCTTTTTCAAAGTCGTTGTGGATTACGGCAGCCGCTTTTGGCGCTGTCGTGTTTTTGCGAATTGTCCAAGCACGAACCTCTTTAACTCCGGCTGTAAAGTAGCTCATAAGTCCCAGTTTGTCAAAACCTTTTTGGATAATCTGCTCAAGACCCGACTCTTCTACGCCCAGAGAGCTTAAAAACTCGGCAGCTTCTTCGTCCTCAAGACCTACAAGCTCTTCTTCAATTTTTGCGCAAAGTTTGATTAGCTCGCAGTTGTTTTTGGCAGCATGCTCTTTGAGTTGCACAACATATTTGCTATCTTCTAGCAGCCCGTCTTCGTCAACATTTGCACCGTACATAATCTCTTTTGCAGTAAGAAGCCTCACTTCATTGTTTAGTTGCTTGTATTCATCTGTGTTTGCATTTGGAAAGTTTCTAGCCAGATTGCCATCAGCCAAATACTCTAAAAGTTCTTCCGCCAAAGCTAGAACTCCGGCTGCAACTTTATCAAATTTTGCCTGTTTTTTTAGTCTATCTATTCTATTTTGTAAAACTTCAATATCAGCTAAAATCAATTCGCCTTCGATTATCCCAACATCTCTAAGCGGGTCTATGCTTGCCTCTGTATGCACTATGTTGTCATCTTCAAAACATCTAACAATATGTAAAATAACCTCTGTTTCGCGAATATTTGATAAAAACTTATTACCTAAGCCTTCGCCCTTGCTTGCACCCTTAACTAAACCTGCTATATCAACAAAATCAAGTGTTGAGTATTGAATTCTCTCAGGATTGACTATTTTAGCAAGCTCTGCAAGTCTCTTGTCTGGAACAGGAACGATTGCTTTGTTCGGCTCGATTGTACAAAACGGATAGTTTGCCGCTTCGGCATTTTGTGCTTTTGTAAGCGCGTTGAAAGTTGTTGATTTACCTACATTTGGAAGTCCTACTAGACCTATGCTTAAACCCATAATTAACCTTTTGTTGTGCTATAAAATAATTTTGTAATAGTAGCTAAAATATGTGTAGATACTAATTAAAAGCTATCTATCTTTTTCTAAGAGCTTCTCTTGAAGCTTTATCAACTAAAGTAAAAAAAATATCAACCATATCTTTATCTTTTGTTTTTTTATGACCTTTTACTTTAATAAAATCACACTCATAATGGTCTGTAACAGTATAAAATTTTTTGTACAGCTTGTGATTTTTGATAAGTACATTTTTTTTATTCATATAGTTGTTTTTTACAATGCGCTCTTCTCTGTTTTTTAAGTTAATAATATTTTGGCAATCGGTATAAACAATGATTTTACATTTTCTTGTCGGTATTTTGCTTAGAGCCCATAGCAGTGTTTCTAGTTCTAATTTTGATGAAGTCGTATTTTTGAATTTTTTTGTTTTAATTTTATGTTTTGATATCGGTGCTTCTAAATTAAACTCAGGTATAAGCAAGTATGCACCGTAACCTATGCCTGTTTGCGGGTCTGCGCTTGCATCTGTAAATAAAAAAAGCGTTGGTTTCTTTAAGTCAACATACATGCAAGAGATCTTTTTAATGCTCTAAAGATTTGTTGCCATCAACTGATTCTATTTTTTTAAGCTCACTAAGTGCATCAAGAATATTTTTTTGATTTGTTTTTTCCAAAGGCACATCATTTGAAACAAACATATAAAATTCAACCCGTCTATTTTTAGCACGATTTTCTTCAGAATTATTTTTTACAAAAGGTTTTGAAGAACCAAAACCGGCAGTAGAAAGTCGATCTTTAGAGACCCCATTTTTAATTAACTCCTGCATAACTACATTTGCTCTATGATTGGATAATTCTATATTATCTTTGAATGGTGAATCTTTTGGCAGAGGTTGATTATCAGTGTATCCTCTTACCGACACTTCAACTTGAGGCGGAAGTGAATTTATAATATCGGAAATTCTTCTAATAAAAAGTTGTGTGTCTGCATTGTTAATTGTTGCATCTGCTCCATGAAAAAATATGGAAACAGGAAGTTTTAATAAAACACCGTCTACTGATTGATCCAATGGATTTCCGCTCATTGAAGCATTTTTCAACTCTTTTTGAATCTTTTCAACCACTTCTGATACAGTTTCAGATGTAGGAGAGGCAGGTGAAACAACCAAAACTGATCCTCCCTCTGTTGTTGGAGCTTGTCCGGTAGGATTTGAAGTTGATTCTGGGGTTGGCTCGGTTTCATTTACCATATCCATAACCGGAGTTACCGCTTCAGGAACGGGAGCAAAGTCATATATTTTTACGAACTCTTCTTTAAGAGCGCGTACTTTTTCTTTGTTTGTGGAAGCAATAGCATAAAGTGCAATAAAGAGCGCCAATAATAAACTGAAAAAATCGGCTGTCGGAACTGCCCACTTTTCGCTTGGCGGACACTCGGTTTTTTTACATTTATGTTTCTTTTTGGCCATCTATATACTCATTTACTAAATTGACTATGTTTGTCTTCTGCCGGAGAGAGAAAATTAAGCAATTTAGCCTCAAGAGAACGAGGATTGTCACCATTAGCAATTCCAATAATTCCCTCAAGAATTAATTTCTGTTCTTTAACGATATGGTGCGCTTTGGCTTTTAATTTTGCACCCATTGGACCAAATAAAACATATGCGCTGAAAATACCTGTAACGGTAGCAGTAAATGCTCCTGCGATACCTTGTGCCATCTCTGCAGGATTATCCAGCTTTTGAAGTGCCAAAATAAGACCCAAAACTGCCCCGATAAGACCAAGTACGGGAGATGTTTCTCCGGCAAGTATCCAGTAGTGGGCACATCCGTGGTAATAGTGCTCAGTCTCTTCAATTGTTAATTCCAAACTCTCAACAATCGTATCAATCTCATTTCCATCAACAGCCATGCTCAAGCCTTGCTTCATAAATGGATTGTCAAGTTGTGCAATTTCACTCTCTAGCGAGAGTATGCCGTCTTTTCTAGCTCTAGAAGATAGCTCAATAATCTGTTTAATTCGCGCGTGAAGGTCAACTTGTGATTTTTTAAATATTATTCCAACGCTTTTAAATGCACCTTTAATGTGCTCAGGGTCAGTACTTACCATAGATGCAAGCAGAGTGGTCGGCATAATAATAATTAATGAAGTAATATGAACAATATGAACCGGGTTTCCACCCTCCATTAAGTCACCAATTGAAATAGATGCTATTGCTCCTAATATTCCTAAAACAACTGTTAAATCCATAAATCAACCCTTATTTTTTGTAGTTTTACTATATTCTTTAAGTATCACACTATTTTTTAGACTAATTGTACACTAGTTTACTAAAAGAAAGATTTAACTATTTTATATCTCTTAAAAATTCACACATTAAACGAACTCCGGCGCCCGTTGCACCATAAACATTGCAGTCCCATGGCGTTTCGGTATAGGCAGTTCCTGCTATATCAAAGTGCATCCACTTGTTTTTGTTCTCATCTCTTATAAATTTGTCCAAAAACATACCGGCAGTTATTGCTCCGCCGTAAGGTTTTGAAGCCGTATTGCTAATATCTGCAATTTCGCTCTTTAGAAGTTTTTTTAGATGTCTATTAAACGGCAGTGAGCTTATCATCTCTCCTGCGTCGCTTCCTGCGCGTGAAATGTCATGTTTTAGCTTATGAGAGTGCCCCATTAAACCTGTCGTGTACTGACCAAGAGCAATCATACATGCGCCGGTAAGTGTTGCAAAGTCAAAAATGTAATCAGCCTTTACTTTGTCCTGTGCATAATCAAGAACATCTGCCAAAACCAATCGTCCCTCTGCGTCTGTGTTTCTAACCTCAATTGTTGTTTTACTTCTTGAGACTAAAACATCATCCGGTTTATAAGCATTTCCGCCAACCATATTTTCAACGGCACCGATAAATGCATGAATCTCTATGTCAAGTTTTAATTCACTTACAGCTTTTATAATTCCTAAAACCGCACATGCGCCGGCTTTATCCATCTTCATGGTAACCATAGATGTCGGAGCCTTTAGACTTAACCCGCCACTGTCATAAGTCAAGCCTTTTCCGACAAGTGTAATAACTTTTTTAGGATTTGCAGGCTTATATGCAAGATGAATCAAGGCGCTTCCGTGAACAGATGCGCGGCCAACAGCCAGCATTGCTCCCATGTTCTCTTTTGCCAAATCATCTTCTTGCAAAATATTGCATAAAAGTGAATTGTCATATGCCAATGTTTGAGCTACATGCGCCAATGTTTGCGGGTTTATCTCTTGCGGTGCTCTGTTGACGACATCGCGAGTAAAATTTGTAGCATGGGCTACAATAAGCGCTTCATTAAAAATTGTTTCAATATCATCAAAACTAAAATCATTTACAGCTAAAGAGATTTCCTCTAAAGCCGCCTTTTTCGGCTCCGACTTGTATTCGTTAAACTCATATCCGCCCAAAACAACGCCCTCTACTAAGGCAGTTATAGTAGATTTGCTGATAACACTAATCTTTGCAGATTTATAGTTTGAAGACTTGAGCATTTTCATCATGCAAGACGCTGCACTTCTTATGTCGTCGCTTTTTTTGCTATCGACTCCGCAAAACAGAGTCGCTTTTTCATATAAGAAACATGTTGTATCTTGCTCGGCTTTAAATCCTGCTTTTTGTAAAATATCTGCATGCTCACACTCTTCAAGCTCATCTTTTTTTAGAAAAACGACTGTTACATCTGATAAAACTTCGCCTAACTCTTTGTTTAGTAATTTAATATTCATTTTTTTCCTATTTGTCAAAATTTAGTAGCTCTTTTGCCTGAATCATATCTTTGTCACCGCGACCGGAGATATTGACAATAACCAGCTTATCTTTTATATTTGGCATTTTTTTGAGATATGCAACTGCATGCGCGCTCTCAAATGCAGGGATAATTCCCTCTTTGCGTGACAGCCACACAAATGCATCAAGCGCCTCTTTGTCGGTAATATAATCATAGCTGACAGATTTGTTATCGTGATGAAAGGCATGTTCTGGTCCGATTCCAGGGTAATCAAGTCCGGCAGATATTGAGTGAGCTTCTAGTATCTGCCCGTCTTCGTCTTGAAGCAGATAGCTCATTTGACCATGCAACACGCCTGGACGACCTTGATTTAGCGAACAGCCATGCTCTCCGGATTCAATGCCATGCCCGCCGGCTTCTATACCGATACAACGAACTTCTTTATCTTCTAAAAAGTGTTGAAACATCCCGATAGCGTTGCTGCCTCCGCCGATACAAGCAATAACATTGTCCGGCAGGCGACCCTCTTTTTCAAGTATCTGCGCTCTTGCTTCATAACCGATAATAGCCTGAAAATCTCTAACCATCATTGGATATGGATGCGGACCTGCAACTGTTCCGATAATATAAAAAGTATCTCTTGCATTTGTGACCCAGTGGCGGATTGCGTCGTTCATGGCATCTTTTAGCGTTTTACTTCCGCTCTCAACAGCATTTACTTTTGCGCCGAGAAGTTTCATGCGAAAAACATTAAGTTCTTGTCTCTGTACATCTTTTGCGCCCATAAATATTTCGCACTCTAAACCTAAAAGCGCGCAGATTGTAGCCGTTGCAACTCCATGCTGACCGGCACCGGTTTCAGCTATGATTTTTTTATAGCCGAGTCTTTTTGCCATAAGCCCTTGAGCAATTACATTGTTTACTTTATGCGCGCCGGTGTGGTTTAAATCTTCTCTTTTTAAATAAATTTTTGCACCAAGTTCATCTGAAATATTTTTTGCATAGTAAAGCGGGGAGGGGCGACCTACATAATCTTTTAAGTAGTAATCTACTTCCGCCCAGAAATCTTTATCAAAGCGGATACTTCTATACTCTTCTTCAAGCTTTAAAAGTGCCGGCATCAAAGTTTCTGGGACATATCTGCCGCCAAAAATTCCAAAATGGCCGTTTTCATTTGGATCAAATTTCGAAGGAGAAGGAATATACATCAATTTACCTCAATTAAAGAGTACACATTTGTTATCTCTTTTAAGTTTTTTTGTCCGTCTAAAAAGTTAAGACCTATAATAAAACAAGCTTCTACGCACGAAGCACCGGCTTGTTTAATCAGTCTTGCGGCAGCATTTGCCGTACCGCCTGTCGCAATTAAGTCATCTATAAGAAGAACTCTTGCGTTTTGGATTTTGCTAAAAGCGTCTATATGAATTTCTACTTCATCTACTCCATACTCAAGCGAATATTTTTCACTGATTGTTGTGTACGGAAGCTTCCCTTTTTTGCGGATAGGCACAAATCCAATGCTTAACATTTGAGCAAGTGCTGCGCCAAAGATAAATCCTCTTGCATCAATCCCTGCAATATAATCCAAGTTGTACTCTTTATATTTTTGATAAAGATGGTTCATAAGCACGCCGTAAGCTTCTCTGTCATTTAAGAGGGTCGTAATATCTTTAAAGATAATTCCCGGTTTTGGAAAATCTTTTACATCTCTTATCGAGTTTTCTATTATTTTTCTTTCTGTATTGCTAAGTGTCATAATATCTTCCTTTATAGCAGAGCGTCTATACGACTCTCTAATGCTTTAATTTTATTGTTAAGACGATCTGTCTCTTGTCTATGTTTGGTATTTCTTTGTTTTAAAACTTTTAACTCATTTCGGAGTTTTGTTAACTCATCACTTAAAATATCAACATTTCCAAGTGCGCGTTGGAGCTGAATCTGATATTTTCTAATCAGTATTTCTGCCTCTTGAAGTGTAAGCCTCATCAAGTCATTACTTCGCTGTTCTTTGTTTGTAATACTTTTAAAGTAAAACATCTTTACAAATAGATATACAGATAAAATAGATAGCAGTGTTAAAAGTGACCATTCCCAAAACATAAGTTTTCCTTTTAATTATTAAGAATTAATTGCTTCAATTTTTTCTATTCGACCGGTGTGACGACCGCCGTCAAAACTGCTACCACACCAAGCATCAAGTATAGATTCGCACACACCTTTGCCTATAATTCTCTCTCCAAAACATAGCACATTTGCGTCATTGTGTCCGCGAGCAACAGTTGCGGTGTATGCATCATGACATAACGCCGCACGAATCCCGCTATGTCTGTTGGCCGCTATGCTCATGCCAATGCCGGAACCGCAGATAAGAATACCATGCGCTTGGCTATCTGCTAAAACCGCTTTGGATACTTTTACGGCATAATCAGGATAATCGACTCTATCCTTGGAAAATGGTCCTAAATCTATAACTTGGTGACCTTTTTCTTTTAATAGTTCAACCGTATAATCTTTAAGATCAACTCCGGCATGATCAGTAGCGATATAAAACTTCATTGTTTCCCTTTTATGATAATAACAGATTTAAAATTGTCTGCACAGGCATTAATAACAGATAATTCTTTAGCGGTGTCATCAGAATTATTAAAACTATAATTATTCCATATCTTTCATTTTTATAAAAGAATTCAGCTACGGAATTTATCTTATGCTTCATTGCCAAGTGCATAATAAAGTGAGCGCCGTCAAATTGAGGTATCGGGAGCAGGTTAAATACACCCAAAACAACATTTATTATTAGCAGTTGAAATACAAAAAGATAGGCAAATATATAAATCAGACTGTCAGATGTGTTTGGCTGGCTCATATAAACAATAGCTATCGAGGCAAATGCCGCCATGGTAAAGTTATAAGCAACTCCTGCCAAATCAACCTGCATTGCACCGTTATAGCCGGCTCTCTTTATTACAGTTGCCATATTTACGGGTACAGGTTTTGCCCAACCAAATAAAAACCCGCTATCGGCTCCAAAAAACATCGGTAAAAAATACATAGTCGCAGGAACTATAATCGTGCCGACTAAATCAACATGCACAAACGGATTTATAGAGAGTCTGCCTGCATTTTTGGCAGTAGTATCACCATACATGTATGCTATCCATCCATGCATTATTTCATGCCCGATAATGGCTACTGCCAAGGCAAGAACTGCTGCTGCTATTTTAAGTAAATCAATAGATTCCATAATCATCTTTATCTTCTTTTACTCTCTCTGCAATAGCTTTATCAAGGTACACGGAAGATTCTAAATCAGTCGGAGTTTTTCCGATTCTGTCCCATCTGATTTCCCAGTTTTTATCAATACTAAAATAGACAAACCATGGAGTTCCTTCTATGTTTTCATAAGGTACGGCACCCCAAAAACGGCTATCATTTGAGTGGTCGCGATTATCACCCATCATAAAGTAGTGGTCTTTATCAACTTTAATCGGAGCAAAATTAAATATAGGCATAGGAGATTGTCCATTATCAACTATCTTGTCGTCATGATGAATTCCCGGGTGATCTTTCATATAAGGATTTTTAACCCAAAGCTTTCCGGCAAAAGGAAGAATGTCGTACTCTTTAAAATTTTTCTCAATCCACTCATTACCTTCACTGTAATGAATATATAAATCTTTATGCAAAACAAATAGTTCATCACCAGGAAGCGCTACACATCTTTTTACAAAATGCTGTTTAGTGTTGTGAGGTGGTCTAAAAATTACTATATCGCCTCTTTTTGGCTTATCTCCGTCCATCAAGCGGAGCTTGTCGCTCCATGGCATGATAGATACTTCCAAAAACGGAATATGAGGCATGGGAATGCCGTATGCAAATTTTTTGGCAAAAAGATGATCACCTACCAAAAGTGAATCTTTCATAGATCCGCTTGGAATTTTAAAAGCTTGAGCAATAAAAAATATAACAAAAAGAACTATTATTATAGTTCCCGTCCACGAATTTGAAAATTTATAAGTTTTGTGTAGAATTTCTTTCATTTATCTTCTTTCTTCTGAGTTAGCTTTTGCAGCTTTTAGTGTATTGCTAAGTAGCATGGCAATAGTCATCGGTCCGACGCCGCCCGGAACAGGAGTTATGTATGAGCATTTTTTACTTACTCTATCAAAATCAACATCACCTACAAGTTTGCCGTCATTAGTGCGGTTTATGCCGATATCAACAATAATAACGCCATCCTTTACCATATCTTCTTTGATTAAATTTACAACTCCGACTCCAACAAAAAGAATATCTGCATTAAGCGTATGTTTTTTCAAATTGTCCGTAAATATATGACAAATTTCAACCGTTGCATTGGCATTTAAGAGCAGCGAAGCCATAGGCTTTCCAACTATATTTGAAGCTCCTACAACGACACAATTTTTACCTTTTACATCTATGTCGTACTCCGCCAATAGTTTCATTACACCAAGGGGAGTGCAGGGAACAAAACCATCAAGCCCGGTTGTAAGTCTGCCGACATTGTATGGATGAAAACCGTCCACATCTTTGCTTGGTTCTACTAGTTCAAGTATTTTCGTAGTATCTATTTGAGAAGGAAGAGGTAGTTGAATAAGGATTCCGTCTATATTTGGATTGCCGTTCATCATCTTAATCGTGTTTTCAATAGCTGCTTGAGAGATATCACTCGGCATTTCATGCGTAACGGAGTAGAAGCCAACCCTGTCACACGCTTTTTTCTTCATATTTACATAGGCTGCGCTTGCAGGGTCTTGACCTACCAGTATAACTGCCAATCCAGGAACAAGACCTGTCTTGCTTTTTAAATCTTTTACTTCATCTACAATAGTTTTTTCTATTTTTGCTGAGAGTGCTTTTCCATCAAGAAGTTGCATTTAAACCTCATAATATTATTTTTTTGTTATTATACCTTTATATGTTTAAACTTCTTTCAAAGTAAGATTGCCAAAGAAGTTTTCTGCCTTTGTAGAAGGCAGGCTTTAGTGCCATAGCGGCTAGCGTAACAAATTTGGACTTTGTTCAAATTGTGTCGAAAAAAAGGGAAAAACGCTTTATGAGAAGAGTATTGTTGATGTTGTTGCCATTTTCTCTAATAGCTAAAAGCAATTTCATTACGCCTATGGAGTATGCTTCTTCGTTATATAAGAATCCAAGAGGAATAGGATGCCATAAGTGTCACGGTGATTCAGGAGAAGGTAAATTGGTTGCCAGATACGAGCACAAAAAGGAGCAAAAAAGTTTTGTCGGTCCTGCTATAAACAACATGAATTTTAATGAATTTTATGAAGCTTTAAATGTGAGAAAAAATGGAATGCCGAGATACTTTTTAACACAAAAAGAGATTAAAGCTCTCTATTTTTATCTGCAAGAGAAGAAGAAAGGTAGTTTATCAAATGTTAAGTAATTTTGAAGAAGTAAAAGCCGCGTATGAAAAAAGAGATTTAATAGCACTGGATGCATTGGCAAGCCCTACATACAGGATGATTAACAGAAGAAAAGATTTTCGTTCCGTTTTAATGCTCTCATGTAATAATTTGGAACATTTAACAAAGATAGACATGGTTGAAGCCGACTGCATTGTTTTAAATCTAGAAGATGGGGTAAGCAAAGAGGACAAGCCGTTTGGATTGGTTTTATGTGCAATTTTCTTGTCTCACCATAAAAAATGCGATAAAAAATTGATAGTCCGTGTAAATCCTCTCATTGAAGGCGGATACGAGGAGATAACTTATCTAAATCAATTTATGCCGGATGCTATCAGGGTTCCAAAAATAAGAAATTCAAAAGAGGTAGAATCTGTTTATGAACTCTTGGATGATAAAACGGAACTTCATCTTTCCATAGAGACGAGCGGAGCGTGGGCTAATTTGGCTAAATTAAAAATCGATAAAAGAGTTACCACTTTTTATCTTGGAATTTTAGATTTGTTTGCAGATATGAATCTGCCTCAAAATTTAATTACAAGAGACAACCCTGTGATGCTGCATATTTTGTCGCAATTTTTAATTACATGTAGAATTATTGGAGTAAGACCTGTCTCTTTCGTATATCAAGATTTTAAAAATTTAGAAGAGTTTGAAAAATGGATATCTTTGGAAAAAAGTATGGGTTATGATGCAAAAGGGTGCATCTCTCCGGAACAGGCAAAACTTGTAAATAAGATGTTTGCAAGCGATGAAAGAGAGATAAGAAGAGCAAAAACCATAATCAAACTCTTTGAACTAAAAAGAGAAGAGGGTGTTACCGGCTTTGAAGATGATGAGTTTGGGTTTATTGATGAGCCGATATACAAGGGAGCATTAGCAGTACTCAACAGAAACGAGTAGAGCTTTGTTCTTATCTGGCAAGATTGTAAAATACATTGTATCTGACTAATATTTTTTCAGCCGGTCTTGGGTATCTGCTGTATGCAAACTCGATGGTCTCTTGCGTAGTTGTATCAAGTATATGGTATCCGCTGGTCTGGAGAAATTTAAAGTCCGTCATATCTCCATTTGGATGAAGGTAAAACTCTACAATATTTGTTCTATTTACATTCATATCGTGACGGATATTTACTCTGGCAATTCTGTTTAAAATCTCTTGAGTTATTCTTCTCATAATCTCTTGATTGTCAATAAGATATTTCTGTTGTCCAGGTGTCAGTTTGCCAAATTCGCTGCCGTAAAGCTCTTTAAGGTCTGAATTAATAGTATTGTTTCCGGTTTGTTGTTCACTTTTTTTATCTTTTACCTCTTCGGCAGACTTATCTTCGCTCATCCAAGCAAGAGGATCTTTTTTTGCTTCTTTTTTAGGTTCAATGGTTACATATGGCTTTGCTGATGGAATAGGCTCAATTTTTGGCTTAGATTCTTTTTTATCTTCTGTTTTTATTTGATTTACAGATGGTTTTTGGGCACTCTTTTGCTCGATTATTTTTTCTTCATACTTTATTGGCGGTTTATTTATAGGTTCTGCTATCTCTTTAAGTTGGCTGCCTTTTGGCATAGGCGGAGCCATTACAGGCTCTTTTTTTATAACCTCTTTTTTGTCTGCAACTTTTTCAACTCCTTTTGGCATCTCTTTAAGTGAAACTTTTATTTTATTCTCTTTAGGTTTTTGCTGCTGTTTTACTTCCGGTGTAATTGTTCCAAGAAACCAAATTAGAAGCAGTAGTAAAATATGTATTAAAAGGGCGACAAATAGGGCAAAATATGAGCGATTCAAACTATTCCATTTACTTATAAAATTTTGAAGAATTATAACTAATATAGATTAATACAACTTTGCTATAATGACAAAAAAATATTAAGGTTATTTCAATGAGTATAAGTGGTTCATTAAAAGCTTTTAAAAAAGCTCAAGATTTAATTCCAGGCGGAGTAAACTCTCCAGTTAGAGCGTTTAGCAGTGTAGGCGGAACGCCTATTTTTATTGCAGAGGGCAAAGGTGCATATTTAACCGATATTGATGGAAACAGATATGTAGATTTCGTACAAAGCTGGGGTCCGCTTATTTTTGGACATAGAGATGAATCAATCGAAAATGCTGTAATAGAAGCCGTTAAACATGGTCTTAGTTTTGGTGCTCCGACGCAGGCAGAGAGCGATTTGGCAGAGCTTGTAATCTCTATGTTTGATTCTATTGATAAAATCAGATTTGTAAGCAGCGGAACAGAGGCTGTCATGAGTGCTATTCGTCTTGCTCGCGGCTTTACCGGCCGTGATGATATTGTAAAGTTTATCGGCTGTTATCATGGTCACAGTGATTCACTTTTAGTTCAAGCCGGAAGCGGTGCCGCAACTTTTGGAAATCCAAGTTCTCCGGGAGTGCCGGCAGACTTTACAAAACACACCCTTTTGGCTACATACAATGATATTGAGAGTGTAAAAAAGTGTTTTAATGATTCTAAAAACATCGCATGCGTCATTATAGAACCGATTGCCGGAAATATGGGGCTTGTTCCGGCTGATAAAGAGTTTTTGCATGAGTTAAGAAAGTTATGTGATGAGAATGGGACTCTGCTTATTTTTGATGAAGTTATGAGCGGTTTTCGTGCGACAATAAACGGTGCAGAGTCAACAACCGGTGTTAAACCGGATATTGTTACTCTTGGCAAAGTTATCGGAGGCGGCATGCCGGTCGGTGCTTTTGGGGCAAGAGCTGAAATTATGGCAAAACTCTCACCGGAGGGTCCGGTTTATCAGGCAGGAACACTGAGCGGTAATCCTGTTGCTATGGCTGCCGGATTCGCAGCAGTATCTAAGCTAAAGAAAAATGCTCAGGTTATAGCAGTTTTAAACGAACGAGCAAAAAGATTGGTTGAGGGGATGAAAAAAGAGGCCTCTTCTTGCGGAATTACTATGCAGATAGATACAAGAGGAAGCATGTTTGGTTTCTTCTTTAACGAAAATCCTGTAAAAAACTTTGCGGATGCCTGCAACTCGGATGCAAAACTTTTTGCAAAATTTCACTCTATGATGCTCTCTGAGGGCTTTTACTTTGCATGTTCACTCTATGAAACAGGTTTTATCTCAACTGCTATTACGGATGAGATGATTGAAGATACCATTAAAGCAAGTGCAAGAGTGTTTAAAGAAATAACTAATGCATAGCGATGACAAAAAGGAGCAAAAAGCTCCTAGAATTAAGCCTATTATTGAAGCGGCTGACAACTTGTCATTGGGAATATCAATGGTTGTGGCAGTTCTTATGGGTGTTGGAATAGGTATTTTGCTTAAAAATCTTACCGGATATAGTTGGACTCTATGGGTTGGGGTTTTTGTAGGTATAGCTGCTGCCGTGCTAAATGTCTATAAAGCTTATTCAAAACAGTATAAAGAGTATGAAGAGTTAGCGAAAGAGCCTCGATATGCCATAAAGAAACAACTTCAAGATGATGATGACGAAGACGATAGTGAAAAAAACTATTAAAATTATAGGCGTTGTAGAACTGTTGATTTTATCTACAATGCTAATATCCTTTAATTTTTTTATAAACCTGCAAGTGGCATTCTTAAGCAGTTTTTTTATAATTATAGGTTCGGCATACGCTTATAAAAAAATGGTAAATAGTGAAGTTGCTCTTGAAAATATAGATGAAAAAAAAGATATTTTAGATGAGATTGAAGATCCTTATGAGCTTTATGACGAAACCCCAATAAATCAAACTCCCGCGGACGAGCTTGATTTAAAAGCTATCGTCATAGAAGAGAAGAAAAAAATAAAAATTTTAAATATACAAGATATAAAAAAGGGCTCCAAAGCAGGTGTTTCACTATTTAGGCTTGTTCCGTATCTATTTTTGATTGTAGGTTTTATAGCACTTAAAAATAATGAATTTTTAGATATATCCGTATATCTTCCCTCTCTTCTTCTTGGCATAATAGTCGGCTACTTTGTTTCAAAAGATTTGGAACGGTTTTAAGAAAATCTAAGAGATAATCATAGGAATATTTATGGTTACCTTTTTTTGAATATCAATGTAAAAGTTAGTATTTGTCGCCAAAACCTTTAACTCATTAACTTTCTCTTCATTAATGTTTTGCGAATAAACTTCAACAGAGAAGATGCTGTATTTTTTATCTTCAAATTTTATATGCTCACCGACTCTGTAAAATATTTTTGTCACTATTTTTTGATTATTTTCATAGCAAGAGTAAGCTTTGTTTAGTATCTTTATAAAATTATTAGAATCAATAATAATTTCAGGAATTGTCGGGTCAAAATCTTTTTCAAAAATAATTTTTGAATTTATAGAGTAGGTTAATATACATAAATCAACCAATGCGTATATATTTGCCAATTCACCGATTGGCTTGGGTTTGTTGAGTTTAAAAGACGGGGATTGATATAGTTTAATTCCTATGGCTTCATCATTTTCATATCCGACAGTTATGGCAAAAAATTTATAACGCCCAAACTCCAACTCTAAAAATGTTGTTTTAAATCCAAATGAGACATTAGCGTAAGTAGTTGCAAGGTTAAAAAGCTCTTCTGTTGTAACAAAACCTAGCAAAAATTGTGCTTCAGAGTTTAGCGATAAAACCTTAGCGTTCGAACTAAAGAGCACAAAAGGGTTATAATCATACTCTATCCATTGCTGCTCAAAAGTCATTTTTTGCCACTTACTCTTCTATATAATTTTTAAGTTTTCTTCCAACTTTAGGGTGTTTTAGCTTTTTAATAGCACTGGATTCTATTTGACGAACTCTTTCACGAGTTACATTTAGTTCTTTACCTATTTCTTCAAGCGTTCTGTCACTCTCGTCGTCCATTATTCCGAAGCGAAGTTTAATAACTGCTTTTTCTCTCTCATTTAACTGTTCTAAAACATTCTCTATTTGAACTCTTAAATCATCTTTCAATATCGCATCAGACGGAGAGAGTGAGGTTTTGTCTTCAATAAAGTCGCCAAAACGCCCATCATCTTCACTGCCGATAGGAGCTTCAAGACTTATTGGCTCTTTTGTAATTTTTATTACATTTTTAACTTTTTCAACAGATAGTCCGACTTCTAGCGCGATAACTTCAACATCAGGCTCTCTGCCATGCTCTTGCAGGTGTTTACGCATAATTTTGTTTATACGGTTTATGGTTTCAATCATATGTATAGGAATACGAATCGTTCTTGCTTGATCTGCTATTGCACGGGATATTGCCTGACGAATCCACCAAGTTGCATAAGTTGAAAATTTATAACCTTTTTGGTATTCAAATTTATCAACAGCTTTCATAAGACCTATGTTGCCCTCTTGAATCAAATCAAGGAAAGGCAGACCGCGATTTGTATATCTTTTAGCAATCGATACCACGAGTCTTAAGTTGGATTTTGCCATTTTCGTTTTTGAGATTTCGGAGATATTTTTACCGCGTTTTATCTGCTCTAAAATATCAGCCAGCTTTTCTGGTTCCATATCAAAACTGTTTTTTGAAGCCTCTTTGGTTTGTACAAGTTTTTTAATCTCCATGTATGTGCTAACCATCGTAGCTTCGGGAACCATAGCAGCGATATCTTCTTTATTTAAATCACAAATTCTCTCAACCAAAACTTTGTGATTTGCTTTTAGGGTTGAGTTAAACAGAGGGAGCTTGTACTCCAATCTTTTTAGCTCTTTATCATACCCTTCATCACTCTTAAGCGCTGTTTCCATCGCTTTTACAAGCTCATTTATAAGTTTAGAAGTAGGTCCTAAATCTAATAATTTCTCTTTTAAAACACCTTTTTTATATGTAACGGTCAAATAGTGTAAAACAGTCTCCGGAGTAAGTTCGCTATCTCCGTTTTCAGGTATTTTTTCCGCTAATTTAACCCACTCTTTTTTAGCTTTTTCTAGAGCTTTAAAGCTTACGGTAACTTTTTCAACTCTGGTTTTATCTTTTGCGGTTAATGTTTTTTCAACTTCAACATATTCATTATCTTCACTCTCATCTTCATCGCTTACATCTAACTCTTCACTCTCATCTTTTTCATCTTCGAAACTTTTAAATAGCTCTTTTACTCTTCTTTCACGGTTTATTAAAGGCTCTCTATAATCTAAAATAAAATCTATTAAGTATGGAACGGAACATATCGCATCAATTATTATGCTCTCGCCGCCTTCAATTTTTTTTGAGATTTCTATCTCTTCGTCTTTCGTTAAGAGAGGAATCTGTCCCATTTCACGAAGATACATACGAACCGGAGAATCAGATCTAGACCACTCCAGAAGTTCATGCTCTTTTAATATGTCAAAACTGTCGGTTTCATTGTTTTCAATCATCTTTCTTTGAGCGCTTTTTCTAGCCTCAGCCTCTTTATCATTAAGAAGTTTCGCGTGTTCAGATGATGTGTAGATACAAGCTTTATGTTTTTGTATAAGTTTATGAATGCTAGCTGCTTGTGCGGAAGTTGGCTGTTTGTCAAAAAGCTCTATAAGAGACTCGTATGTAGAGCACTCTTTTGGTTTTTGATTTGCAAAGAATGCTTCAATAGCTTTGTTTAGTTCTTTAGCTGTCATATAAAATACACCTTTGGATGGTTTGTTAAGATTTTTCAAAGGTGGATTATACCCAAACACTCTTAACCTTTTCTTCTTTTTATGATGTTACGCACTAAAACGAACAAGACCGTTTTATCAGTTTTTAAATTGGAACACACTTTGCTTTTGTATAAAAAAAATGTAAACAAAGGTATTCTATGCAAAGCGGATATTATAGTTCAGCAGCGGGAATGGTTGCCCAGTTCAACCGACTCGATACTATTGCAAACAACCTTGCCAATGTTAATACGGTTGGCTTCAAAGAGGATAATCTCGTTGTGGGTGATTTTTTGCGTCTCTACAAAGAGGCTAGGGATGAGTTGCCAATTGAAAATCAGACTAAAGAAGCTGCCCAGTTTTTAAACAGGGCTATGAACAAAGCTCCGCAAATTGTGGATTCATATACTGATTACACAATTGGAAATATGCAAAAAAGCGATAATTCGCTTGATATGGCCTTGTCAAAAGAGGGTCTCTTTTTCTTAGTCAAAACACCGGAGGGAGTTAGACTAACCAGAGATGGAACATTTACAAAAAATGATGAAGGCAAACTGATAACAAAGAGCGGATATGAAGTTCTTCCGAGTGACTACTTTACTACAAAACAGCCAATAACACTAAATCAAGAAGATAATATTATTGAGATAGATAAAAATGGGCAGATATTTACAGATGTGCCAAACAGTGTAAAGCTTACTCCAGGTTCTAAAATTTTTATAGCACAGCCTGACAATATCGCGCTTTTAAAAAAAGAGGGCAACGGTCTTTATAGATATGACGGAGCAGAGGAGTTTGAAAACTTTGACAAAAGCGGAGCAGTGATGCAGGGTTTTGTAGAGAAGAGTAATGTAAACGCCGTAAAGATGATGACACAGATGATAGAGACAAATCGTTTGGTAGGAATGTATCAAAAAGCAATGGACACACAGATGAATGACATGAACCGCGATGCAATTGAAAAAATTGCTAAAAAATCTTAAGGAGCTTAGACAATGATGCAATCACTTTATACTGCCTCAACCGGAATGTTGGGTATGCAGACACAAATAGATACAACGGCGAACAATATTGCCAATGTAAACACAATAGGTTTTAAAAAGTCTCGTGCAGAGTTTGCAGACTTGATGTACAAAGTTATGGAGTATGCGGGAACATCTACGAGCGATGTTACTAAAAGTCCAACCGGCATAGAAGTAGGACTTGGTGCTAGACCAACAGCAATAAATAAAATATTTTCAGAGGGCAGTCTGAAACAGACCGATAATGAGCTTGATTTAGCGGTAACAGGCAAGGGATTTTTTAAGCTTGAGCTTCCGGATGGCACTGAAGTTTTTTCAAGAAACGGTGCATTTAAGATTGATGAAAATGGAACGATTGTAAACAGTGACGGATACAGATTGGTTCCGGAGGTTGTCGTTCCGCCTGATGCAACAAACATCAGTGTCGGTGCCGATGGTACCGTTACGGTTGTTCAATCCGGTCAAACACAAGCAACGCAGATAGGGCAGGTTACATTGACAAACTTTATAAATCCTGCAGGTCTTCACTCTATGGGAGATAATCTCTACTTAGAAACAGACAGCTCGGGTCAACCGGTAGAGGGAACACCGGGACTTGACGGTCTTGGAGTGCTTCGTCAGGGTTTTGTTGAGCTTAGTAATGTTGAGCTTGTTGTTGAATTAACAGACCTTATTACAGGTCAAAGAGCTTATGACTCAAACTCAAAAGTAATCACGACAAGTGATGAAATGCTTCAAACTACAAATAATTTAAAGCGATAACAACCTCTTAAATCAGCTTGATATTTTTTAGTATCAAGGCTGTTTGCTCCCATCTTTTAAAATACTTATTTTTTGGCTAAATATTTCAAACGCTTCTACTGAAAGCGGTTTACTATAGTAGTAGCCTTGTATCTCGTCACATCCATGCTCACGCAAATGTTCCAACTGCTCAAGTGTCTCTACCCCTTCGGCAATCGTCTGTAATCCCAATGATTTTGCCATTGCGATAATCGCAATGACGATTGCTTTATCTTCAGGGTCTGTCGTGATGTCATGTATAAATGATTGGTCAATTTTAAGTTTATAGATTTTAAATTTTTTGAGATAGCTTAGAGATGAGTATCCGGTGCCGAAATCATCAATGGACATGCGTATACCCTCTGCATAAAGATTGTTCATTATTTCAATAGCTTTTTTTGGGTTCTGCATTGCCATTCCCTCGGTAAGTTCAAGCTCCAGATACTCAGGAGATAAACCGACTTCATTCAGGATTTTCATCACTACCTCCTGCAAGTTGGAATGGTGAAATTGCACAGCTGATATGTTCACGGCCATTATGCGAGGCGGCATCCCCTTTTGCATCCATGTTTTTGCTTGAGTAACGGCAGTGCGCAGCACCCATTCCCCGATTGATAATATCATTCCATTCTCTTCCGCAATGGAAATAAATTCGACCGGCGAGATGGAACCCAGTTCTGGATGATGCCATCGCAACAGAGCTTCTGCACCGATAATTTTCCCATCACCTGTTGAAATCTGAGGCTGATATACAACCTCTAACTCGTTGCGCTTGAGTGCATGGCGTAAAGCATTGCTGAGGCTGAGCTTACGCATTGAATTTTGCTGCATCTCTTCAGTAAAAAAGCAATACCGGTTTCGACCCTCTTTTTTCGCACGATACATTGCGCTGTCGGCATTTTTAAATAATGTTTCTTTGTCGGCACCGTCAATCGGAAAGATAGCGATTCCTATGGAGACACTCAAAGTTAATTCATATTTATCAATAAGAAAAGATTCATCAAAAATGTCCAGTAATTTTTGCGCTACTTGTAAGGCGCCATTATAATCTGTGTCAGGTAATAAAAGAGTGAATTCATCTCCTCCCATGCGAGAGAGAGTGTCTTCTTCACGCAACACGGACAAGAGGCGTTTTGCAATCTCTACAAGGAGTATGTCTCCAACGCTGTGACCGAGGGAATCGTTGACCTCTTTGAAATGATCCAGATCTATGAACATTATCGTAGCGTATCCATTTTGTCGTTTTGCCAAGTTCATGGTATAAGCGAAACGGTCCTGAAGTTGAGTGCGATTTGGCAATCCAGTAAGGAAATCAAAATGAGCCATATATTCTATTTGTTCTTTAATTTTAGTGCGAACTGCTTCACTCGCATAAGTATCGAGTGCAAAACCAATATCCATAGCCATCTCTTTGAGAAGTTTTTGCGACGGTTCATCAAATGCCCCTACATTTTCGGCATACAGATTGAAAACACCTACTGGTACACCATTGCGAACAAGAGGAAGTGCTGCAGATGCGCCCCAGCCGAATTCACGACCCCGTTCATGCCATAATAATGTTAAAGAGTCATTCACGAAGTCCTGACACCAATACGAATTATTATCGTGAAACGCTCGACCGCTAGGTCCCTGCGAAGATGGGTCGGCAGGATTAGTGGAGATAGCGACTCCTTCGAGATAATCGGTGCCTTTACCATAAAATGCAACAGGTTTGATTTGAGAATTTTCTTCGTCCAACATGCCAATCCACGCCATTTTCATACCGCCGAAATTGACGGCAATACGGCAGATTTCCGAAAAAAGCTCTTTTTCATTTTTATGTCGGACTATGGCATTGTTGCATTGGCTGAGCGCGGAGTAAAGATTTTTTAAGCGTTCGTTGGCAAGCAGGAGCTCTTTGAGTTTAATTTGCATCTTAGACAACCACTGCGCGACACTGTCTTCCATTCCACTTTCTACGACAATCGGTGTGGAAAAATTACCGTTGCCGATATCCCGAATACAAGCATGTAGATTATCAACACTGGTGCCGAGTATGGCATATGTAGTTTTATAAATACGCCAAAGCATAAAAAATGACAAAAGAGCCATCAGCGCAAATACACCCAGCAGATAATGAGATAACATTTCGGCTTTATTGTGAACACCAGATAGTCGAGTATTTAGCATTGTATAAAAATCATCAATTGGGTCTCTAACCGCTACTTTAGCTTTATGATGCTCAATGCTATCAAGAAAAAATAGTGCTTTATCACGATTTGCCTGCGCCGAATCGGCAATGTTCATAGCCTCTATTTCCATACGGCTCATAGCATCAGCGTTCGTTTTTGCTTCGGCTAATTTAGCAAATTCGGCTTTTGTAATACCGATTCGTCGTATTAGTTCGAGCAATGAAACGGTTTCTGAAGTTTTAGTAAAGTAGTTTTTTTCGCCTGGCAATATCAAATCCCAGTAAGTTTGATGGTGGCCTGAGGGTCGCGGCTGCAACCCATCGCGAATATCTATAATTTTTTGAAAGCCTTGTTTGTAGAGGGGATCCCCCTTCACGATATAACCGCGTGCCATCCGAGTGAGTCCATTTGTTGTCATTCGCAACTCATCGGCTAAAAGAGTAGCCTCAATCAGCTGATCATCCGCATATTTTGTCATCTGCGCGGACCAAACATAGATTATAAATATGGATATGGAAATGATGAAAACTGTTACAGTCTGCCAAAGATTACGCATAAATAGAGTGGAGGGAAGGATTTTCAACATAGTGACTCCTACATCATTTTTTTTGTTCATAAACATAAAACAATAGGATAGCATAAATTAATTATTATTTCGTGATACTGCATGCCTTGAAATAAATATTGGTCATCTCTGAATTCTTTAGAAAACTCCAATTACATTTTGGCTATAATCGCAAAAATAATTTTAAATAAAGTTAGGAATTTATATGCAAAAAGCAAATATTGACGGTAAAGTTTGGAGATTTGGAAAAGATATTGATACAGATTTAATCATAGCGGCTCGTTATTTGAACACATCGGTACCCGAAGAGTTGGCAAAGCATGTTATGGAAGACGCAGACCCTGAGTTCGTAAATAAAATGAGCAGAGGCGATGTTATAGTTGCGGGTGAGAATTTTGGTTGCGGAAGTTCTCGTGAGCACGCTCCCATAGCACTTAAAGCTGCCGGTATAGCTGCCGTTATCGCTCCTACTTTTGCAAGAATCTTTTACCGTAACGCATTTAACATGGGACTTCCTATATTTGAACTCAAAGAGAGCGCAGAGATAGCCGAGGGTGACGAGATTAGCGTCGATATGAATAACGGAACAATTACAAATAAAACCTCAGGCAAAGCATATAGCTTTATTCCGATTCCATCTTTTATGCAAGAGCTTATAGATGCGGGCGGGCTTATGAACTATGCACAAAACGAAATTAAAGGTAAATAATGAAAACTTATAAAATTGCGCTAATAAAAGGCGATGGAATCGGTCCTGAGATTATAGATGAGGCCGTAAAGGTATTGGATGCCGTGGCTTCATGCTGTGACATAGAGTTCTCTTACGAAGAGGCTTTAATGGGCGGTTGTGCTTATGATATTACAGGGGACCCGCTTCCGCAAGAGACAATAAACATCTCATTGAACAGCGATGCGGTTCTTTTTGGCGCAATAGGCGGTCAAAAGTGGGATAATCTGCCTCGTGAAAAAAGACCCGAAAGCGGGCTTTTAAGATTCCGTAAAGAGCTTGGTGTTTATGCAAACCTCCGTCCTGCAACTGTTTTTGATGAGCTGATAAATGCCTCATCGCTAAAGCCGGAAGTTATAAAAGGCGTTGATTTAATGGTTGTTCGTGAACTTATCGGCGGAATTTACTTCGGTGAGCCAAGAGGTCGTGATGAAAACAGAGGCTGGAATACTATGGTTTACACGCGCGATGAGATTGTAAGAATTGCTCATCAAGCGTTTAAAATTGCGATGACAAGAAGCAAAAGAGTTTGCTCGATTGATAAAGCAAATGTTTTGGATGTTTCTCAGCTTTGGAGAGATGTTGTTACCGAGGTGGGGCGTGAATATCCTGAGGTTGAACTAACGCACATGTATGTTGACAATGCCGCGATGCAGCTTATTCGTGACCCTAGACAGTTTGATGTTATGCTTACGGGAAATATTTTTGGCGATATACTAAGTGATGAAGCAAGTATGCTCTCGGGCTCAATCGGTCTTTTGCCATCAGCTTCCGTTGGTGCTAAGATAGGCGTATATGAGCCTATTCATGGTTCTGCTCCTGATATTGCAGGACAGGGAATTGCTAACCCGATAGCGACAATCTTGTCAGCTTCTATGATGCTTAGATATGCGCTTGGAGAAAATATTGCGGCAGACAAAATAGAGTCTGCCGTAAAGAGAGCGCTTAAAGAGGGGTATAGAACAAAAGATTTGGCTCAGTACGATGCCAAAGAGGTATGTTCTACAAGTGAAATGGGTTCAATAATCGCTAATTACGCGGCAAAATGAAAACTTTAACACTAGCAAATATCTATGAACTCCAAGGCTTAAAAGAAGAGGCTCTTGAGATTTACAAAGAGATTTTGAAAAAAGAGCCCTCAAATAGTGATGCTAAAATTGCGATACGAAGGCTCTCAGGGATGAGAAAAAAATTTTTACATGTAAATACTCAAATGAAGGACTATTTTGTAAAAATGCAGGATGATGTTGAATTTAATGAATTTGAAAGGTGGTTATTAAAGCTATGGAATTAAAAGATGTAATTCTCTCAACTTTGGCAGAGTTAGAAGATATAAAACCAAATGTTGATGACCAAAAAACAGTAATAGATTTTACTCCTATTGTAAAAAAAGAGTCAAAAATTGAAATTTTTATCGAAGAAGAGCCTGTAATAAGCAACGAGATGATGTTTTTGACATCAATGAGAGAGAGATTGCTTGTGCTTTTTGAGGGTTTTCAAGCGCCCAATAACACAAATATAGAAGCCAAAGTAGATATGACGCTTAATTTTCTAGAGTATACATTGGTAAGTATTGATTCTAGGGTTGAAGAGCTTGAGAGAGGAAACAGAAAATGAGTCAATACAGAGTTCTAATAGATGCAAATGATGAAAAAGGCTTGGTGCATAAGGTATCTACCGTTTTTTATCAAAATGATCTGAATATTCTCTCAAACAGTGAATTTGTTGATAAAGAGAACAATAAATTTTTTATGAGAAGCGTTGTTGATGGAGATATAGTTCTTGATAAGTTGCATCAACTGATCACTGAAGTTATGCCTGAAAATGCAAATATAGAAGTTATTGCTCCTAAAAAGAAAAATATAATTATTATGGTCACAAAAGAGATGCATGCTTTGGGTGATATTTTAATTCGCCATGAAGCAGGCGAGCTAGAGGCAAATATATTGTGCGTGATATCAAATTATAGTGATTTGGGGTCTCTTGTCGGCAAGTTCAATATCCCGTTTATTGAAATCTCGCATGTAGGTTTAGACAGAGCAGAACATGAAAATAAGATACTTGAATATTTAGCAGAATTTAATGATATTGATTACATCGTATTGGCAAAATATATGAGGATTTTAACTCCTAGATTTATAGAAGTATATGAAAATAGAATTATAAACATACACCACTCTTTCTTGCCGGCATTTATCGGTGCAAACCCTTATAAACAGGCTTATGACAGGGGTGTAAAGATTATTGGCGCGACATCGCACTTCGTAAATAACCATCTTGATGAGGGTCCTATTATTGCTCAAGAAGTTATACATGTAAATCATGCTTATGGTTGGAAAGATATGCAGCGTTCAGGCAAAGATGTAGAAAAAGTTGTTCTTTCTCGTGCTTTAAAACTGGCACTTGAAGACAGAATTTTTGTTTTTGCAAATAAAACCGTTATTTTTTAAGGCATCTGTTGTTTAACCTCGTATTGGTAAATCCGCAAATCCCAAATAACACCGGTGCGATAGGGCGGCTTTGCGTCAATGCAGGTGCCGCTCTTCATATAATTAAGCCTATAGCTTTCGATATTGATGAAAAAGCCGTAAGACGGGCAGGACTTGATTATTGGCATAAGTTGGATTTGCATGTGTGGGAGAGTTTGGATGACTTTTTTGCAAATAACAAAATTACAAGCAACGCTCACTTTGCAACTACAAAAACAGACAAGCCATATTTTGATGCACAATTTAAAGATGGCGACTATATCTTTTTTGGCAGCGAAACAGCAGGCATACCAGAAGAGATACTAAATAGATACAAAGAGCAAAATATAACCATACCAATGACGAAAGAGGGCAGAAGCCTAAACTTGGCTATCAGCACGGGGATAGTGCTTTATGAGGCGATAAGACAAAACTATAGCTCTTTCAAAGAAAAATCATGAGTCTGTTTATCAATATAATTGTAATTATTCTCTTTATACTTTTTATGATTTTTATATTTGGCGGTTATCATAAAAATAAATCAGCGCAAAGAGAATCACAAAGAGAAGCTGATGAGAAAAAAGCAAAAGATAAAGACAATACAGTTTTAAAATAATATATCAGCCCACTTCTCCAGATGATTTTCAAATTTTTCCAGTAAGCTTTCTACATTTTTTGCAATAATTTTCATTTCAAATCCTTTTCTTTTATTTTAAATATTACAGATAATTTTGAATAAAGATAAAAAATATTGCATTTTGTCATATAATCTTTGACTAAATTGCAAAAAAGTATTATAATTTTACATATTTGATTAAATATGCATGGAGGATTGTATGAAAAGTTTTCTTGAAATAGCGGAGGAGATAAAAAGCATTGTCTCTACTGAATTTAACGGCAGAAAAATGTATGACAAGGATGTTGCCGATATTTTAGGTATAAGCCAGATGAATTTTGCAACTATGAAAAAAAGAAATAAGATTCCTTTTGGTGAGCTTTTAGATTTTTGTGCAACAAAATCTATATCTATAAATTGGTTGCTTTATGGTCAATCTCCTGAGAGTCTTATTGAAGCAACAAACAGATTTTTTATGGTTAAATACTTTAGCAATATAAACGCATCCGCCGGCGGCGGGGCCGATACAGAACATGAGGATGCACAGCAGATAGAGATTCCACATGATTTTGTTTCAATGCTTGGAGGCGAGAGAGAGTTGAAAAATATAGAAGCGATAAATGTATCAGGTGATTCCATGGAACCGACATTTAGTTACAACGATATAGTTTTTATAAACAGAAGCAAGACAGACTTGCAAAGAGGCGGTATATTTACCATAAGAACAGAAGCCGGGCTTTTTATTAAGAGGGTTCAAAAGAGAATAGACGGGAAAATAGATATAATTTCAGATAATCAAGTTTACGCAACTCTAACACTAAACCCAAATGAAATAGAGGTTATAGGAAGAGTTGTTAGCAGATTTGGCAGTGTAGATTAAAAGGTTTAATTCGTGAGATATATTTTTATAGTTTTTTTAACAACTCTATTTTTTGGTTGTTCTTCAAATGTTGTTACTCCTGTATCTGATACGGTAACCCATGAGGCAAAGAAAGATATTTTGATTAAAATCGATGAAAATCTTAGCTGCGAAGAGCTGCCAAAAAAAGAGCTTCCACAGGTAATTGAAATAAGTGATTTACATAATATACCTCAAAATGTTGCCTACTTTTCTAAATATATCAACGCAAATCCTCCTCTTTATTATATTCAAAATAAATATGCGCACTACTATTTTAATATTTGGAATATGGACACACCAAAAGAGAATTTAAAATCTGTAAAATGGCCATTTTTCTCATATTGTGCCGGTAAAAGTTATGGAGAAAATTTGCAGCCACTCGAGCAAAGCTTTTTTGATGAAATGCAGAGCAACGCAAATTTTGAAGCATACGCAACCCTTAATGCAAAAGGTTTAACATTAAAAGAGAGCAATATAAGATCATTTCCCACAATAAGACCGCTTTTAAGAAATCCAACTCTTGCAGGAGAGGGATTTCCATTTGATTATCTTCAAAATAGTACTGTACATGCAAACAGCCCTATTTTTATCTCGCACTACTCCAAAGACAAAGCTTGGGCATATATATTCAGCAGTTTTGCATCAGGTTGGATTAAAGCAAGTGAATTTGTTATTTTAGAAAAAGAGCATATAGATACTTGGCAAAAAGCACAACAGGTCGCTATTACTAAAGAAAATGAACCTATTTATGATATCGATGGCACTTTTTTGTTTAAATCAAAAATTGGAATGATATTTGCCCTTATTTCAGAAGATGAAAAGAGTTATACTATCTTAAGCGTATCTTCATATAAAAATTCAAAACCACTATTTCTTAAATCTAAAATTTCTAAGGATATAGCTACTAAAGAGGTTATGATACTTAACGAAAGCAATTTAGTAACTGTTATAAATGAGGTATCAAAAACAAATTATGGATGGGGCGGAATGTATGAGCAGAGAGATTGTTCATCTATGCTTAGAGATATGTTTGCACCTTTTGGGATTTGGCTTCCTAGAAATTCATCTCAGCAAAGTAAAGTCGGCAGAGTTATAACTTTTAAAAATTTAAGCGATAAAGAAAAAATAGAACTTATAAAAGAGAAAGCTGTGCCATTTGAAACACTTTTGTACAAAAAAGGACATATTGTTCTTTATGTTGGAACTTATAATGATGAAATTATAGTATTTCATAACGCTTGGGGCATAAAAACAAAAAAAGATGGGGTAGAGGGCAGAATTGTAATTGGAAAACCGATTTTTAGCACTTTAAGACTAGGAAAAGGGGAAGAGAATTTTGATGAAGAGTCCGAACTTCTAAGAAATCTAATCAGTATGAATATCTTAACGCAATAGCTCTTTGAAGCCTTTTGCGTTAAGCTTTTATATCCAAAAGTGAACCGAACATCTCATTTTGTGTTTTTATAGCAGCAACATTTACAGCCGTAGCATCTTGCGCTATTATTTGATCCGGAATCTCTTTTGCTAAATCTGTTTGGCTTTTAGACGACCCGTTATTATCAGCTTTTCTAGTGCTAGCACTTACAGAACCCTCCGCAGAAACCATTCTTGTATCTCTGGGAACGAAACCATCGGTATTTACATTTGCAACATTATTTGCATTTGTATTCATCATAGTTTGATGAGCCTGTATTGATGAAATATTATTTGATATATTCATAGTAGACACCCCTTGTGCTTATTTTGACCATTATAATCCCACTAAACTAAAACAAATATTATTTTTTTAAGTAATATTCAAAAAATAAATTTAGTGTAAATCAGCATTAAGTTTAACTTCTCTTGTGCTTCTTTGTACAATGTATTGACCGGTCTGAGAGTTTTGTCTAAAATGAAGCCCATTTAGCCCTGCAAGTTCGGATGCTTTCATAATGTTTGATAGTTTTACATTTGGATTAACATCTTGCAACTCAGCTATCTCTTCATCATTAATATGTACTTTTATTCCGGCTAAAATTGCTAATCCGCCATCAATAATACATCCGTCACCAAGAGGAATACCGCAAGTGGAGTTAGCACCTAAAAGCGTGTTTTTACCGATTGAGATCGGGTTTCCATCAGTTCCGCTAAGCACTCCCAATATCGAAGCTCCTCCGCCGACATCGCTTCCTGCTCCAACTATTGCAGAGCTGGAAATTCTGCCCTCAACCATTACCGGACCTGTTGTTCCGGCATTAAAATTAACATATGACGCACCTGGCATAACCGTAGTTCCGGCAGCTAACTGAGCACCAAATCTAACTTTGGATGTATCTAAAATTCTAGTGTTATCGGCCGGAATAATGTGCTGCAAAAATCTTGGAAATTTATCTACAAAATCAATATGCGGATATTCGTTTGATAATTTTAATTCAATCTCAAACTCACGAAGATAGTCGAGTTCAATCGGCTGACCGTTTGACCAAGCAACATTTGGAAGTGCCCCAAATGCACCGTTTAAATTGATACTTCTTATTTCAACTTTTGCTTGTGAGAGTGCGTACAGTTTTAAATAAGTTGCTTCAACGCTTTTTAGTGGCTCATCTGAAAAAATAAATACTACTTTAAACTGACCCTCCAATGAGCCGCTATTCATAATCTGATTGTAAAGCGCTGATACAACTTGAATATTTTTATGAGCATTACCGTAAGCTTCATCTGCATAAGGCGTAAAAGCATTTAAACAATTTTTTAAAAAAGCAGCATTAATATTGCAAACTGCTTCACTTTCATTAAAATCTACATCAACGCCTTGTTCTGCTAACGCTCTAATAAAAATAGCTGCACTGCCAAAGTTTTCGTTCCAGTTAATTACCGGATAAGTAGCTTGAAGAGTTTTTCCAAGATTTAACTGCCCCATATCTGCTCTACATATACCAAATGCCAGAGGGTTTTTATATCCGTTTATTGATGACTTAATGTTTTCTATAAGTGCTCTAAAAGCATCTGCAGTTTGAATGATTTCCATGAATTCTCGCTTAAATAATTTATTGGATGAATTATACTTAAACATTACTAATATCTATTTAGTATATACTATTGTTCTTGGCTTTGCCTACTAAAAAATTATAAAATAAAAAAGATATTATTATGAACACTTGGATAGAATTTTTAAAAAAGAATGACCTTGCAGGCATCAAAAAATATCTAAATGAGGGTGCCGATGTTAATGAAGCAAATGAGAGCGGAGAGTCTGTTTTAGCCTCGTCATTAAGATACAGATGCGATTTTGAGTTAATCATGTTTTTAGTTGAGAGCGGTGCGGATATTTGTGATTTTGATGAAGAGGGCGTTAGTATCTTCGATATGGCGGTTACATATGACAATATAGAAATCGTAAAATATCTAATTTCAAAAGGTATAGAAGTAGATAGTACGAAGCGAAGAAGCAGGTTTACCCCGCTTATGGCAGCTGTTTGTTATGGAAGATATGAGATTGTCAAACTTCTTATGGAGCAGGGTGCAAATAAAAATGCAGTTGATTCAAAGGGGATTAGCGTAATAGATTTTGCTAGAAAAACAAATAAAAAGAGTATTTTAGAACTGCTAGAATATGATAAAAATACCCCAATAAACAAAAGTTACGCTAGGTAAAAAGGGTTTACATCTAAGATATGTCAAGCAGCTTTACAAAGCTTTTGTAACTATCTACTATTTTTTGATTTTTTCGACTTTGCGTGTAAAACTCTATAGCTTTTTTTCCAAGTCTTGGAATTTCATTTTTAACAGCCCAGCTGCTAACCGTTCCCTCAGGAATTTCTAAAATATTTGCAAGCTGCTTTTGTGTAATTTGAAGCTCATCGCATACTTCTTTAACAACATTTGATTTTGGTTTGGATTTTTTTATGCTTTTTTCAGAAGCATATCTTACTTCTTGAACTTTTTTTTCAGGTTCTGCTTGTTGAGTATTTTTGTTTATCCATTTTAAAACATCAAAACCGGTTATAACCCAATCCCTGTTGTTAAACTTTGCAACAATCTCGCTCGTAAATAGCGGGGCATAATTTTTAGCAAACTCTTCATTTGTTAGCTGGTAAAGCATTGAAAAAGCCAGCTGTTGAGCACTAAGACCGGTATGTCCCCAGTCAAAACCATTTTTTGAAAGAGCAAATAAATCATATCTAAGAGGAAGTTCTAATTCACCGTAAGTCACATATTTAGTACCAAGCAGCGTTCTATGTCCCTTAAAAGCGTGGTTATTTCTATTAATAGCCATTTTAACCTCTTAAATTTTAAATGTATAGTGATGGTCAGTTCTTTTATTTTCTTCTTTTTTACTTAAAAATGAGATTCTATAAATTACATAAATGAACATACTCATCAATAATAATATCAATAGCCAAATTAACATGATACGATTCCTTGATTTTTACTTGTTTGACGAAATCGACCATATGATAATTAAATTAAATTATAAGTTATATTTGATGCATCCAAATAGTCTGTAAAAAGCTTAAAATATTTTTCTACATTTAGTTTATCTGTTGATTGCAGCGATATTTCAACGGAAGCTTTTGCATCTTTTAGCATTGGCAAAGATGAGAGTTCTATATCCGGCGAAACTTGTTCCATTATGTTTATAAGCGTATTTTCGCTGGTTTGGGCAAGCAGCGTAAGTCTATATTTTTGCACAGAATTGCTAAATAGTTTTTCTATTACGGCACTTATCATCGGATGTGACATTTGCGGAAATCCGGGAGTAAAAAAGTATCTATCCTCTAGAGAAAAGCCTGACATGTTATTTATTGGATTGAGCAGAAGTTTAGAATTTTGCGGCAGATCCGACATGTGAATTCTATGAGGATATGCATCACTCCCAAATCTATCTATAATATCCTGTTCAAATATTTTGTGCCGTTCTAATGGTTTTGAAGTAAAAACCTCTGCCGCTATTGCTCTTGTTAAATCATCCGGTGTAGCGCCAATACCGCCAAAAGAGAACATAACACCACTCTCATCATCTTTTATAAGCTTGTAAATTTTTTTAATAAGATTTTCATCATCTTTTATAATAAAAGAGGCAAAAAGCTCATGTCCATATTTTTGAAGCTCATTTTTTAAAAACTCAAAATGTTTATCTTCTCTGCGCCCGTTTAGTATTTCGCTACCTATAATACAACCGTAAAAATTCATATATCTCTTTTATTTTTCATCAATTATAGTTAAGAGATTGTTAGAATACTCTTATATAGAGTATAATTGCGGAACTAAATTATAAAAGGTGTTTTTTATGTCTTATGCAGAACAATTAAAAGAGTTGATAACCAAAAGTGTTATTCCAGATATTGATGAGAGATTAGATGAAATTTTTGAAGAGATTTCTGACAGTAAAGAAGCAAGTGCTGATGCAAAAGATGAGATAGAAGAACTTCGTGATTTCAAAGCAGACTTACAAGATGTTTTGGAAGATATAGCTAACGGCGATATTGAAGAAGATGAGTGCAAAGAGCTTATTGACGACATTTTAGATGCTCAAAAAGGTGATGACGAAGACGATTTTGGATTTGAAGAGGAGTAAGCTTTCTCTCTTATCTTGTCTTTTTTACTTTTTCCTTTGCCTTTAATGGGCGCGGGACCTTTTACTTTCAGAGGGGCTTCCCCCCTAAGCTCAAATCCTTCTATCTGCTCTCTATCTAAATTTACTTTGCAACGCTTTTCAATGATGCCAAAATGAGCTTTCTCTTCGTGTGAGATAAAAGAGATGGCAACCCCGGATTTACCGGCTCTTGCAGTACGACCTATGCGGTGAATATAATCAGTCGGAGAGCGTGGCAGGTCAAAATTTATAATACATGAAATATCGTCAATATCAAGCCCTCTAGCAGCAATATCTGTTGCAAAAAGTATGCGTATTTTTTTATTTTTAAACTCATTTAGCGTATATGTTCGTTCATCTTGTAGCAAATCACCGTGAAACGACTCCGCTTTGTAGCCATACTTTTTAAACTTAGCCGCTATGTTGTCGGTAGCTCTTTTGTTTGCCATAAATACAAGTACTTGCTCTAATTTTTCATTATCAAGCAGGTGTCTTAGAAGCGGACCTCTGTTTTCATGATTTACCTCTATTACCCTCTGAATAACACTCTCTACAGTCGGCACATCTTGCTCAATTGTTACTTGGGTAGGATTTTGCGTGATTTTTGAGGCTATATCTAAAATCTTTTGAGGGTAGGTTGCCGAGAAGAGAAGATTTTGTCGCTTTTGCGGGATTGCTTCGAGGATAGCATCCAGCTCCTCGGCAAAACCTAGATTAAGCATCTTGTCCGCTTCATCAAGAACAAAAAACTCTAAGTGGGAGAGATTTGTCTGTTTTTTACTAAGAACATCAAGCAATCTTCCGGATGTTGCCACTAAGATGTCACACCCTTGTTGAATAGCATATATCTGCTCACCAATACTCTCTCCCCCGATAATGCTAACCACTTTTGGCTTTCTTGTCAAATCTGCACCAAAAGTAGAAAAAGCATCTGCAACTTGAAGAGTAAGCTCCCTTGTTGGAGTAAGAACAAGAGCTTTTATCTTTGCTTTTCCCTCGCCGACACTCTTTGACCAAAGCTCTAAAATCGGCAGTACAAAACTTGCACTCTTGCCGCTCCCCGTCTGTGCCATTGCCATAATGTCGTTATGCTTTAGCACAAGCGGGATAACTTGTTCCTGGATTGGAGTAGGTGTTATGTAGCCGCTTTTTTTAAGCGTGCTTTGGATTTGCGGTGATAGACCAAGTTTAGAAAATGGCATTTGTCTTCCTCTAGTTAATTAAACATATTTTATGAAATTTAGGCTTCAGAGGAGGTTTATTTATAGCTAGTTTTAACTACATTTATATATAATCACGTCAATAAAACAGATAGGATAAATATGAGAATAATATTACTGGGAGCTCCGGGTGCGGGGAAGGGTACTCAAGCAGGGTTTTTAACGAAAAAATATAACATTCCTCAAATCTCTACGGGAGATATGCTTCGCGCTGCTATTAAAGCAGGTACAGATATGGGCAAAATGGCTAAAGCAGCTATGGATGCCGGTCAATTAGTGACTGATGAAATTATTATTGGTCTTGTCAAAGATAGAATTACTGAGAGTGATTGCTCAAACGGCTATCTTTTGGACGGTTTCCCTCGTACGCTCCCACAGGCTGATGCCGTGACAAATGCTGGTATAGCTATCGATGCAGTTATAGAGATAGATGTTCCAGATGAAGAGATTGTAAGCAGAATGAGCGGTCGTCGTGCACATTTAGCATCTGGGCGAACTTACCATCTAGTTTACAATCCGCCAAAAGTAGAAGGTAAAGATGATGTTACGGGTGAAGATTTGGTTCTGCGTGATGATGATAAAGAGTCAGTAGTTCTTGACCGTCTTAAAGTTTACCATGAGCTTACAAGCCCGCTTATAGGCTACTATAAAAAACAAGCTTCTAAAATGGGTGGTCTTACTTATATAACAGTTGACGGCACGGCAGATATTGCTGATGTTGAGGCAAATATTGTTTCTAAATTAGGATAATTTTCAATAGTAGTAATTTTTTTACGAATTTAAAAAGGTATCCATAACTTTGTTAATTGGTAACATATCTGACTGTGCTAGTTCCATTAGTGTTTTGAAATCTTCGGCAAGTTCATATTTTTTGATAATTGCATAAGCATTTTCAATATTTTTTATTTTACCGATGAACGGCAATGGAACTTCTAGACCGACACCTGCACAAGCCATTAATCTTGAATCTGAATTTTTAATATCTAAACATTCAGCCAATGAATTTGCAAGCTGTATCGGGCTAGGCATAAACATCAAGACAGTATCTATTAATATATCTAAATTTTTACTATCTGACATCTCTTTAATAATATCTTTGTCTTTTGCATTAATTAAACCTAATTCAGCGTACATCCAAATAATATCAAGCATCCTGTGTGCTGAATTAAATATACTTTTTTGTGTAGGATCAAGAAAACCTAATGGCTGTGTTTTTCTGTGTGTTTTGGCGATATATTCAGTAGGATTGATTATTTTAGTATCATTACTTTGATTGCCAAATATTACAGATGCATTTTTATATGTATTTGTGGATTCAACTCTAACAACTAGATTGTCCTCTATATTGCTAAACATATCTATATTTTTTGGTAATTCGCTAGTTGAAGGTGTCTCTAGAATTTTATAATAATTTTCTTCTTTATTATATTTTTTATCGTCAAATTTTATAGTTTTAGCTAAAGATGAACTCAACCCCTCAACTATATTATTAGCACCTACTTTCGATAAAAGTTTTTCAGCAGTTTTTTGTGTTTTACTAAGTTGATAGCTTGGCAATACTTCTTCAATCAAGTTTTGTTTTTCTGCTGAAAAAGACTTTAATGGTCTTTGGTTTTGAATATTCCACAACATTTCTTGAATCTCTATTTTAGAATATTTTTTATTTTTCATCTTTTGAATTAATTTACTTTGCCAAGCTTCATTGTTTTTTTCAAAAGTCATAGGTTCAACGCCTGTTGATGGAGCAGGAGCACCACTTCTTAAACAGAATGTTTCAAAGTCAATTATTGCGATTGAATCAGGCTCAATTCTTAGTATGTTGGTTTTATTGTAATCATTTAATGCCTTAAATGTACTAGTTTCTATTTGAGTAACATAAATAAGTAGTAGAATAATTTTTGATTTTAAAATATTATATTTTTTATCATCATTTTGATATTCATGTGTGTTAAGCTTTTTTATGTTTCTTTTTAATAAATTAAATAATTCATTATAATCATTTACGCTAATTGGTGCTAAAACACCATTTATTGAAGGTATTTTTTCTTTTTTTGATATATTTTTTTGCTCTGAATTATATGTTTTAGTATTTAGAAGCGATAATATCTTGAGTAAGTCTTCATCTGTAAATCCAAGTTCTGCCGATGAATTATTATCTTTTAAAATATTTAAGAGATATTTAGAGTTTTCTTCATAACTATAGTTATTATTTGCAGATAAAATTTGATTAAAGAAAAAAACCAATATAAATATTATATTTCTGATATATATCATATTGGCTACTTAATCTTTAGCTAGTTGAGAATCAAAGCTTTTTGTTTTTGAAACTCACTATCTGTAATATAACCATTTTTTTTCATTTCTATAAGCTCTTTTAATTGTTCAACCTTATCATTTTTAGAGGCGACTTTAGCTGTTTGTTTTTCATCTTTAGTTTCTAATTTTTCAGGCTCATCGGCAAGCATATTATCAACTTTTTTTTCTACAACTTCTTCTGTTTTTTGTCCTAACTTATCTGTTACTTTGTTAATAACATTATCAAAAAAATCTGCTTGCAGACTACTTGCAATCACAATTAAACTTATAACGATTATCTTGTTTCTTTTCATTTTAATCTCCGATTTAAAAAATTTAAAACATAGCTATGCTCTCCCAAAGCTAGAGGTAGTTTGTTTGATTAAAAATTCATCACACAACTATTACTATAGGTGCTAATTCGGTATTGTTTTTTTATTACCCCTTCTTTCCTATTATGAAATTAAAACCAAGATTTTTTATTTACAACATAAATTTCATTAAATACTTGATCTGGTTTAATCATATAAAGTATGCCTTCAATAAAGGCTATGATGCTTATAATAATCGAGGGAATACCAAATAAAACCCAACCACCTAAAAATACTGCTAACATAATTACACCAGCCGTAGTATTATTGAGATAAAACTTATGTACACCTAATCCACCTAAGAATATTGCCAGTAACCCCGCAATCATTTTATTTTTTGATTCAATAGAAACTGTAGAATTTTTATTCATGATATCTCCTTATATAACAAAAAAACACCTTATAAGGTGTTGCTACTAGAATCATATACAAATATAATTTAATAAAACCTTATAGGGTGTTAAATTTTAAAATATGAAAATAATTGATTTTGAAGATGGGTGCTTAGAAGATTTTTATGGACTTATTAGTAAAAATGTAATTAGAATAAGAAAAGAGAAAAAAGTCTCTCAATTAAAATTAGCTAATGCTATCGGTCATCAAAATGCAACTTTTTTAGGTAAGGCTGAACTACTAGCTGAAAACAAACACTTTAATCTTGAGCATTTATATAAGATTTCTACAGCACTTGAAGTTAATATTTCAGAGTTTTTCAAAGAAATATAAATATTAAAATAGTAATACTAATTTTTCCACTCTCAAGCTCTGCTTTGGATAAAAACTTGGGAACTAGATTTTAGAGTTTATAAAACTTCCCATCTCGTGAACTATCTCTTGGATACTTCCTTCACCGGAGATTATATGTAAAAGATTTTTAGCACCGTAAAAAGCTTGTATATCGCACAAAGGCTCTGTGTAAACTTTCATACGGTTGTCAAACACTTCTGTGTTGTCATCGGCTCCACGGGCACGACCAAGAACTCTCTCTCTGGCAGTCTCTTCGCTAACACGAACTTCTATAACACTGCATAGCTCAAGAAATGAATCTGTTTTTAGATAATCGTCCAAAGCATTTAACTGCTCCATGCTTCTTGGATAGCCGTCAATGATGATTATGTCTGTGGGAGCATTTTTGATAGCATTAGTGATAGTTTTGATAGCTACTTCAATAGGTACTATTAAGCCTTTAGAGATGTGCCGGTCTATTTCAAGTCCAAGTTCACTTTTAGTTGCAACTTCCGCTCTTAACATGTCGCCGGTAGAGTAGTGCGTAATCTTGTCATTTTGTTTGGCAATCAACTCTGCATCTGTTGTTTTACCGGAGCCGGGTGCTCCGATAATTAAAAATAGTTTTTTCATTATACTTTAGTTTGTTCTCTAAGGCGAATATGTAAATCTCTTAGCTGAGTAGCATCAACTGAACTTGGCGCTTTTGTTAAAATACAAGAAGCTTTTTGTGTTTTAGGGAATGCTATTACATCACGGATACTTGATTTTTTAGTAAGAAGCATCATAAGTCTGTCAAATCCGATTGCAAATCCGCCATGAGGAGGAGCGCCGAACTTAAGAGCATCAAGCAAGAAACCGAACTTCTCTTTAGCCTCCTCTTCGTCAATTCCTAGAAGTCTGAAAACCTCTTCTTGAACTTCAGGTTTGTGGATACGGATACTTCCGCCGCCTAGTTCTGTACCGTTTAAAACGATATCATAAGCGATAGATTCTATCTCTTCAACATCATTTTTATCGGTATCTTTTGGCTGCGTAAATGGATGGTGAAGCGCTTTTACTCTTCCATCTTCAACTTCAAACATAGGAAAATCGACTACCCAAACAAATTCATATCTATCTTTGTCAACAAGGTTCATCTTCTCATGCTCTGCAATAAAAATTCTAAGACGACCCAT
The DNA here is from genome assembly GCA_001829675.1 of Sulfurimonas sp. RIFCSPLOWO2_12_36_12. Classification (GTDB taxonomy): domain Bacteria; phylum Campylobacterota; class Campylobacteria; order Campylobacterales; family Sulfurimonadaceae; genus Sulfurimonas. The sequence goes on along the minus strand of MIBZ01000029.1, from coordinate 26,977 downwards.
ATAATCCCATACGGTCTTCTTATCTCCAGCACCGAAGAAAACAACATCGCCGACTTCTAGCCCAAGTCTCTCAACAAGAAGTGCAATGTCCTCATCACTGAAAAACTTTGCAAGAGGACCTTTAAGACCGTCCTCTTTCATCTGAAAATATCCAAGACCATGAGCGCCGAATTGGCGTACAAAATCTTCAAAACTTTTCATCTCTCTTTTTGAGAAAACCAAATCAGCGCCAGGAACTTTTAGAGCTTTTATGCGGTTAGTGTGCGGTTTTTTTGCTATATTCGTAAATATTTCATTATCGCATCTCTCAAAAATATCAATAACATCAACCATCTTAAGGTCATATCTCAAGTCCGGCTTATCACAACCGTACCACTCCATAGCATTATTGTATGTTATGCGGTTAAACGGAGGCTTGATATCAACGCCACAAGCTTTAAACATAGCAGTTAGCAAATTCTCAGCAACTTTTATAACATCTTCTTGATCACAAAAGCTCATTTCAACATCTATTTGAGTAAATTCAGGCTGTCTGTCGGCTCTTAAATCCTCATCGCGGAAACATTTTGCAATTTGAAAATATCTGTCAAATCCGCCAACCATTAAAAGTTGTTTGAAGAGTTGAGGATATTGCGGAAGTGCGTAGAATTCGCCGCTATGAACGCGTGAAGGTACTAAATAATCTCTTGCGCCCTCAGGAGTTGATTTTGTAAGTATCGGTGTTTCAACCTCTAAAAATCCACTCTCATCCAAGATGTTTCTAGCAGCGATTGCGGCTTTTGAGCGAAGTCTGAATGCTTCATACATAGATGGGTCACGAAGCTCTAAATAGCGATATTTAAGTCTTGTCTCTTCACCTACATTTTTATCGCCGATCATAAATGGAATCGGAGCCGATTTGTTTTCAATAATAAGCTCTTTTACGATAATCTCAATCGCTCCTGTTTTAAGGCGTGGATTTACCAAACCCTCTCCACGATGACGAACAGTCCCTTTTGCTATGAGTACATACTCATCGCGTACACCATCCGCAGATTTGTGCGCGCTAGCATTATCTTCGGGGTCGCATGTAAGCTGGATTAAACCGCTCTTGTCTCTTAAATCGATAAAAATAATCCCGCCATGGTCACGGTAGCTATTTGCCCAGCCAGCTAGAACAACTTCTTGTCCTACATTTGCTTCACTTAAATCTGTACAATAATGACTTCTCATAAATATAGAGTCCTAGTAAGTAATTTTTTGCGATTGTATCTAAAGTTGGCTTATTGAACAATTAGTTCACTTTTTAGATTTAAATATTTTTATTTTTTAGCACCAAAAAAGTGTATAATTTACGAAATATTTTAAAAAGAGTTATTTTGAAAAGCAAAATTATCAAAAAAATCGGCATAGTTTTAAGACCATCAACCCCCGAGTTGAAAGATGGTTATATTAAGATGAAGACCATTTTTAAAAATCACAACATTGAAGTTATGCTGGAAAATAAAAGCGCAAAAATGATTGGTATGGTCGGCAGTGATTTTAAAAATATCTGCCAAGAGTGCGATTTTTTGGTTAGTTTTGGCGGTGACGGAACGCTAATCTCTACTGTTAGAAAATCATTTGATTTTGATATTCCGATACTTGGGGTTTATGCCGGTAATCTTGGCTTTTTGGCAGATTTATCGCTGGACGAGCTTGACGGATTTGTTCAAAAAATGATTCAAGACAGATATAGAGTGGATGAGAGAGCTATGCTTGAAGCGACGGTTATAAAAAACTCAAAAAAAGTTAAGTACTATGCTTTTAATGATATTGTACTTACCCGCACAAGGGTTTCAAATATGATACATATAGAAACTTTAGTTGATTCCCGCTCATTTAACACATACTACGGCGACGGTGTAATTGTTTCAACTCCCACCGGTTCTACGGCCTATAATCTCTCGGCAGGCGGACCTGTTCTATTTCCCATGAGCAATGTATTTGCCCTAACCCCTATATGTCCGCACTCACTAACACAAAGACCCGTAGTTCTTCCGGGAAAATTTGCAATTGAGATGAAAACATCCGAAGAGAGAGCTTTGATAATCATAGACGGTCAGGATATGCATGAGCTTGAGCTAGGTGAGAGCGTACACATAAAACTAGCGACAAAAACAGTTAAATTGATACACAAAGAAGAGTATAACTACTTTGATGTTTTAAAAGAGAAATTAAGATGGGGCGAATAGCCAAAAGAGTAAAAAAATTTATTTTTTTCTCAATTCGAAATCACCTGACAAATTGCCAACCGCAAACCAAGTTCCGACATAACGGTTATTGTCGACTTTCTGCCCGTTGTGAATGACATAGAATGTTTTCCCGTACTGAAAGAATTGAATAAGTGTAGTTCCTCTGGCGGTATATGTCTCTCCAATGAAAACACTGTCATTCTTAATCTCCGCATATTCGCCTGAAAATTTATTGTGATGTGAGTTCAAACGCATGCTCAATTCAACTTCATCATTTTTCTTCGTTGGGTCTAATTTGCCGTCTAGGATATGGTCGCGTGTCAGAAGCCAGATATCGTTAAACTCCCCAGAACCGGCATGAGAAATTGGGTTGTAAGCCAAAAGAAACATAAAGAATGAAAATATTTTTCTCATTTTTTTTACCTAACTATTTTTTTGTGTAATACTATATCGTATATAGACTAATTTCATATGATTAGCTATACATAAAATATGTTCATAAAATAATAATTTTAAAAAAATGACAAATTTGCTGTCAACAGCGGAGTATTGATGCTTAATGAGATAGATGCATTTGACATGCAAAGGGGAGAGTAGTTTAAAACATATATGATGCTATAAGACTTACATTATTCATCTTTTTTTCTGCTTTTTCGCCGATTGCAACACCGTCATACTCACTAACTTTTATAAAGCTAATCAGTTTTAGCGTCAAATTTTTTACAGGTGCATATAAAAGCGAAATATCAGATTCATACGCATTTTTAGCTGCTTCTAAATTTCCCCATCCTATAGTTTTAGATTTAGAGTACATCGCAAAACTACCCTGAATGAAAATATCATCTCTCAAATCGTATCCAAAGCTCATCTTTGATGCCAAAACATCTCTTCTGTACTCATTTCTTGAGAATATAGAACTTGTATAAGCCGCATCAGAACCCCACGCGTTAAAGAAAAAGGCATCATTTGACTTGGTGACGGCGATAGAGGCAAATTTTTTACTTTCTTTAAGTTTTATTTCAAAACCGCCCATTAAAAATGAGTTTTGTATCTGTGCATAATTTTTTCCTACCTTGTCCTGAATGAGCATTTGCGCATTCAAGAAAAGCTCCTTCAAACCAAATTTAGCGCATAAATAGCTCATATCCGCATACACTGTATTTGTGTAGTCGTGTGCCAAATAATCCCAAATCCTGTAAGAGAAAGTATCGCTATATTTATGTTCAAAACCGAGATAGGTAATACCGTCGGAATCTTTGCCCGCCGAGACTTCTCCTATGTTTAAAAATCTTGACTGCTCAAGACCGCTTAATGATTGTGATCTCATAGGCATTGCCGTACCTGCCGTTTTTGTCTGCTCTCCAACTAACGCCCAGTCGGTCGCACCCTGAGAGCCTATTGAGATAGCGTTGATATGTCCCGCTTTTAGATGAGCCTTTTCGTCTATTTTATAGTCGATATAAAGAGCCTCGTAAAAGTTCAGCGTAAGAGTCGTGTTTATTTTTGTCAGAGGAGTATCGAGCATCATCCGCCGTATATATCTGCTTCATATTTGAGCTTTAAAAGATATGCACTGCCGTCTTGCGGGGCATATTTGTTTGCTCTGTCGCTTAGTACATGTATGGCTTTTAGCTCTCCGCTAATTTCATCTGCGCCGAGATTTTGCAAAAGCAGACAAAAGGGTATAAGTAAAGTTGTTTTTTTCATGATTTTCTTTTTAAACTTTATGGTTTGAATGATTTTAAAAACAGAAAAGATTTTTGCGTATTTTCTACATGCTCTAGCTCGAGACCAAAGAAACCTACTATCTTTAGCAAAGCTATGATCTCATCGGTTGAGTAAAATTTTGCATTTGAGTAAAATTTGCTTCTTTTGCTTTTTTCTTTATATTCAACCCCGAGTTTTGAATCTTTATCGATAAAGCCGACAATCAAAAATCCATTTTCTTTAATGACCCTAAAAGCTTCTTGAAAAGATTTTAGCAGATTATCTACAAAACAGACAGTATTAATCATGGTCACAAAATCAAATGTGTTGTCTTTAAATGTTAAATTCTCGGCAACACCGTCTAAGACTTTCAACCCTTTGGATATCGCTATATCTCTCATCTTTTTAGACGGTTCGACCCCGATTTTTATTCCGATCGGCAGAGCAAATCTACCCGTACCGATACCTATTTCCAGTCCGTTTTGAGTATTGCCGACTAATTTTTTAAGAGACTTAATCTCTTCTTGATAAAGCAAACTGTTATTTTCAAACCACTCTTCGTATTCGTTTGAATATTGCTCAAAATTCTTAATATTTGGCATTAAAAGGTCAACACCTTATCACTTGCGACAACCCAATCGGCAAGAACTTGCATAGTAGAAGATATCTTTTCATCAAAGTAGGGTTCATTTTTAAACAATCCGCTGCGAGCATTACAAGTACCGCATACTTGTAGTTTAGTGCCTTTTTCATAAAGCTCTTTTAGCATCTCTACCAAATCGTAATCATAGCTATCGGGTTTTGAAGTTTTGTCGCGAGCCAAGTCAACTGCATCGTTCATTAAAAATATATTTACCTCTTCGCCGCTTTTAACAAGTGTTTTTGCTAAGCGAAGTGCATTCCATGTTACATCGGTTCCGTCGTAAGGTTGGCGGTTTAGTACTATGGTAGTCATTATTTTACTCCTGTATTATTTTAGTTATTCCAAAGCCTGTTTTACTTGAGAGTAGGGCTGCTAGAATCAGTATTATAAATTTTGTATTTATACCATTTTCAGCGAAACAGGCACAGGATTACAAATCATATCTAAAACAGGAGATGTTTTTTTCACATGTTCAAATAATTTTTCTAACTGCTCTTTTGGAGCATCTGCATCTACGCTATAGGCTACTGTAATGTTTTCATAGCCTGCTCTTTTTGTATCGGAAAGTCCAAGAAAGGCCTCTAGGTCAATGTTGCCTTCTAAATTAAATTGTAAAGATTTAATGGTTATGTTTTGAGCTGAAGCATTATAAACAAACCCTGTACATAAACAAGAAGCCAAAGCATGCAATAGAGCTTCTACTGCATTTGCTCCATTGTCTGAACCAAGTAAAATAGCTGGCTCATCTCCCTCTATGATTAATACTTTTTTGCGAGATGTATTTTCTGTTTTAGCTCCATAAAAGTCTTTGATTTTGGTTTGACAATGACCACCATTAATCCAATTTGTTTGAGAACGAAATTTGAATTTTGCTATTTCAGAATCTCCTTTAATTGCCTCAATTGTTCCTATTAAGTTGTCAACATTGACCCCATTTTTTATATTTGTTTTAGTATTCATGCTACTTCCTTCATCTTTTGTTGCATATTTAGGCATTTAACTAAATATATTGAAGTATGATATAGTTATAGAACTAAAATGTCAAGGACATTAGATGTTAAAAGTGCAACAGAAAACCAAAATATTTAAAGTGTGAATTAAATCCGTTTTTTTTGTGTTGCATTAGCTCGATATTATAATAAAATTCTGAAAATATTTTGCAAGGCGGAGAGATGATAGAGAGATTTTACTTAAAAGAGTACCTTAGTTTTAAAGAGGTTGAACTGGATTTAAAATCAGGATTGGTTGTGTTTACGGGTCCAAGCGGAAGCGGAAAATCGATTTTGATGAATTCGGTTCTGTCCACATTCGGCGGCGAGTCGTGTGACGCGGCACTCTGCGAATCGACCGTAACTTGGGAGTTAAATGCAGAAAATGACGCGATTGAGTTTGATGATGTAAATATTTTTAAACATATTAAAAAAGATAAATCAAGATATTTTATAAACAACCAGAGTATCTCCAAAAAAGCGATAAACGCTCTTGCCTCGACATATCTAAAACACCTCTCTTTGAGGGATTTCAGCGACTTTGAAAATGAAAATCTTCTCTCTATCTTGGATAATAGACTAGATAAGAAAAACCATAAGGCAAACGAGCTCAAAAGCGACTACAAAGAGGCTTTTTTAGAGTATCAAAAAGTTAAAAAAGAGCTTCTTGCAATCGAAGGTGAACAGAAAAAAATTATTGAGCTAAAAGAGTTCGCGGCTTACGAGATTAAAAAAATAGATGATGTAAACCCAAAGATTTCTGAAGATATAGAGCTTTTAAGCATCAAAAAAGAGCTCTCAAAAAAAGAGAAAACGCTAGAGAGCATATCAAAAGCAAGTGCGATTTTTGAACATGAGCACAATGTTTTTAGCGCCCTTGATTTGCTAAACATCGAGAGCTCTTTTTTTAGCGACAGCATGAATGAGCTCAGAGCAGTAATGGAGAGCGCAGAGGAGAGATTTAACCTGCTTGATGAAGTTGATGTCGAGGATGTTTTAAACCGTATAGAGATACTGAGTGATTTAAAAAGAAGATACGGAAGCATAGAAGATGTCCTAAACTATAAAAAGCAGAAGATAGAGGAACTTGCGAAATATGAAAATATAGAGGTTGCAAAGGGCGATTTGGAGCACAAAGAGTCAGCGCTTGGCAAAAAAGTCAAAGATTTGGCAGATAGGCTCAGCACTCTTCGCAAAAGCGAGATAGAACTATTTAACAGCGATTTGAACAGATATTTAAAAGAGTTATATTTGCGGGATGCAAAAGCAGAGATAGTAGATACCGATTTTGGGCTTTTTGGAAAAGATGAGATAGTTTTAAAACTAAACTCAACTGATTTGCAAAAAGTCAGTACCGGCGAGTTTAATAGACTTCGTCTTGCTATTTTGGCTCTGAAATCAGAGCTTATGAGCAAAAACGGCGGAGTATTGATGCTTGATGAGATAGATGCAAATCTAAGCGGAGAAGAGTCTATGAGTGTTGCAAAAGTATTAAAACAGCTCTCAAAACATTTTCAAATATTTGTTATTTCGCATCAGCCTCAACTAACCTCAATGGGTGATCAGCACTTTTTAGTATATAAGCAAGGCGATGTGTCGCATGCAAGAGAGCTTAATTTTGATGATAGAGTAGATGAGATAGCCAGAATAATAAGCGGCGAGAGCATCACGCAAGAGGCTAGAGGGTTTGCTAAAGAGCTTCTTGGACTCAATAAATAAAGATGATATGTTATGATTATTGACACACATGTACATCTAGACGATGAGAGGTATAAAGATGATTTGGATGAAGTTTTAAATAGAGCCAGAGAGGGCGGCGTAGGGCGTTTTATAATCCCAGGAGCTGATCCAAAAAACCTAAAGAGAGCCGTAGAAATAGCACAAAACAATAGCGATGTCTTTTTTGCCGCAGGGGTGCATCCGTATGACATGGACGCGTTTGATGCGTTGGAATTTGAAAAGTATATAAATCATCCAAAATGCGTTGCAATCGGCGAATGCGGGCTTGATTACTTTAGACTTGATGGCACGGATGAAGCCAAAGATATAGAAAAAAAGAGACAAAAAGAAATTTTTATAGCTCAAATAGAGCTTGCAAAAAAGTACAAAAAACCGTTAATCGTGCATATTAGAGATGCCTCAAGAGACTCTAAAGAGATACTTTTAAACTACAATGCTGCAGAGGTTGGCGGAGTGCTGCACTGTTATAACGCCGACGAAGAGCTTTTAAGTCTTGCGAATGATGGTTTTTATTTTGGAATAGGGGGAGTTTTGACTTTTAGCAATGCAAAAAAACTTCTGCATGTGCTTCCAAAAATTCCACATGATAGACTTCTTATTGAAACAGACGGTCCATATTTGACGCCGTCTCCCCATAGAGGCGAGAGAAATGAGCCATTTTATACAACTTTTGTCGCAAAAAAGATCTCTGAACTATTAGAAATTCCACTTGAAAAGATAGAAAATATAACCTCTCAAAACGCCCTTAGGCTCTTTGATATTTCTTAATATTATGAATTCTTAATTATTTATTAATAATATTTAGATAAAATCTAATGTTTAAATTCAAAATAAGAGCTACTAAAATGAAACAAATAATACTACTTTTATTACCATTTTTACTAAGCGCAAATTTTGCATTCAGTACAAATCAGACTAAAGAGGTGTCCATTTTGGGCTCTTTCGACATAGAAGAATCTTTTATGTACGACCCAGTTATGAATCAAATGAAAAATAGCAATGTAGAAATTTATAAAGAAGAGCATTTTTTTCAAGCAATGGATGATGCATATCTTTTTATACCAACTGTAAAAAATATTTTAGCAAAAAACGGCATACCGCCTGAACTTCTTTTTATTGCTATGGCGGAATCAAATTTTTCTACAAAAGCTTACTCAGTCAAAAAAGCATCCGGATTATGGCAATTTATGCCACAAACAGCCAGACTTTATGGACTTAGAGTTGATAAGTATGTTGATGAAAGAATGGATTTAATAAAATCAACAGAAGCTGCGTCAAAATATCTTAACAATCTTTACGCTCAATTTGGCAAGTGGTATTTGGCGGTTATCGCCTATAACTGCGGCAGCGGAAAGTTAAGCAGAGCAATACAAAGTGCCAATAGCGATGAGTTGTCTGTTTTGCTAGATCCTGAAAAAACATATATTCCAAAAGAGAGCAGGCTTTATATAAGAAGAGTAATTGCATTGGCAATGATTGGAAATGATGAACAATTTTTACTAAAAAGTGAGTATGAGCATCTGCTAAATAGAGCTAACGCATCTTCTATTTCTACAGTTAAGGTGCCAAGCGGTGAGTCACTAAAGAGAGTATCAAAATTAGTTGGAATACCTATTGCTGAATTAAAAAATTTAAATAGACACTTAAAACAAGATTTTACGCCTCCTTATCTAAGTAGTTATGATATATATATTCCCTATGTTAAACTCTCAGAATTTAAGCAGAAATATTTTGAGGACAAAACTAATAATATTTACAAAATACATGTTGTCAGCAAGGGTGATAGTCTGTATAGTATTGGTAAAAAGTATAGCATCTCACATGATTTGATTAAAGACTTCAATGCCCTTAAGGCAAGCAGACTAAGCCTAAATCAAAAATTAATTATTCCGCTGGACAATAAGGCTAATGTTAAAAAAATGAGCAGTGAGTTTTATTACATGGTTAAAAAGGGAGATACTTTGGAATCTATTTCAAAAGAGCATAGAGTCAGTGTTCAAGATATAAGAGTTCAAAATAAGCTTGACGGTAATTCAATCAAAGAAGGCAAAAAATTAAAACTATAATGAATAAAATATCTATTTTTTTTATCATCTCTTTGCTGATTTTAGTTACCGGTTGTAGTTCAAAGGGCAGTAGATCTTATTCGAAAGATAAAGATATGCATACTCCTGTAATTACCAAAGGCGATTATGTTCATCCAACGATGAAACCATATGAAATTAGAGGCGTAAAATATTATCCGACCATTGTAAATGTGGGTGATGAGTTTAGCGGTAATGCAAGCTGGTATGGTCCAGACTTTCATGGTAAAGCTACATCTAACGGCGAAACATATAATATGCACGATATGACTGCAGCTCATAAAACATTGCCTATGAATACAATTGTAAAGGTAACAAACAAAAGAAATGGGCTAAGTACCGTTGTTAGAATCAACGACAGAGGACCTTTTGTTGACACAAGAATAATTGATTTATCAAACATGGCAGCCAATAAAATAAATATGCTTGGTACAGGAACAGCACCTGTAACTGTTGAGATACTTGGTTTTAGCGCAAAAGGACAGAAAAATATACCTGCTCAAAAAGAGTTAAAAGGTTCTCCTCAAGATCAGATTTTAGACGGCTTTGCTCTTCAAATTGCGTCTTTTTCAAAAATTGAAGGAGCATTGAGTACTCAAGAAAAGTACAATAATACCGACGGGTATAAAACAATTATTAAAGATATAGAGACACAAAACGGCAGAATATTTAAAGTTTGGTTAAAAGGTTTTAGAAGTGAACAAGAAGCAAGGGATTACAAATCTCTTGGAAATTTCAAAGACTCATTTATTGTGAGAGAGGATTAAAAAATAATGATTAGTAAAAGCAGAAAAACAAAAGAGACGGATATAACCATTTCACTATCTCTTGATGGTGTCGGTAAAAGTAAAATAGAGACTGGTGTCGGTTTTTTAGATCATATGCTGGAGAGCTTTTCAAAACACTCTCTAATTGATTTGGATATATCATGTAAGGGCGACACACATATAGATGATCATCATAGTGTAGAGGATATCGGTATTGTTCTAGGCTCTCTTTTGGCACAGGCAATATATCCTGTTGAAAATATGGAGCGCTTTGGAAGTGCAAATATAGTAATGGACGAGGCATGTGTCAGTTGTGATTTGGATTTAAGCAATCGCCCATATTTAGTCTATGAAGTCGATGTTACTGGAAAAGTTGGGCAGTTTGATACAGAGCTTGTCGAAGAATTTTTTAAAGCATTTGTTTCAAACGCAAGAATAAGTGCACATATAGTAACACTTAGAGGCAAGAACAAACACCATATTATAGAAGCCGCTTTTAAATCTTTTGCCGTGGCACTTCGCCGTGCAATGCAAAAAAATGATAAAGTCGGCATTCCAAGCACAAAAGATATGCTTTGATTAAGTTAATTGTATTAGATGTTGACGGCTGCCTTACTGACGGTAGAATAATATATTCATCTGACGGCAGTGAAACAAAAAATTTTAATGTAAAAGATGGTCTTGCGATAAGTTCTTGGATTAGAATGGGTAACCATGTCGCAATAATAACGGGCAGAAATTCTAAAATTGTTGAAACAAGGGCAAATGAGCTTGGTGTGAAGTATCTATTTCAAGCTGTTAAAGATAAAGAAAAGGTATTAAAAGAGCTAATTGATTCGCTTGAACTGAAATATTACGAGGTTGGAGCAATTGGCGATGATTTAAACGATTTTAAAATGCTTAGCAAAGTTGGCAGAAGTTTTACTCCAAAAGATGGTGTAAAAGAGATTAGAGAGATTGTTGATACCGTTCTTACTTGCAGCGGCGGAGACGGCGCAGTAAGAGAGATGATAGATATTTTAGTCGATGAGAGTGATTTAAGAGAAGAATTTATGGCTGTTTGGTTATAATCACATGAATATTAACTATTTTTTTCTAGCTGCATCCGTTTGTCTGTTTATGATACTGTTTTTATTTAAACCTCTGGAGATAAAAGAGCAATCATTTGTAGATGTACCTCTATTTAGTATCTCATCGTTTAAGATGTATGAGTTCGATTCAAAAGGGCTTATAACTTTAATGAATGGCGCAAGTGCAACTAAATATAAAGATAGATACAGTGTTGAAAAGATAGATTATACGGATAACTCTAAAGAGTATATGGCAAATATGAAGTCAAATAACGGCGTATATAAAAATGATGCCGTATATTTAGATGGAGATATTTTATATATCAGAGAAGATGGGTTGACTTTTGAAACACAAAAAGCAACTTACGATAAAAAAACAAGCTTTGCAACGGCGGACGGGGATTATGTGCTTTATAGGGGTGCAAATAGAGTTACCGGAAAAGAGTTGAAGTATAATAACTCTCTAGATAAAATTCAATCAAAAAATGTAACAGTAAAATATCAATTAGAAAAGAGCAAAAAATGAAACAAAGAATTTTTTTAACAATCTTTTTAGCAGCAACCCTGTTTTCACAAGATTTGCAAGTTAAAGCTAAGCTGTTTAATGCAGATCAAAAAGCAGGTATCTCTGTTTTTGAAGGCAATGTAAATATCATAAGAGGAAGCGATGAGTTAAATGCATCAAAAGTTACGATTTACACAAACAGCAAACAAGAGCCTACAAAATTTATTGCAGAAGGCGATGCTTCGTTTAATATACAAACGCTAGAAGGTGCTGTTTATACCGGAAAGGCACAAAAAGTAGTATACCTTCCGCAAGAAAAAGAGTATCACTTTTTTAAAGAGGTTCACTTAAAACAAATCAATGAGAAAAAAGAGATAATTGGTGAAGAAGTTGTTTTAAAAACCATAGAAGGCAAAGCATATGCAAAAGGGGCCGAAAAAGAGCCTGTTATAATGATTTTTAATATGCCGGAGGATAAAAAGTCGGAAAATAAAAAGAAAGATAAAAATGATTGAAATTGTTGATGCAAAGTTTGTTACATCTGCAGCAAATATAGCCGGTGCACCTGACACGGATGAGCAAAATGAAGTTGTTTTTATGGCTCGCTCAAATGTTGGAAAAAGCTCTCTGCTGAATGCTCTTACTAACCATAAAGGTTTAGCAAAAGTATCGTCTACACCTGGTAAAACAAGACTTATCAACTATTTTGATGTTACATTTATAGATAGAGATGAAGCCAAGAAGAGTTTTGCAAAATTTGTTGACTTACCGGGTTTTGGATATGCAAAAGTGTCAAAATCAATAAAATATGATTGGGAAAGAAACTTAACTGATTATATATCGTCCAGAAAACAGATAAAGCTTTTTATCCATCTAATAGACAGTAGACACCCATTTTTAGAGATTGACAAATCTGTAATCGATTTTTTACTTGAATGCTCAGATGAAACTCAACATATATTGCAGATTTTTACAAAAATAGACAAATTAAATCAAAAAGAACAAGATGCCCTCAGAAGAGAGTTTCCAAAGGCTCTAATGGTTTCTAGTTCTAAAAAAAAGGGCTTAGAAAAAGTTGTAACAATAATACATAATATTTTAAAGGAATCTCCTGATGAGTGTTGAATTAACAAAAGCCAGATTGTCAGATATCGATAATATGCAAAAACTTGTTATCCCAGAGGTTGAAGCCGGAGTAATACTTGCACGAAGCTCAGACGAGATAGCTACAAATATAAGATCATATATACTTGCAAAAGAGGGCGATGAAATAGTTGGATTTTGTGCCCTTCATATTCATACACCGTCGTTAGCTGAAATTAGATCTCTTGTTGTAAAAGAGGGCAAAAGAGGTATGGGTATCGGTCAGAGCTTAATTGCCAGAGCAATAGAAGAGGCTCAGATGCTAGGACTTCAAAAAGTTCTTAGTTTGACCTATAAACAATCTTTTTTTGAAAAACTTGGGTTTGTTGAAATTCCAAAAGAGTCGCTTCCAGAACATAAAATCTGGGCTGACTGCATTAAATGTAAACACTTTCCTGTATGCAACGAAGTATCTCTTATAAAAACCCTGTAACACCATATTTATATGTTGTTATATTTCTTATATACACCGCATTAAGCGGAGTATATCTATTTTTTCCGCCTCTACTGGCAATATTGTTTATCTTTTTTTCTAAAGCACTTAAACAAGAGGATCCAGTTTCTTTTTTTTTAATATTATTTTGTTTACTGCTTTTTGAAGCTGAAAATGGATATGCCCTTTTTAGCACCATAATCTATTTTGCTTTTATTTATAGATATGTGATACCTAAAATAACTCAAAATCTTGGCTGTGCTGAGTGTATAAAATTATTAACCGTCATTTTAATTTATGTAGGATTTTTTATTTTTCATTCAATTTTGTCAAACATATTTTTACTTCCGACACCAACTATAAATTACTATATAATTTATTATATAGCAGTTGAATTTTTAATTATGAGTATCTTGTGAAAATAAAATTTATACTTTTTATGTTTATTGCCACATGGTTGTCACTTTTAGTAAGAGTTTTTTTATTATCGGTAGAGTCAAATACATACTATGAAAAGCTCTCTTATAATAACACGATTAAAATTGAGCAGATTGCGCCAGTAAGGGGAGAAATAGTTGATATTAACAATAGACCGATTGCAATTAACGAACTCGGCTTTAAAATACAGCTAGCTCCGCATCTAGGATTGAAAAAAAATCTACATATATTTGAATCAGAAATCAACATGCTTGTCAAACTATTGCCAAAATTAGATAAAGAAAAAATTATATCGGACTACAAAAAAATTGATTCATATTACAATCATAACTTTATTGATATAGTTGAGTTTGTTTCGTACGAAGATATAATGCCCGTATACTCAATATTAAACTTAAGAGAAAATATAAACATTGTCTCTTCGCCAAAAAGATATTATCCATATAATGAAGTTGGTGCACATGCTATTGGATATGTAGCCCGTGCAAATAAAAGTGATGTCTTAGATGATGAGTTAAAAAAGCTTATAGGATATACCGGAAAAACAGGCGTAGAGAAATACTACAATGAGTACCTTCAGGGATTGGCCGGTAAACGAGAGATAAAAGTAAATGCCAATAATCAAGAGGTTGAAGAACTCTCAAGTGAAAAAGCTACTGAGGATGGAAAATTAATTCTCAATATGGATATAGAACTTCAAAAATATATATCAACACTTTTTGAAAACAAATCTGGCGCAGTCATAGTAATGGGTGTAGATGGAGCTATCTTATCTGCAGGCAGTTTTCCTGAGTACGATTTAAATACTTTTGTTAATGGGATAAGTAATGATGTGTGGGATAAACTTTCAAATAGCCTTGAAAAACCTTTTTCTAATAAACTAATTCATGGACTTTATCCCCCTGGCTCAGTTATAAAAACAGGACTTGGACTGATATATATTACATCGCCGGAAGTTGGTCCTTACTGGGGAGTTAATTGCACTGCATCATTAGCACTGGGAACAAGGGTGTTTAGATGTTGGAAAAAAGATGGGCATGGAAGCGTTGATATTAAAAAAGCAGTTAGAGAAAGTTGTGATGATTTTTTTTACAAAGGCAGCTTACAGCTTGGCATTAAAAAAATGAGTGACGGACTTATTAGATATGGTCTTGGTAGAAAAACAGGGGTAGATTTGCCAAATGAATTTATCGGTACCGTGCCATCCAGCGAATGGAAGAGAAAAAAATATAATAAACCATGGTATATAGGCGAAACAGTAAATACATCTATCGGGCAGGGTGATTTTTTGGTTACGCCAATGCAAATAGCTCGGTATACCGCCCTCATGGCGGTTGGCAAACTTCCTCGTCCACACTTTGCAAGCGTGCTGGGAGATAAAGCTATTGAACCTGAATATGAAGATGTTCTTAGCGAGGGTGAGTTGAGCAAACTGCCAATTATTCAAAATGCTATGTATGAAGTTTGTAACAGTCCGGGTGGAACAGCAGTTAATTATATAAAATCAAAAGTTAAAATTGCCGGTAAAACAGGAACGGCTCAAGTTGTAGGGATTCTCCAAGATATAAAAAATAGAGAGTTAGAGCATGAAATGGAGTATTATACTCGCTCGCATGCTTGGTTTACAAGTTATGGACCGTTTGACAACCCTCAATATGTTGTTTTGGCTATGGTTGAGCATGGGGGACATGGCGGTGCAGCTACCGGAGAAATTGTTTCAAATATATATAATAAATTATTGGAGTTGGGATATATTAAAGCGTCAGAATAATTTTTACCAAATTATTTGAGCTTTATCCCTCTGTTCTGACTATTAGGCTCTGAGGTAGATTAAATTTATTTATCAATATGGTCTCTTCTTCTCTCATCTTGCCATCATCTATTTCATGATCATATCCTAAGAGATGAAGCAAACCATGTATAAAAAGCAGAGCAAATTCATCGTTTTGGCTGTGCCCTAGCTCCTTAGCTTTTTCTTCTACATGCGATGAGCATATAACTATGCTTCCAAGCGGACTCATAGGCATCTCTTCATATGGAAAGCTTAAGACATCCGTATCTTTATCTATATTGCGATGAGTTTTGTTTATCTCTCTCATCTCTTTTGCATCAGTTATGATTAGCTCTATCTCTTTTTTGGTAAGAGAATCAGCAATTGCGTCAATTATGTCTGTATTAATTTTTAATGAGGTTCTGTTGTCAAGTTCAATCATGGAGCAGATTATACCAAATACGAGGGACTTATTGCATAAAATGAGTAGATAAGACTCATTTTACACATATAAACAGTTAGCCGGCTATATTTAAATTATTTCCGAGACCGGTTTTTTGCGCTGTTACTTTTTGAGACTGCTCATTAGCGCTCTCCAAAACTTTTAAAACCTGCTGTTCCTGAACCTCAGTAGCTTTTTTCATTACTTCTATTTGAGGCGTAGACGGAGTAGTAGTTGATGAAACATTCATGACATCCTCTTTATTTTTATATATTCAAACATTATATTGGTTATTTCTTTCAATGAAGATTAAAATATTATGTTAAAATCGTTTTATGATTTTAGAAAATAAAAAAGCAATTTGCATAATGAGTGGTGGCATGGACTCTACATTAAGTGCCTATATGATGAAAAAAATGGGATATGAGATTGTGGCTGTGCATTTTAATTATGCGCAAAGAACACAAATAAAAGAGCTATCTTGCTTTCACGCAGTTTGTGACAATCTTGGTGTCATAAATAGATATGTTTTGGATTTAGATTTTTTTGCTCAAATTGGTGCTTCAGCCCTAACCGATAAAAGTATAGAAGTGCCAACCGGTGGGCTAGAAGAGGGGGTTCCGGTTACATATGTACCATTTAGAAACGGTATATTTTTGAGCATAGCAGCGGCTATAGCAGAAAAAGAGGGTGCAGATGCCATAAGTATCGGCGTAGTAGAGGAAGACAGTAGCGGATACCCGGATTGCAGAGAAGCTTACATTAAAAACATGCAAAAGAGCATAAATCTTGGAACAAAAGATGAGACAAAAATAGAAATTTACATGCCGCTTGTTCATCTGAACAAATCCCAGATTGTAAAACATGCGCTTGAGCTTAATGTTCCTTTGCAGCATACTTGGAGCTGTTATAAAGATGAAAATAAGGCATGTGGAGTTTGTGATAGTTGCAGATTAAGATTAAATGGCTTTAAATTAGCCGGAGTAAAAGATCCAATTGAATATCAGTAAAATAAATTTCAATAACTTAGAAATCTTACATGTACAAAAAAGAGCTCTGAAAAATAGCTACATAAGCGTTAAAAAAAGCGGAGTAATTACGCTCAAAACATCGAATGTCTCAGAAGATTATATTCAAAATCTTCTTACTAAAAAAGAGTTTTGGATAAGAAAACAGCTTAATAACATAGAGAAAAACCCGCCATTAAAAATAAATTTTCAGGATGAGATTTTACTCTTTGGAGAAATTTTCAGCATTGACATAGATGAGGCAAAAGAGTTGAGGGAGCAGCTAGAAAGAATAGATATATCGAATATTGACAATGTTTCAAAGTGCTACGATAAATTCTACAAAGCTTATGCAAAAAATTATCTGGTTACAAGATTAGAACACTATTCACAAATAATGAATCTAAATTTTAGCGATATTAAATTCAGAAAAATGAGGAGTAGATGGGGAAGCTGCAGTTCAAAAGGTGTTATCACTCTAAACAGTGAGCTAATAAAGATAGACAAAAAACTAATTGATTTTATAGTAGTTCATGAGTTGGCGCATCTGGTTCATATGAACCACTCAAAAAAATTTCACCTGTTAGTTGAGTGCTATATTCCTGATGCTAAAGCTCTGAACCAAGAGCTAAAGAATCTTTATCACTTGTAGTAAAACACTCTATATTATATTTGCTTGATGGCGACCACATCATCCATCCGCTTGTTTTTATATCATTGGCAGCTTTTATCTGCTCTCTTATCTCAAATTTATTATAGTGTCTTTTTGAGTGTGCATAATCTTTAAATGATTGTAACCAAGGTCTAACTCTTTTTGGGTCTATTTTATTTTCTATATTTTTTATACTTCTATATATAGCAATATATGGATAATCTGCCGGATATTTTACTCCGAATGAGCCTGAAACAAACCCTGAAGGATATAACATCGGAGCGATATAGTCGGCATGCTTTGCAAGCGATTCAATTTTTTGTCCAATTCCGGTATCATCATTTTGCCAGCAAGCATTTCCGTAGATTGAAACAGATATAAAAGTGCCATATTTTCTGAGTCTATTTTTAGCAAGAATCAAAAAATCCTCTATTGCTTTTACTCTGTTTTCTTCGGTACTCTCTTTTGCTAATTTTAACTCTGTTTTAGCCGGAAAACGAATGTAATCAAAGTTTATCTCATCAAATCCTGCATTTGCCGCATCTTCTGCAATTGAAACCGTATATTCATGACTTCTCTTATCAAATGGGTCAATCCAAGCCATTTTGTCGCTATCTCTTGAGAGGTCATTATTTTTATTTCTAATTGCATAATCAAGGTTATTTACAGCTTGTAGCTCATCTTTAAAAGTAACAACTCTGGCTATTGTGTAGATATTTTTTGATTTCATTAGAGAGATGAAAGATTTTATATCTTTGATAGTTCTATTATTCGCCGCTCCATAACTGTTTGCTTTGTCAGAAGATGTTCTGTACGATGTTGAACCATACTCATTTTTTATATCAACAACAATCGCATTAATTTCTGTTTTATCTATGATGTCAAGTACTCTTTTCATAGTTTTAGAGTTTGTATTTGCACCCCAAAATGTCAAATAGAGTGCTTTTACTGTTATTGGTTCTAGTTTTATAGTTACAGCATCGCTTGTTTGCTCTAATTTGTATGGTCTATAGCCATACGCCTTGATGAAAAGCATTTTTTCATTGCTGTTTATTGAAAATTTACCGCTTTTATCGCTATTAACGCTTATGGCTGAATTGCTAATAATTGCATTTTCGATAGCAAGTGAAGTAGTTTTGTCTATAATAATTCCACTAAAAGAGGCTAACAGAAGTGTCTTGAATATAAATAGTGTAAATAAAATATGTCTCAAGTATGTACCGCCGGTTTAAATAGATACCGCATTATACAAGATTTAATTTGCGGTTTTATAATTTATCTAAAAATCCATAGTGAGCTGAGTTTGGTTTGATAACGGCTTGCTCAATAATGTTTTATCAACGCCGACAATCAGCGCAAAATTAAAATTGTTATTTTTTAAGATACTTATAATATCTTTTTCATTTTTATAGGTAAAAATATTTTTAATCTCTTGCGTTTTAACATTCAATGGAGCGATAAAAATTATATTAGCCCATGAAGCATGTCTCTGCAAAAATGAAATTTGAGAATCTATCAAATCTATGTTTGGCTCAAATATCAGCACTTTATCACTTGTGCCAAAATTTTTTATTTCAAATTTTTTATTTGTAAATACCGGTTCAAAATGTTCTATTGGAGTAAACTTTTTTAACTTATAGCTAACTTTTAATGTTTTATAGAGATGCAGCAGCTCTTCCAGATAAGGAATAAAAAATGGAGATATCGGTTGTCTTTCATAAAAAGTATTATCATAAATAAACGATGTTTCAAATAGAGTCTGTTCCATAATTTCAATAGGAGCAAATGGTGCGTTTGGTATTTTTTTTACTGTCGCAAATATTTCTTTATCGCTTAGAGCAGGGCTAAACAGCACTGTTGTTCTGTTTTCTACATCCCAAATAGACTTAAAGACTGATTTTAAATCTCCCGTAAGTGTAAGAAAAGTTGCTTGAGTAATAACTTGCAAAGAGAGTTTTAAAATAATTTCATTGCACTCATATGCGACAATCTCTTTTTCTATCATTTTGAAACGAAGTAGTTTTTTGAGTGCATAATCTAAACTGTCTACTTTTATCCAAGCAATTTCATTATCGCTTATTTGTGTCGGTTTATCAAATATTACACCATATGCACCATTTACAATTGCCAATTTAATATTTTCATGTTCGTAGGCAAAAAAAAGGTCGCCTCTCTTTACTTTGTGAGCTTCAAAAACGATATTTTCAAAGCTGTGCACACATGGTTCATTGATAAGAGTAGCTTGTGTAAGCGCTAAAAAATTTTCAAGTCTCATCCAATAGATGCGCCTACTTTCTTGGGTTTTTCCGGTCTAATTAAACATAAACCATCTTCATCCTTCGCAGCAAGAAGCATTCCCTCGGATACCATTCCCATAAGTTTTGCAGGCTTTAAGTTTGCAACAACACAAACTTGCGTGTTGATTAAAGACTCAGCACTATAAAACTCTCTAATTCCTGCTACAACTTGTCTTGGACTCTCTTCCCCTAAATCAACTTGAAGTTTTAAAAGTTTTTTACTCTTTGGCACTTCTTCAGCAGCTATAATAAGACCGACTTTTAGAGATGTTTCAAAGAATTGACCGATTTCTATAAGATTATCCTGCTCTCTTGAGCACTTTTCAACCTCTTGCGCACTCTCTTTAGTGGCATTTGGCTGCGCAAGGGGAGCTTCCGGCATTAATGGCTCTTCAACACGAGGAAAAAGTGGCGGAACAACTTTGATATTAAATAATTTCAATAGTTTTTTTTCTAAAACTAGCTCTTTGTAGCTTGAATTATCTATGTTGAAATTTAGAGCATCAGCAATAATATTCGTTGTACGCGGCATAATAGGGTGAAGCATAATTGACGCTTTTGCCAATATGTTTGCAACCAGTGCAACAGTAGCTAATGCTTCATCTTTTCTATTCTCCTTCATTTTAACCCATGGGGCATGCTCTTCTATGGCTTTGTTTCCGATTGAGAAGAGTTTCCATAACTCTTCTAGATACCTATGGGTTTGAAAATTTTGCATAAATGTATCAAGTGAATCCAACACTGTATTCATTGCATCAAGCTCTTTTTTATGATACTTCAAAACATCAACGCTGTCTATCTCAAAGTCGGAATATTTACCGCTCATACCTATAATTCGGTTTAAAAGATTGCCCAAATCATTGCTGAGCTCGGAGTTAATTCTGTCAATAAATGCTCTTTGGGAAAAATCGCCGTCTTGCCCAAAAGGCACCTCTCTTAGCATAAAATATCTTAAATTTTCAACGCCATAAGCATCTGCAACCTGCTTTGGAGAGATTACATTTCCTTTTGATTTGCTCATCTTCTCACCGTCTCTTGTCCACCATCCATGAGCACCGATGTGTTTTGGAAGAGGCAAATCAAGACTCATCAAAAATGCAGGCCAGTAGATGGCATGAAAACGAAGAATATCTTTTCCTACAAACTGGACAGAAGCCGGCCAGTATCTCATATTTTCTTCGGTTGTTCCATATCCAAGCGCTGTTATGTAGTTCATCAGAGCATCAAGCCAAACATACATAACATGTTTATCATCTTTAATAGACTCCGGCATTTTAACACCCCAAGTAAAAGAAGTTCTTGTTACAGAAAGGTCACGCAGACCGCCTTTTACAAAGTTAATAACCTCATTTGCGCGAGAACGAGGCATAATAAAATCAGGATTGTCTGAGTAGTGTTTCAAAAGGGCATCTTCATATTTAGAAAGTCTGAAAAAATAACTCTCTTCTTTGATTATATTTGTACTTCTGCCGCAATCAGGGCAGAATTCACCGTCTACAAGCTGCATTTCAGTAAAAAAAGTTTCACAGCTGACGCAGTAGTGCCCCTCATAAAAATCTTTGTAAATATCGCCCTTGTTGTACATAACTTCAAAAGCTTTTTGCACGCCTATCTTGTGCTCATTATCGGTTGTGCGGATAAACTTATCGTAGCTTATCTCAAACTCATCCCATAAATTTTTAAAACTCGCACTTATCTCATCGGCAAACTCTTGAGTAGGTTTGCCATTTTTTTGGGCAGACTCCTCAATTTTTTGTCCATGCTCATCCGTGCCTGTTAAAAAGTAGGCATCTTCACCCTTTAATTTCTCGTATCTTGCCATACTATCAGCTATAAAAGTTGTATATGCATGTCCTATATGAGCTTCGCCGTTCACATAATATATTGGTGTAGTTATATATTTACTCAATTTTTTATCCTTTTTACTTATTAAAAACGCTAATCGGAACAAGTTTCGCTAAAGCTACGATAGCCATAGTTTAAAACTCAAATCCGCCGGTATCACCCTTGGACATGCTGTTGTAAACCGATTTAACATAGTCAGTTCTTAGCTCACATGTTAAATAAAATTCACAGCTACTGCAACTCATAAACTCTTTATCCGTTTGACAATTTTGGATTTTAACTATCATCTCATCAAGATGCAGTTCAAATTTATCCATAATTTGACTATTGGTTGCTTGCATAAACTTCTCTTACTCTTTGTATCTCATATTTAGACCCAAAAAAGCATGGCGAAGTATCATGAATATGTGCACATTCAAGCTCCATTAAATCTTTATATCCATCAATAGCCTCTCCGCCTGCAACTTTATAGATAAAAGCAAATGGAAATACTTCAAAAAGTTTACGAAGTTTACCATCTGGTTTATCTGAAGTGGCTGGATAACTAAAAAGTCCGCCGCCTTTTAATAAAATCTGATGCAAATCAGGTACCATGCCACCGGAATATCTAAGGCGATAACCATCGGCAAAGAAGCTATCGACTAGTTCTTTATGATAAGGCTTCCAGTTTTGTTGAGTTCCGCCCGGCGCATTTAATTTGCCTTTTTCATTCAGTCGAATCTCTTTTACAAACTCAAAATCTCCATTTTGCAGTAAGTGAAGTTTTGTTTTGTTGTGTGCGAATACCATCTCGACACGAGGACCAAAAACTACATAACATGAAGCAACCATATTTTTTGCCCCGAATCCATTCTCGTAAATGCCAAAAATAGAGCCGACACTAAGGTTTACATCAATCAAAGATGAACCGTCAAGCGGGTCGTAAGCAATAAAATATTTACCGTTTTCATGCAATACCATTTGATGCTCTTTCTCTTCGCTTGCAATGGTATGAATAGAAGCTACATATGAAAACTCCTCTTCTATGATCATGTCGCACTTAATGTCCAGTTGAAGCTGTGTCTCGCCTGAGCTGTTCTCCTGTTGTGAATAGCCAATATCTTTCGTGTCTATCGCATCTTTGATTCTTATTGCTGTTCTTTGTATGGCACTAAATATATCAGTCATCTATTTATACTTCCTTCGCATTTTCAAATATCCATTTTATTACATCTTCACAATTGTTAATATTTAAAATATCAACATTTTTTGGCAAATCATACTCACTCATATTTATACTGCCGTCAGTCGCCAGTGCGTCCATATATGGAAAATAGCCGCTATCCAAAGAGTCTCTAAATACGCTGATTCTAGGGAGCGGCAGATTTTTAAGCCCCTCAACCAATAAGATGTCAAATTTATCAAACAATCTAATCATCTCGTCAAGCTCTTTTTGTTTTTGAGAAAAGTATGTTGTACGATTTGGTGAAGTTACAATAACTTCTGCACCCGTGTCTGAAAATTTATAACTATCTTTTCCCTCGACATCAAAACGGGCTTTATCTTTTGGGTCGTGCTTAATTATGGCGACATCTTTTTTATAATCATGAATGAGTTTTCTTGCTATTTTTAATATGAGGGTAGTTTTACCGCTGTTTGATGGACCGGTAAATGCAACTGCTAATCTTTTTTTCAATATAAACACTTTATTAAAATTTTAGCGATTATACAAAATAGTCGTTAAAAGCTTGTTTAATAAGATATAATTCTCTCATTATTTATAGGAATTTGAATGAAAACTTTTTTAATAATTTTGACTTTTTTGATATTTTTTACAGGCTGTTCAAGCAAAAATGCTTTTGATAAATTTAAAATGGATAAAGCTCAAGAGCTAAGTGTATCAAGCTTGCAAAGTTCTAAAGTATTATCCAAAGACGGGGAGATAAGCGGCGTATTTTCAGCAATTTATTTAAATGAAGTTTATCCTGAATCATTTAATCAAGATGAGTATTTTTTTGTCTTTTTATATATAAAAGAAGCAAAAGAGATGTACGACCCAGAAAATCCTACAGATACAGATTTAAAACTTAAACTAAACTCCCAGCTGCCTGTTAAAATAGAAAAACTGCCGGATGAAAATAAATTTTCTCACCTCGCTGATACAAAAAGTAACTGGAATCAATACTATATTGTTACATTTAAAAAAGCAAATACAATCAATTTAGTTCTTGAAAATGGCAATTCGTCTTCTGCTATCTTAAAATATAAAAAAGATTACCACTAAAGAGCTCGCAAAATAGCGCTTAGGAGTACTGTAATAATTTGTAGTCCTATTACAATAAATAACGGTGCTAAATCTAAGCCATTGAAGTTTGTTTTAACAAATCTTCTAACAAATACATACGCAGGATTGGTAATTCTATATAAAAACTGAACAATCGGATTATATGGGTCTGGGTTTACAAAGCTAAGAAGGGCGGCTATGATAACAACCCATATATAAACATTTATAAGCCCGAGTAAAATCGCGCCGGTACCCTGAATTATCTCTACTAAAATACTCATTTAACAATCTCACCTATGTAATTTTTAATATATTTGTACACAAGAGCAATATCCGGACCATGCTCACTGCCGGTCAAAAGAACTCTTAGCGGTCTAAAAAAGTTTTTACCCTTAAGTCCGGACTCTTTCATTATATAATTTTTAAAATCATCATACTCATCGAAGTAGGGTGCGCTTTTAATAGCTTTAGTCAATATATCTGCTGATTCTTTAAGTTCATCTAAAATCTCTTTTTGAGAAAATATAAGTTTTATTTTAGATTTTAACTCTTTAGTTGTACTTATCTCTTCTAAGTATATTTTTGCAAGTTCACCTATCTCAACATCGGCAAAACCCACATATCTAGAGAGCTCCTTTGCATCAAGCATTTTAAGATGTTCCTTATTTACATGTTTTAACATGTTGATGTCAAAACGGGCAGGGGACTTTGAAATATTTTCCAAACTAAACCACTCTATTGCTTCTTTAATATTAAAAATCTCTTTTGGAGGTTTATTTCCAATTAAAATGAGATAATTTGCAATTGCAGAGGGCAGAAAACCCTCTTCAAGAAGCCACTTTACGCTAGATGCATCATCTCTTTTGCTCATCTTCTTGCCATCGTCGTTTAAGATAATCGGCAGGTGAGCGTACTCAATATTTTTACTGTAACCAAGTGCTTCTCTTATAAGAATTTGTTTTGGGGTGTTGCTAACATGGTCTTCACCGCGAATTACCAGAGAGATATCGCTTAGCATATCATCAACTGCGCAAGCAAAATTATACATAGGAGTTTTATCTTGTCTCATAATAATAAAACTATCTATATCATTAGGCTCAAATTTAATCTCCCCTTTAATATGGTCTTTTACAATTATCGCTTCAAGTGGTTTTCTTATTCTGACCGTAAAAGGATTTTCATTATCTATAACAAGCTCATGTGGCAGGGATGCACAAGCGTCGTCGTATCTGTAGGCAGTTTTACTGTTTTTAGCTTCATCTCTTTTTTTATCAAGCCATTCAGTAGAGCAAAAACAGTTAAATGCTTTCATCTCAACCAAAAGCTGCAGTGCCATAGCGGTATGAAAGCGTACATTCTCGCTTTGGTACATAACTTGAGAGTATTCGATGCCAAAGAGATCTAAAATTTCAAGTATCTCTTTATCTTTGCCTTCAATATTTCTCTCTTTATCGGTGTCTTCAATTCTAATAATGAGACCTTCATTTCTTTGTTTTGAAACTATGTAGTTAAATATAGCAACTCTGAGGTTGCCTATATGCATATCACCGGTTGGACTAGGTGCGAATCTTAACATTAAAAATCCTAAAAATAATTTTTGTGATTCTATCGCAATTTAGCTGAGGGGATGTTTTATTTTTTGATTGTTTTTTTAAATGAAGTGGTGACCCCGAGGAGAATCGAACTCCTGTAACATGGATGAAAACCATGGATCCTTACCGCTAGACGACGGGGCCACATAAACAGTATTAATTACTGAGCCGAAATTATATAGATTTATTTCTTAATAAACCATAAAATAGATTCAAACTCAGCAAAAAAGTAAATTATTCGTAAAAACTACGGAGTGCTCTAATAATTACAGCATTTTTCGAGATACTCTCAGCTTTAGCATTATCGTTTACAACTTCATACAAATCAAGAGGAAGAGATATAGAGAATGTTTTTGTTTCTATTCTTTTCTTTTTGTTTATCATAGACACAACGCTTGTTAATAGTTCAATAATTTTTCTAGTATCTATAGGTTTTTGTATAAAGCTGTTTACACCAACTTCAATAGATTCAGATATTTTATCTATGTCATTGCTTGCAGAAATTACAATAATAATCTGATTTGGGTTAATCTCGCGTATTTTGCGTGAAAGCTCTATACCATCCATTTCAGCCATTATAATATCAACAAAAACAACATCCGGAGCTGATTTTAGATAAGCTTCTAAAGCTTCTTTTCCATTAAAACATGATTTTACTTCTGAAAAGAAATTTTTAAAAGTAGAGCTCAAAAGTTCATTAGCTACTTTTTCATCTTCCACAACCATTACCGATAATTTTTTTGTTTCATGTGTTAATTGAACTAAGTCTACATTAGACATAAAAGATCCTTTTTTTAAATATTGTGCAATTATATCAGATAATTGGGTAACAAATGAAACAGATTTTAGTTAAACTAAACAGTTTAATTTAATTATATTTTTTAAATTTTTCTAACCACTCTATATCAGACTCTTTGGAATCTTCTTTTTGAGACAAAAGTGAATCTATTATGCTAATTAAACTATCTTCATCCATAAACTTTAATATGTCAGGATTAATGGAAGTCTTGTGAATACCTTCATATGTATTTAGCAGGTTTTGTATATCGTTGATTAGTTGTTCTTTTCTGCTCATTATTTTTCCTTTACATGTAAGTATTAATTTTATTGCTGTTTGATGCAGAATATCGGTAAATTTATATATTGGTTAACATAATGTAAATTCTCTTGAAAATATTTCTGTTCTATTCTACTTCATATTTATTAGTATCACGCTATTTATAGGCTATTAGTTAGGTACAACTATAAGCCGAGTTTTGTTTTGATAGCATTAATCTACTTTACTATTTACATAGTAACTCTAGCGAAACAGTAGCATAAGCGAAGCCGAAGCTTCACCATTAAGACGCTGACCACCTGTTTCTTGCTGCCATGTT
>MIBZ01000028.1 GCA_001829675.1 Sulfurimonas sp. RIFCSPLOWO2_12_36_12 | reverse complement strand
CAAAGAGGTTTCAACGCCTGTAACTTTTGCGATTTTAATAATTGCCGTTGTTTTTTTACCGCTGCTCAGCCTCGATGGCTTAGCTGGAAAACTCTATGTCCCGATGGCGCTTAACATAGCATTTGTTATGCTGGGTTCGCTCGTAGTTGCCCTTATTTTAGTACCTGTTTTAGCAACATATCTGCTAAAACCAACGGCTCATCACGATAATATTGTTATGCGTGCACTTAAACGACGATACACACCGATGCTGAACTTTGCACTATCTCATGCCAAGATGTTGCTTGGGGGAACATCTATCATCTTTTTAGTTTCGATTGTACTGCTAACGCAGCATGGGCGCGAATTTATGCCGGAACTAAATGAAGAGTCAATCATGTATCGTGTTACTTCTATCCCAGGTACCAGTTTGTCGCAGTCAACGCAGACAGCTCAAGAAATAGAAAACTTCATACTTAAACATCACAGCAATGAAGTAGAGTCGGTTTTATCAATGATTGGACGAAGTGAAAAAGGAGAAACAGCACAGGCAAACTATATGGAGGTGCTTTTAATACTCAAGCCAACCATTAAAAACTATGAAGCTCTTTCCAAACAAATCGACACAGAACTTGATAAAGAGTTTGAATTTGTCCAATTTACCCCAACTCAGCCAATCGCCATGAGGATTGAAGAGTTGCTTGAAGGGGTAAAAGCCGAACTTGCAATCAAAATCTACGGTGAAGATCAAAAAACACTCCAATCGATTGCAAATGAGATACAAGAGAGTATTGGTTCTATAAGCGGGGTGCAAGGCATAGAGGTTGAATCACAGCTAGGACAGGCTCAAATCAAAATTGAACCCGATTATGCAGCGCTATCTCGCTATGGTATCGGTGTGGATGAAGTGATGGAGATTATCCGTTACGGTATCGGTGAAGAGCCTGCTACCTATATGATTGAAGGTGTGCGCCGCTATGGTATAGTACCGAAAATCAAAGATGCAAAAATTGACATCGAAACAGTAAAAAATATTCCGATACGCTCACATAATGAACAAATGATTACACTCGATCAGGTTTGCCATATCGATACAATTCAAGGTTCTTCATTTATCAAGCGTGAAAATATGAGCCGTTACATGGTGCTATCCATCGATGTTGAGGGGCGTGATATCGCCTCATTTGTCAAAGAGGCGGATTCACTTATAAATAAAAACATAAATATGCCTGATGGCTATTATCTGGGATGGGCAGGGGATTTCAAAAATATGCAAGAAGCAACTCAAAAGCTGCTTATCATTATACCTATTACACTGCTGTTAATAATCCTGCTTTTATATATGGCATTTAATTCGCTCTCTAAAGCAGGGCTTATTTTACTTAATGTTCCATTTGGATTAATAGGTGCCGTTGCCGCACTATTGATTAGTG
Source organism: Sulfurimonas sp. RIFCSPLOWO2_12_36_12 (assembly GCA_001829675.1). Lineage (GTDB taxonomy): Bacteria > Campylobacterota > Campylobacteria > Campylobacterales > Sulfurimonadaceae > Sulfurimonas. The sequence goes on along the minus strand of MIBZ01000028.1, from coordinate 16,907 downwards.
GCGTATATCTATCGGTTTCTGCAATTGTCGGATTTATCGCCATCTTTGCGATTGCGGTACTAAACGGAATCGTTCTGGTCAGTTTTATTGATGAAATGCGAACAAAGTTCCCAGATGTAGATCTAAAAGAGGTAGTAAAAAATGCAACTCTTTTGCGATTACGACCGGTATTAATGACTGCTTCTACTGCGTTGCTTGGAATTTTGCCTTTGCTCTTTGCCACAGGTGTCGGAAGTGAAATCCACTACCCACTTGCCGTCGTAGTCACAGGAGGAATCATAAGTTCTACAATCTTAACTCTGCTGATATTGCCATCTACTTATTGGATGTTTTATCGTAAAGTTTCTACAAAACTATAGTCCTTTTCTGGGCTATAGGAAATAAACAATATTTATTTTGCTAAGTCAAAACGGGTCTTTTTTATGACTTTTTATAGCGTGGGTTGTGCAAAAGCTATCTTCTAGCTTCTCTTTGCGTAAAAATCTGCTTTGAACTCCGCGTATCTATCCTCTAAAATTGCCTCTCTAGCCTCTCTCATAAGGTTGAGGTAGTAGTGGAGGTTGTGGATGGTCGCAAGTCTAAAATATGATATCTCTCCTGCGCGAAAGAGATGGTTTAGATAGGCTCTCGTATATCTTTTACATGTAAGACATTCGCACTCGCTATCAACCGCCAAATCGTCCTCTTTAAACTTAGCCCCTTTTATATTTATGCGTCCAAAAGAGGTAAATAGTGTTCCGTTTCTTGCATTTCTTGTCGGCATAACACAGTCGAACATGTCGATGCCGCGCTCTATATTTTCTATCAAATCCTCCGGTGTTCCGACACCCATCAAGTATCGCGGTTTATCTTTGGGCATATACTGAACAGTATGTTCAACCGTATTGTACATCTCCTCATTTAACTCGCCAACTGAGAGACCACCGATAGCAAAACCATCAAAATCAAGCGCGCAAAGTTCAGTTGCGCTTTTTGTTCTAAAAGCTTTGTCCGTTCCGCCTTGGATAATGGCAAAAATGTTTTGCTCTACACCGACACCCTCTTTTTGTTTTGCCCTGAAGTACTCGATTGACTCTTTTGCCCATGCCGTAGTTCTCTCGATGCTTAGCGCAATCCTCTCCTGAGTTGCGGGAAGTGCGACTAAATCATCCAAAATCATCATAATGTCTGAGCCTAGATTGTGCTGAATATCTATAACTTTTTTCGGTGTAAAAAAGTGCTTGCTTCCGTCAATGTGGCTTCTAAACTCTATGCCGTTTTGTGATGGTTTAGAGATACTGCTTAGGCTAAATGCCTGAAAACCGCCGCTGTCCGTCAAGAAGCTTTTAGGATATGTCGTAAAGCCGTGAAGTTTGCCCATTTTAGCAACCGTTTCATCTCCGGGACGAAGATACATATGATAGGTATTTGCCAATATTATCTCCGCACCCAGCAGGTCAACAACATCTTCCATATCGAGCGCTTTGACACTTCCAAGCGTTCCGACAGGCATAAAAACAGGAGTTTTTATAGTCGAGTGAGCTGTTTTAATTGTACATGCGCGAGCGTTTTTTGAAGTGGCTTCTAAAGTAAATTCCATGGATGATTGATTCCTAAAGCTTATAAATTTTTGGAAATTATAGCGATTTTCTAGCTAAATATATTTTTGAACAAAAAAAAGAATCTATTGCTTAATCAAAAATTGGCGGAGTAAACTCTAAAATCCAAAAAGTCAAATATAGAATTTTTTTCACTCACTAAGCTGAAAAACTCCTCGTAAAAATAGTTGTTCTCCAGCATGTCTGCGAGTTTGAAAAAGTTATGGATATGCTCATTTGTTCTGGCAGTGCTGTACTCTGCGGCAGTTTGGGTACTCATCAAAAAAGCCCAATCGCTGCTTTGAGCAAGAAGCAGCTCTCTTGCCATCTGATTTAGAACTCTATTTTGCTGCTCGTTTGCGTTATGAAAGTATCTCTCTGCACATTCGCTCATTGTATCTGCCATCTCATGAAGATGTCTATATATCCAGTCGTTTGAGTGATTTAGCCATACATCAAAATACCCTTTGTCTCCCCAAGACGAGGAGTGAGGAGTTGCTTCTTGATTTTGCGGGTACATGCTAAGATATTGAACGGGGGTAATTGCTTTGATAACTTTGTTTTTTGCCATCTCTTTAAATACATTGTATAAAAAATCCGGACCCTCAAACCACCAGTGCCCAAATAGTTCTGCATCATAAGGAGAGAGTATGGCAGGGAGCCTGTCCGTCATATGAGCTATATGGCCAATCTGCTTTTCTCTATTGAAGTGAAAATTCTGAGCATGTTCAACGGTTTTTTGTGATGCCGCAGACGGGTCGTAAATCTCCTTATAGTCGCTGTTGCCTGTAATTTTATAATACTTAAAGCCGGTAAACACTCTTACTCCGTCGGGATTTATGTACTCTTTTATATATTCAAAGTCCAAATCATAACCGATATCTCTATAAAAATCGCGATAGCAAAAATCTCCCGGATAACCATCTTTTGAACTCCAAACTTGTTTGGAGGATTCATTGTCTCTTGCAAATGCCGTTACATTATTTGGCGTAACAATCGGTGCATAAACGCCGTTTTTCGGGCTAGGAGTTGCATAAAGCAAGCCGTGAGCGTCCAAAATAAAAAACTCTATGCCGCACTCTTTTAGTATGGCATCGAGAGAATCATAGTAGGCGCACTCAGGGAGCCAGATCCCTTTTGGAGCTTTGTTAAAATGCTTTTTGTGAGACTCTACGGCAACTTTTATCTGCGCCCTTACTGCCTGTTCATTTACGGACAAGAGCGGCAAAAAGCCGTGTGTCGCGCCGCAGGTAATAATCTCGATTGAATTTTTGTCATAGAAATATCTATATCCGTTTAAAATATTTTTGTTTAAAAATCCGTCAAAAAACTCTTTCGTCTGAGTAAAAAAATCAAGATAAAACTTTGCTACATTGTGGTAGTCGCTCTCTTTTGTTCTTATGAGCTCTTTTTCTCCGAGTTCTATAAGAGTTTTTAGATAGTTTTCATACTTTTGCATAAGATGTTCATCATCAAGCATCTCCGAGAGAGGCGGAGTTACGGAGATAGTAAGAGCAAACTCAACATTTTCATCTTCAAGTCTTTTCAGTCTCCGCAAAAGCGGTATATAACACTCGGTAATGGCCTCAAACAGCCAGCTCTCTTCCAGAAAGTTCTCATGTTGGGGATGCTTTACAAACGGCAGATGTGAGTGAAGAACCGGTATCCAGTATCCTTTTATCATCTATCTGCCTCCCAGTAGGGTTGAAGTATAGATTAGATTCTCGCTTATGCCGTCATCTATGAGGTTTGAGTGTTTGGAGGATTTTATGGTTTTGTCCAGTGTTTTGATAATGTTTGAGCTTAAAATGTATTGGAGTCTGCCGCCAACTTTTAAAAATAGTTTTACATATATTGCTTTGTGATTGTTTTCGTGATTTATATAGTAGTCGCCTAGCGCAAAATTGGAGTCAAACTCTAAAATTTCATGATGCTTTTCGTCAAAGAGCTTAAATAAAAGTTCTATATTTTTTGGGTCAACGCCAAACTCTTCAACTGTTTTATCTGTAATTTCCCAGTATATGAATGAGCTGTTTGGATTTACAGCCATTAAAACCAATTTATTTCTAAGATTCATTTTCTACCCTTTTAATAAATTTTGTCTATTTTGCATCGTACATATTGCTGTAATATTCATGAACCATTCTACCCGAATCAAACGCATTTATGGTATCCGTCATAGAGTTTTTCATAATATTTACCCATTTTTCACTATTGCTGTAATACATGGGAATGACTTCATTAAATAAAATATCCATTAGATTTTTATTATCAATGATATCTTGCTCTTCATTTGCCAAGTTGGGGTTAACTGCCGGGATTGTGAAGCAGTTAACGCTGTTTTTTTCAAATTCCGGATGCCATCCGTCAAGCGTGGAGAGGTTAATGGCACCGTTCATTGCCGCACTCATACCGCTAGTTCCGCTCGCCTCTTTTGTTATTCTGGGGGTATTTAGCCAGATATCCGCTCCTTTTTTTAGCATTAAAGAGAGGTTGAGTTCGTAGCCTATTAAAACCGCTACATTTTTTAGATTGCTGCTTATATAGTTTATTTCGTTGAAGATAGTTATGGCGCCCGTATCAAAAGGGTAGGGTTTTCCTGCCCAGATTATCTGAACGGGCATATCCTCTCTATTGACAAGCTCTAAAAATTTTTCAAAATCATATTTTAAAAGTCCGGGGCGCTTGTACTCTGCAAATCTTCTTGCCCAGACAATAGTTAAAATATTCGGGTCGAACATCTTTCCTGTTTGATTTGCCACCTCATCAAAAAGGAGTTTTTTTAGATGTTTTTTTCTGGCTTCAAGCTCATAATCTTCATGCTCGTCAAGCGCTTTTAAAAGCTCTTTATCCGCCCAGTATCTTCTGTTTTGAGCATTTGTAATGTGTATGATTTCAGAGCTTTTATTTATATGTGACCACATTTTGTTTGCAACACCTGCATGAAGCCGAGATACCCCGTTTGTAATTTTTGCGGATTTTAAGGCGCCGACCGTCAGACTGAAAACATCGCTTTTATTTTCACTAAACTGCTGAATTTCATCCAGTGTCAACTCTGAAAAAAATCCCAGTTTGTAAAGCAGAGCCAAACTATGCTCCTCATTTCCGGCAGGTTCAGGAGTGTGAGTAGTAAAGACAATCTTTTCTCTTAGTTTATCAATGGTTTTACATTTTTTATATAGTTCAAAGGCTAGAGGGAGAGCATGCCCCTCGTTTATATGGTAGATTTTTGGTTTTATATGCAGTGCTTCAAGCACTTTTGCTCCGCCTATGCCTAAAACTATCTCTTGGGCTATTCTTGTCTCTTCGTTTGCATCATAAAGTTTATGTGTTATTGTTTTGCTTAGGTAGTCATTCTCTTCTATGTCTGTTGAGAGCAGTATAAGCGGGGCGGTATTAAATATTTCGCTCTCCAGCAAAAAAGGTTTTACCTTAACTGTTTTAGAGTTTACAACCACATCAACGCTTATGCCTAAATCTTTAAGAAAATAGTATCTTTTTTTTCTAAACTCTACTTTTAGATTCCTGTCTTTGTCTCTATCTTGGTCATAGTATCCATAGCTCCAAAGGATGCCGACACCTATCATGTTTTGCCCTAAGTCATAAGCGCTTCTCATTTGTGAACCTGCCAAAAATCCAAGTCCTCCGCCATAAAGCTTAAGTGCCTGATGTATAGCAAACTCCATTGAAAAGTATGCTACGCTTGTGCTGTATTTTTCGTTTATATTGTATGGTATAAAATTTGACATCTCTAACCTCTGGATAATATTTTAAGACCTTCTATATTTGCATTCTCAATATCCGAAATAGATATTTTCAGATCATTTCTAATTGCTTTAAAAGAGCTGTTATTGTACTCCTCTTTTAAAAAATCAAAGATAAACGGGTTGTTTTTTACGACGCCTCCGCCTAAAACGAAAACATCGGGATCAAACAAGTTAAGCACGGTATGAAATGCAAATGCCAGCCCGTCTAAAAACTCTTTTTTTGTCTCTTTATCTGAACTCTCAAAGCTATTCTCTTTGAAAACTTTGCCGCTCACGCTTAGTTCCAAGCAATCATCTCTGCCGCAGCCGCATTTAAAACTTTTTTTTCTAAATGGAATATGACCTATTTCACCGGCTATGTTATCCTTGCCCCTTAATATCTTGCCCTCAATTACAAAAGCGCTTCCAAATCCGGTGCCAATATAAAAGAGTGCTAAAACCTTTGCATTTTTGTATTTTGAGTACTCATAAACAGCGGCACAATTAAGGTCGTTTTCTAAAAAAACTTCAACATTGTAGTTATCGTAAAAATATCGCCCCAAATCAACATTCTGTATCTTTATATTTGGAGCCGATAATATTGCGCCGTTTTTTACCTGCCCCGCAAAAGAGATAAATATTTTTTTGATATTTTTTTGCAGATTTATTTGTGACTCCAAAAACTCTATCAACTCTATCTCATCGCTTTTTAGAGTCAAGAGTTCGCTCTCATCAAAGCAGTACCTAAAATGTGTTCCGCCAAAATCTATATATAAATTCATTTGTAAACCCTCAAGTACTCTTTGGCAGAGTGTTTCCAAGAGTTGTCTACGCTCATATTGTGTTTTGCAAATTTGATATATTTTTTTTGATTTGAGTAGAGAGAGATAGCCTTTGTGATAGCATGCATATACCAAAATAGATTGTACTCTTCAAAAGTAACTCCTACTCCTATCTCTTTGGTATGATTAGAAGAATCGCTAAAGTCAACTACGGTGTCTTTAAGTCCTCCTGTTTTAGCCACAATCGGTACTCCTCCGTATCTCATCATAATCATCTGATTTAATCCGCAGGGTTCAAATATAGAGGGCATAAGCAAGAAATCGGCGCTCGCATAAAGTTTTCTTGCAAAACTCTCGTCATATCCGACTTTGATATGAATATTTGAATATTTATCTGTCAGTTTTGTAAAGACACCGTTGTAATACCTCTCACCGCTTCCTAAAATAGCAACATTAATCTCAAAATCTTTTAGCAGATGAAGGCTTTGCAAAATCAAATCCACACCCTTTTGATCTGCAAATCTGCCTATGAAGATAAAAAGCGGACGATTTGGTTCAGATAAATTTAGCTCTTTGCAAAGTTTTGTTTTGTTTTTGAGCTTTAAATCATAACTTTGTATATCAAAATTTTTATAAATATTTTCATCCGTAGCTGGATTAAATACATCATAGCTTATACCGTTTATTATCCCTTTTAATTTATGGCTGTTGGTAATAAGCATACTCTCTAAGGTATGTCCAAAAGATGGAGTTTGAATTTCCAGGGCATAAGTCGGGCTTACCGTTGTGATAACATCGCTGTAAAATATCCCCGCTTTTAGGAAGTTTACTTGGTCGAAATACTCAAACCTGTCGCTTTTAAAGCACTCTTCCCAGTTTAACTCCAATTCGTTCATGGCACTCTTGTGAAATATCCCCTGATAGGCTAGGTTATGGATAGTAAAAACTATTTTTTGCGTAAGATGATATTTCGTTTTTGCCAGCAGCGCCACAAGAGCGCTTTGCCAATCATTTAGATGTATGGCGTCTATCTTTAGTTCAAGCCTTAGCATGGTTTCAATGACTGCATAGGAAAAAAGACCAAATCTCAACTGGTTGTTTCCAAAATCCCCAAAACTATCGTTATACAGACTCTCTCTGTCGCATAAAATAGGGTTGTATAAAAAAAGCTCAAAGCTGTTTTTGGATTGTCTGTATAAATCTATCTGGTGCTTTGTTCCATTTAGCCAAATATCAAATGAAAAACCGGAGTAGCTTATGTCATATTTTTTTCTATCAACCGATGAGTAGAGCGGCATGACGGTATAAACTTTTGCAACCTCTCTGAGCTCATTTGGCAGACTGTGCGCTACATCCGCAAGCCCGCCGCTTTTTGCATACGGAAAAATCTCACTTGAAGCAAACAAAATATTCATAAAAACTCCTTTTAAACCTCTCTTAGTTTGTTTGCCGCGATATTTGGCAGGATGCTGTTTAGATGTACATTTGAATCAAGCTCAAAACCCGCAATTCCGGTTAATCTTGGAAAAATATTTATATAAAATCTAAAATAATCCTTTGACTGACTGCTATACCCTTCGTATGGGTGATTTTTAAAAATCATATTAAATGAAAAGTAATCTAACACATTCTTATATTTTTTGAAAATCAACTCTAAAGATGTGGCCAAATTTACCAAGGTGTCTTCATCAAACTCTGCCATAGAGGCATATCCCTCTTTGGCTACTATTTTTACCTCATATGGAAATCTTGACGCGTAGGGCGCATAGCAAACGAACGATTTATTTTCAAATATAAGATTTTGCCCATACTGTTTTTCTTCATATACCAAGTCATCTAAAATGGCTCGTTTATATTTTTTATAATACTCTTTTTTATGCTCTATCTCATCAGCTACATCTGTCGGCACAAACGGCAGTGCAATGATTTGCGAATGGCTGTGGCTGAGTGATGCGCCTGCAAGTTGACCGTGGTTTTTAAATAGAGATGAGTAGGCGAGGCGGACATCAAGGTTTAAATTTACAATTCTATCTTTTGAAATTTGCAGATAGTCGATAAATTCATCCAGAGTGTAATCAAACATTTTTAGTTCATGTTTGGGCGTTTCTATAATAACTTCATGCGCCCCAAACCCGCTGAAAATATCAAAATAGTCATCTTTTTTACCCTCAGGCTCTATATCAATCGACAAAACATTATAAAGATTTGGGACAACTCTTGTTCTCCAGCCTTTTTCATCCTCAATTCTGCAAATTTCTTTTGGAGTAAAATGTTCATTTCCTGAGTCAAACGGACAGACGCACTCATCCATCTGTATCTGTTTTTTTATAAAATTGTTCGGTCTGTCTGACCTCTTGGGCGCAAAGAGCACCCATCTTTTAGTCAGTTTGCAGTATCTAAATTCAGATTCTTTATATTTTATCTCACCGGATTTGTGCATAGCTCCGTACTTTGCCGATACTATCTCGTTTTTTGGCACTATGGGGTGAATAATGATTTGAGGAGTATTGAGTCCCATCAATGTATATATATTTTGCAGATGCAATCTAAAAAGGGTGTCGAAAAAAGGTTTCAGAGTTGTAAAGTGGTCGTCATCATACCACCAAAACCAGTCGCTTCCAAGTGCAATGGCAAATTCATCTAAGATTTTTTTATTTGTTTTCTCATCCAGCGAGGCACTGTTTTTTATAAAATCCTCTTTTGTAGATGCGAGAAGTTCCCATGCTCTGTTTTTTTGAGGTTTTCCTATCCATATATCAAAATTTGCATCTATCCAGCTGCCGGCTTGCAACTTTTGAAGAGGGAGTTTTTCTATATTTAAATTTACGGCTTCGCTTGGCAGAATGGTTTGTACGAGTGAGCTGTTTTTTTCTAAGTTTTTATACAGTTCAGTGAAAAAATCTTCGCCGTTGTTTGGATAAAACTCCCACGCATTTTCGCCGTCTAAAATAATTGTTGCAAGATAGTCTCTGCTGCTGTAGGATTGAATCTTTTTAATCTTGTCTATAAAGTCAAGCGCAGCTATCTTAGAAGGAAGTTTAGAGTACTCAAATCCTATTAGGTCGCTTATATGTTTATCTCTAAAAAACAAAAAAGTTTTATATGTTTCATGGTAGTAAAAGTTATAAAGTTTCTCTTTTGTGTGGTTTTTGATACTTTTATATAAAACCTCTTCGTCCGTTGCAACCCATGCAATATCGTGCTTTGCAATAATTTCAACTGCTTTTTCGCTTAGAGCACCTTCGGATGGCCAAAAGCCGTTTGGTTTTGTTCCAAAAGTATGTTCAAAAAAGTCTACTGCTTTTGTGATTTGTAATTCGCTAAACTCTTTGAATGAATCGTTTGGAATATTTGGCAGCTCTACATCGATGTTGGCATCTTTTGCGCTGTTTATATCTAGGAGCAGCGGGAGAATTGGGTGGTAATAGGGTGAGGTTGAGAGTTCAATCTGCCCGCTAGAGAAAAGTTTTTTGTAAAGCTTTAAAATCTCGGGCAGAAAATTTATAAGTTCATGAATCAATTCCGTTTTTTGCTCATGAGAATAGTTTGCCCCTTGAGATATTAACTTTATTACCGTTTTATTATTTTTCTTTAAATAGTTGCCGCACCAAGAGAGCAAGAAGAGAACTTGAGCATCTTTTATTTCATTTTTGTCAAATGCTTTTACTCCCTTTTGCGAACTTTTAAATTTTGCATGTAACTCTTTGTATCTCCAAAGCGGATTAATCATATTTTTTTCATTTGAAACAAAAAGATAGCTGTTTAATATATCCAGCTCGGCATCATTTAGCGTGGCAGCATCTTGTAGTAAAATCTCTAAAAGCTCATCATTGGCACTGCCGTCAATATAGTGGTTTATCTGTTCTATCAAAGAGGGTACCAGGTTGAATGTTGCTTTTATATTAGGGTATAAACTTAACATATAAGGCATATCGTAGTAATCTTTAATGGCATGTAAGAATACCCACGGCATCTTTGTTTTGCCCGATAGGTTATCTCTGTAGTATGGCTGATGCATGTGCCAGATAAAATTTAAGTAAACCATCTATTCGTTAATCCATAAATCAATTTTTATTTTGTATTCGTTAAAAATTTTCTCTGCATTTTTATCGTCTTTTGCTTGAATGTAGATATTTAAAAACTCTTTGTGCTCATCAGGAACCATTAAAATCCACTCGTTTTTGCTTATCCATATTTTAACGCCGTCAGTCTGAGAACTTTTCTTGCCTGCTGAATCTTCCAAAAATTTTCTCATTATCTTGCCTTTGAGAGCGCTTGGACATGCTATATTTTCGCCCCTATAAGCAAAGTTTGGTATAGAGTTTATAATATCGCTGAGAGTTGTGTTGTTTTTTATCAAAAGTTCCAAAAATTTAAAACTTGAAAAAACCGCATCCGTATTTAGTGAAAATTCGCTAAATGCAAAGTAGCCATCGGTATTTGCAATAAGATTATACTCTTTTAGCTCTTTTGCTTTTAAGCCGCAAGTTTTGCCTCTTGTAATCTCAAGATGTTTATATTTTATAAAATCCGGTGCCCAAGCAGGCAGAAAAATCTTTTTAACATGATTGTTGTTAAAATCAAGCAGATTAAGCAGCACAAGCAGAGCCATATAATCTTTTACAAGAACCCCTTTGTCGCTTATAAACTGTAGTTTATGCCCGTTTGGATATATTAAAATACCGCAGTCAAACTCTAGCGATTTTACAATCTTGCTTACTTCACAATGCGCTTTTTCGATAATGGATGGAAGTTTTTGCAGCTGCTTGTCGTCTTTGTAGGCATTTAAAACTATTGATTCTATATCGAGGCTATTTAAAATATCCGGATAAATTTTTGAGGTTGAACCAAACATTAAGTTAGTTACTATTTTTATATCCCTATTTTTAAATAGATTGGTGTCTATCTTCTCTTTTATAGCATTTAAATACCTTCTGTTTGTCTCAAAATCTTCATCTATCTCACCGATTTGATTTGACCTTACCCTTCTAAAATTTTCCCTGAAAAATATTTTCTCTATATTTTTTGACAAATTCGCATCAATAAAGAGACCTTCATCTGTATAAAATAAAATTTCGGTATCTTCTTGATTTTTTGCCGATTGTCTAAAGTGAACGCCTGCTATTATCTCATCTTGGATGGAGATGTTATATCTCATAACTACCGAGGGGATATTTGAAGTATCTACCGCATTTACTCCTGTTGAGAGCAGACCGCTTAAAAAAGCGCGTTTGAGCATTGTAGAACTTTTATGATAATCGCTAGATAGATATACATTAGAGCCTATAGGCAGGATAGAGCCGAATGATTCAGCCAGCTTGAGGGCGAGGTCGCAAGATAGCTCTATGTTTGCTCTTCCCGCAACGGTGCCTGATTCAAATATTGAAGCTTTATATTTGTCTCCCCAGATTACATTGTTGCTTATTATAGAGTTTTCATCTACCGTTTTATCGGGCCATACTACAACATCTTTTTTAAAAGAGACGCCTTCGCCTATGGTACAGTTTTTGGCTATTATGACACCGTGTTTTGCTTTTGTTTTTTTATCAATATGTACATTATTGCAAATAACGCCGTTTTGTATCTTTGTTTTTGAGCCTACCGTGCAATCATCCCAGAAGATGCTGTTGCTTAGTTCTGCTCCTTCGCAAACAGTAGAGTTTTTGCCAAAGACACAATTGTTGAGTTCGCATAAAGCTTCTATTTTACTATTTTTGCCGAGGGCTACTATCCCCTTTATCTGAACGCTTTCGTCTACGGATGCGCCTTTTTCGAGATAAAGAGTGCCTTTTGGATATGCTATCTTTTTGCCTTTAATCGGAAGCGTTATTTTGCCATCAAATATATCTTGATACACCTCGCGGTAACTATGCGGATTTCCGACATCTCTCCAATAACCCTCTATATAAAAACCCCAGAGCGTAACATTGTTTGACATGAGGCGGGGAAAAAGGTCTTTTGCAAAATCATAATTTTCCCCCTTTGGTATAAAGTCTAAAATTTCAGGCTCAATGATGTAGATGCCCGTGTTTATGGTGTCGCTAAAAACCTCTCCCCAGCTGGGTTTTTCTAGAAATTTTTCAATCCTGCCTTGTTTATTTGCTATAACCACGCCAAACTGCAAAGGGTTTTCTACGGGGGTTAATGCGATGGTGAGTGTTGATTTTTTTTGTTTGTGGAATTTGTGTATTTGGCTAAATTTAAAATCAGTTACCAAATCTCCGCTGACTATAATAAAAGTTTCATCTAAAAAATCTCTGGCAAACCCGAGGGCACCTGCAGTTCCATAGTCGTCATCCGGTAAAAAGTAGGTTATATTTACCCCGAAATTTTTGCCGTTTTTGAAATACTCCTTTATGACTTCTGGCATAAAATAGAGCAGAATGGCTATCTCTTTTACCCCTAAATCATCTCTTAGCCTTGTGATAATATGTTCCATCATAGGGACATTTAAAATTGGCAGCATGGGCTTGGGAATGGCGCTGGTGAGGGGTTGGATTCTTGTTCCAAAACCTCCTGCTAAAACGATTGCTTTCATATTTACCACCTTGTTTTTCTAGAAATTAGACTTCTTGTAAACCAAAGATCCTGAATCAAGTTCAGGATGACGAAAACTAATACACTAGTCATTCATTCTGTTACTTTTTTGTATTGTAACTTGATTAGGGTAATATTACCACATAATGTTAGGGATAATATAATGAAAAAAACAAAACTTCTTTTTGGAGTTCATTCGCATCAGCCTGTCGATAACTTTGACGAAGTGCTCTTTAGTGCCATAAACAGAGCTTATAAACCGTTTTTTCAAACATTAAAACTATTTCCTGATTTTAAATGTTCAGTGCATTTTAGCGGCTGGCTTTTAGAGTTTATCAAAAAAAACGATAATGAACTTTTTACCCTTATGCAGAATCTCTCAAATCAGATAGAATTTTTCAGCGGCGGTTTTTATGAGCCTATTTTAGCCTCTATACCCTCCTGCGACAGAATTGCACAAATCAAAAAGCTAAATAGATTTATAGAGGATAATTTCAACCAGACACCGACGGGCTTATGGCTTACCGAGAGGGTTTGGGATGATTCGATAATATCTGATTTGAGTTTATGCGGCATCAAATATGTAATCGTAGATGATTATCACCTTATAGCAAACGGTACTACAAAAAATCATCAAGGGTACTATTTGACAGAAAACAACTCTCAAAAAATAGCAATCTTCCCGATAAGCAAGGCTTTGAGATACTCTATCCCCTTTGATGATGTTAACCGTATTGAAAATCAGCTTCTATCAATCGCTACGGCAGAAAAGGGCGACAACGCCGCCATTATATTTGATGACGGAGAGAAGTTCGGCGTATGGCCTCAGACTTATGATTTGTGCTACACAAACGGATGGCTAAAGAACTTTTTTGAGCTTTGCACAACAAGCACCATAATTGAGACGCAAACATACAGAGAATTTTTTGAAACGAACAGGGCTTTGGGGCTTGTCTATCTGCCGAGCGTCTCCTATGAAGAGATGGGTGAGTGGTCCGCTCTTGATGATGAGTACAGTTCGCAAGGCGGAATATGGAAAAACTTTTTTATAAAATATCCCCAAAGCAACTGGATACACAAAAGAGTGCTGGAGCTTTCAAAAAAACAGACAGAGGATGAGCACTATTTAGATTGCCTGTATAGGGCAGAGTGTAATGATGTGCTCTGGCACGGAGTCTTTGGCGGTATATATCTGCCAAGCCTTAGAGATACCGCATATAGGTATATTATAGAGTGCGAAAATCTTTTAAAAAGCAGAGAGCTAGAGGTGCTGGATATAGATTTTGACGGGCATGATGAGTATAAACTAAGCAGTAGTGAGCTTTTATGTATAATCAAACCCAATTATGGAGCGAGTATTGTTGAGCTTGATATTAGAGATAAAAATTTTAATCTGCTAAATACGCTCACAAGAAAACCTGAAAAATATCATCATCAGCAGCAGAGCGAATATTTGGAGCAGGATGATACGCAGATAAAAACAATTCACCACAATATTTTAAAAGTTGAAGATGACAAGCGGATATATATAGACAGATATCAAAAGTATTCCAACCTTGACCATATAAGTGAGGGCTCTTTAAATATAGAGAATTTTAAATCAAATATGTTTGTCGAATATGGAACTTTTGTTAACTCCCTGTATGAATGTGTAGATAAAAACAGAGCGTTATTTAAATGCAGCGGCAAGATTTTAGACACTGACGCAGAGATAACAAAAAGCTACATTTTAGATAAAAACAGCCTCTTGTGCGATATTGAGATAAAAAGCGATATCAAAGAGAGCTTAGTCTACGCAAATGAGTGGAATTTGCATTTTGCGATGTATGATAGATTGAAGATAAACGGTATGTTTTTGGCAGAGGATATGACACTCTCTGCAAAGATTTTGACTATCTTTGACCCATACTTGGAAAAAACTATAAAGTTTGATTTTGGAAATGAGGTGCAGATATTTATCTGTAAAAATTACACCGTTAGTCAAAGCGAGTCGGGAGTTGACTATACGACTCAGCATCTCTCTTTGATGTTTTTGAGAAATTTTACAAAAAATTTAAAATTTAGTTTCAGTTTTAGCATGGAGTAGCAAAGATAATGAAAAAAAGAACAAAAATAATAGCAACCGTTGGACCATCATCAGATAGTTTGGAAAAAATCATAGAGTTGGTAAGAGCCGGAGTAAATGTCTTTAGGCTGAATTTTTCTCATGGTACACACGAGTATCATTTGGGTGTTTTGCAAAATATAAGAGAAGCGAGTAAACAAACGGGCTTGTTTATCGGAGTTTTGCAAGATATCAGCGGTCCAAAGATAAGAGTAGGGGATTTGGAGGGCGCTTTTGAGATTATTCACGGTGATAAGATAGAGATATTAAAAAGTGAAGTTGTCGGGTATAAAAGCCAAAACAATAGCTATGTTGTAAGCATTTGTGAGCCAAAAATCTTACAAAATCTTCAGATGGAGAGCCATATCTTTTTTTGTGACGGGCAGATAAAAACAAAAATAGTAGAAATCAGAGATGACAGGGTAGTGGTAGAGGCTCTTAGCAACGGTATATTGTCCTCTTTTAAGGGGGTTAATTTTCCAAACACTAAACTCGATCTCGATGTGCTTACTCCAAAAGATATTAAAGATATGGAGTGGGGTGTAAAAAACGATGTCGATTTTATGGCGATATCGTTCGTTCAAAATGCCCTAGACATTGTAAAAGCCAGAGAGATTGTAAGCTCTTTTGGCGGAGATGTGCAGATTATTGCAAAGATAGAGAAGTTTGACGCTGTTGATAATATTGATGAAATCATAGAAGCAAGTGACGGAATAATGGTCGCAAGAGGCGATTTGGGTATAGAGATTCCCTACTACGAAGTGCCTCAGGTTCAAAAATTGATTATCCAAAAAGCAAATGAGATGAGCAAGCCCGTAATCACCGCTACGCAGATGCTTCTCTCCGTGACAAACTCCAAGAGTGCGACAAGAGCGGAGATAAGCGATGTGGCAAATGCCATACTTGATGGCACCGATGCCGTAATGCTCTCCGAAGAGACAACGGTCGGAAAATATCCGGTAGAAGCCGTGACGATTATGATGGAGACAATCAGAGCTGCCGAGAGGTCAACTTATCCCTATTATAAATTTGTAGATTTTGCAATGCACGACCCAACCGATAGCATAAACTACTCCGCTGCAAGGCTGTCAAATCATCTCAAAACAGATGGAATTATTACTATGACAAACTCCGGCGACAGTGCCAAAAAAATAGCAAGATACAGACCAAATCAAACTATTTATGCCGTTGTTCATGCGGAGAAGGTCGCGAGACTGCTTACTATTGTTTGGGGAGTAGTTCCCGCATTTTTGGTAGACAAAGGCTCAATCGGGCAGATGTTAAACCAGCTGCTGCAAGATGGAGTGAAGAGAAACCTTATAGATTTGCAAAAAAGCTATATATTGACGGCGGGCGACCCTGCCGGAGTTAGAGGCAGTACAAATATGATAAGGGTGCTTAGAAAAGATGAGATAAAATTTTTTATTAACTTGAAAAATTTGGAGTGTTACGAAGGGTGAATTTCTTAACTATTTAGTTAAAATACATAAGAAAATAATAAAGTACATATATTAGGAAAAAGAAGTAATGGCGAAAGAGAAACAAGAAGAGTCGATAGAAAAGCAACTATGGAAAGCCGCGGATAAACTAAGAAAAAATATTGATGCCGCAGAGTATAAACATGTGGTAATGGGGCTTGTTTTTCTAAAATATATCTCTGATAGTTTTCTTGAACTTTATAACCAACTCAAAGCGGGTGAAGGTGATTATGTAGGTGCCGATCCAGAAGATAGAGATGAGTACAAAGCAGAAAATGTTTTTTTTGTTCCGCCTACTGCTAGATGGTCGTTTCTTCTCTCAAATGCCAAACTGCCAAATATAGGAAAAATTGTCGATGAAGCCATGGACGCGGTCGAAAAGGACAACCCCTCACTAAAAGGAGTTTTGCCAAAAGTTTTTGCAAGAGACAACCTCGATAGTAAATCTCTCGGCGGGTTGATTGATTTAATAGGCAATATCGCATTTGGCGATGCCAAAGCTAGAAGTGCCGATGTGCTCGGTCATGTGTTTGAATACTTCCTAGGCGAATTTGCACTGGCTGAGGGGAAACAAGGCGGACAGTTTTATACTCCAAAAAGTGTTGTTGAGCTTCTCGTAAAAATGCTTGAACCATACAAAGGCAGAGTATTTGACCCTTGTTGTGGAAGCGGCGGTATGTTTG
>MIBZ01000027.1 GCA_001829675.1 Sulfurimonas sp. RIFCSPLOWO2_12_36_12 | reverse complement strand
TTGGGAGTTGTCGGGTCGTGTTGCTTGGGTTTTTATGATGATGTTTGGGTCTGTGTCTTTATCCCATACATCTTCATCGGCGATGACTCTAAAAAAGTATGCTCCACCTGCTAAACTCGCTTCGTGGGTGTTCATGCCTTTTATCACTTTTCCTTGGTCTATATTTTCTTTTATATTTTTGGTTTTATCACTCATCACGCCACCTCTTTCATATCTACATGTAGATTTTTATTTGTTGGAATTTCCACACCATAAGCCTCTGCCAATCCAAGAACTATTAAAACCTTCTCCATAATCTCTCCTCTGATTTATTTATTATTTTATTTCTCATAACGCCCTCTCTCTTTAAAAAATCTTGCTCCCACGCTCCGCTTGGGAGTGTGTATCTTAGTTTATTATTTTGTTTTATTTATGTATGCATTCCCAAGTAGAACATAGAACGAAGAAATATAAAAAAATTATTATTTATAATATCTTTTTTTGAGTTTAGTGATAATCTATATCGTTAAAAAAGATTAATACTTAATGTGGATGTGTAGTTTTGTGATATGTATAGGGTGTCAACGGCAGAGTTAAATCCTGCTAATTTTTCCAAAAAAAGTTAACAGAATGCAATAAGCATATTACTTTATAAACTCCACAACCTCATTGAAATCCAATCTCAGCTGAGATGACTGTTCATTTACTCTATACCCAAATGGCAAAACCAAAGACAGTTGATATTTATTAGTATCAAGATTTAAAACTCTCTCTACATCTTCTTTGTCAAAGCCCTCAATCGGGCAGCTGTCTATACCTAAAGTTGCCGCGCATGTCATCATATTTGCAGCCGCTATATATGTCTGCCTTGCACTCCAGCAGAGTGTATTTTCATCATTGCTTAGTGTCTTTTTTAGATGTTTTGCATAGAGATTCAGATAAAAATCAAATTTATCCTTATGCATATCGCGGCGCAAAAATCTCTTTGCAGGTATGCCTGATTCTACTTTAACACTCTCTATCGCAGCCAAAACCACAACCAAATGGGAACAAGATGTGATTTGAGGCTGATTCCAGCAAAAAGGTCTTATTTTAGCCTTTAGCTCCTCATTAGTGATAACCAAAAATTTCCACGGCTCCATGCCAAACGACGACGGAGATTTTCGCCCTGCTTCGAGTATCTCTCTTATCTCTTCATCAGATATTTTTCTACTCTCGTCAAAAAGTTTGCACGCATGTCTAAAATCCATCGCCTCTTTAAATGTTTTAATCATAATTTATCTCCTCATAATCACTAAAAAATTATATACTTTCAAACTTAATCAAAAAGAAACTCTTGTTATGGAAAATTTTGCACTTATTTTCAGCGCTATTTTTATCGGATATCTCATAGCCAAAGCTGATGCCTTTCCAAAAAATACACCTCTTATTTTAAATCAGTTTATCCTCTACATTTCGGCTCCTGCCATGGTGCTTTTGCAGATTCCAAAACTTACTTTTTCATTTGAAGTAATAATTCCTGTTTTTATAGCTTGGGTTGTTATGAGCATAAGTGCTTTGGCTGTTTTTTATCTCTCAAAGCTTTTTAAATTTACAAAAGAGGTTACGGGCGCATTGATGCTTGTGGCAGTTTTAGGAAATACCTCTTATTTAGGCATTCCTATAATTCAAGCCTATTTCGGCGAGGGAGCACTTGGATATGTTTTAATGTATGACCAGCTAGGCTCTTTTATAGCACTCTCTACCTATGGAACATTTATATCTGTTTACTACTCAAGTGCAAAAGAGGTAGATATAAAAGCTCTCTCTTTAAAGATAGTAAAATTTCCGCCGTTTTTGGCTCTTATTTTGGCACTTTTTTTCATAGGCACATCATTTAATCCGGTGGTGGAGAGCGTACTTTCTTCTTTAGCCGGCACAATAATTCCATTAGCCTTGGTTGCCGTGGGTCTTCAACTGAAATTTAGACTCCCGTCGGAGGATTTAAAACCTTTTGCACTTGCTCTTGGTATAAAACTGATCTTGGCACCGCTTATAGCAATTGTCCTCTGCTACATCTTTTCATGGAACTCTAAAGCGGCTCAAATCTCTGTCATGGAAGCATCGATGGCACCGATGATAACAGCGGCGGCAGTTGCTTCTATGGCAGGTCTTGCTCCGCGCTTAAGCTCTGCGATAGTAGGCTATGGAATCCTTCTGTCGTTTTTTACGACTTGGGTTGTCTATAATTTTATAATTTAATTAAAAAAGAGTTTATATGGAGTGTTATTGCAAAAGCAAAAAAGAGTTTAGCAAGTGTTGTGAACCATATTTGAATGACAAATCAAAACCATCAACCCCGCAAGAGCTTATGAGAAGCAGATATAGCGCTTATGTTTTAGGCAATGGAGAGTACCTAGTAAAAACAGCCATAAAAGAGCAGAGATACGAAGATGACATAGAACTTATAAAAGAGTATGCCAAAAGCGTTGCATGGCTTGGTCTTGAAATTTTACATGCAGAAAATAAAATAGTTGAATTTAAAGCGTACTACAAAGACAAAGACGGCATAAAAGTGCAGCATGAAAAGAGCAATTTTATCTATGAAGATGGGATTTGGTTATATAAAGACGGCAAACTCTTCAACTCTAAAATAGAGCGAAACGAGCCATGTCCGTGTCAAAGCGGCAGGAAATATAAAAAGTGTTGCGGGGTTTTATAGAAAATTACTATTAAAAATATACTCTTGCACTTGTAGCGCGTTTCCTCGAAACACTATCTTCTCTGAGCGTTTTTGTATCTGATAATCATACATCGGGTCGTAATACTCTCTTAAAAGATACTCTACCCAATCTCTATATTTATCATAAGAGCCGTTTTTTTTCTGTTCTTGGACTGCATCTTCAAAAATATTGCATACTTCACTATGTTTCTGATTTCCAAGTCGTCTTTTTATTCTGTTCATTGCACTTTGTATGCTCTCTTGCCATGCACCTAAAACGTCCTCAAAACCCGCACACTCATACATTTTTTGCGCTTCGATGACATACTCGTTTAGCGTTATATCTATCCTCTCTTCTATCGGCGTCTCAAGAATAACAAGAGGAGCCTCGGACATCGCAGATATAAAACTATCCGGCATAAAAACATTGCCGATATGTCTCCCCTCGTCCTCAAAAACAAGATGTTTAAATCCCTCTTCAATCTTTTGAATCAACCCATATGTCAGATTGTTTTCAAAATTTATCTGCGAGGTTTGCGGGGTAATTTTTTGACCAAAAGATGAGCCTCTATGGTTTGCAAGCCCTTCAAGGTCTATTGCGTTTGGCATCTCTTTTAATTGTATAGTTTTGCCCGAACCTGTTCGTCCGCCGAGGATTATAGGCTTAAAGTGCTGATGGGAATTCTCAAGCTCTCCGATTAAATAGCTTCTAAACGCCTTATATCCGCCCTTCAGGCGCACTATCTCCTTGCCGCTCTGACGAAGCCACTCTTGTGATATTTTAGAGCGCTGTCCGCCTCTAAAACAGTAGAGAAGTGCATCGGGGTTTGCTTCAATAAAACTAGACCACGCCTGAATGCGTTGCTCTTTTACAGCACCGCTTACCAGCTCGTGTCCGAGTTCTATCGCTTTTGCATTTCCCCTATTTTTATAGCAAATTCCTACTTCGTGGCGCTCTTCATCGTTCATAATAGGAAGATTTACGGCGTTTAAAAACGCTCCTTTTATAAACTCTATGGGTGCGCGGACATCGATGAGCGGGGTGTTGTTTAAAACAATAGACTTAAAATCATCATACAGCTCTGACACCTATAAAACCTCTACCAGATTTTTGCCTCTTAAAGTCGTCTCGCCTATCGGCTCAAGATTTAGGTCTGCTTGGCGAGCTGATTCATAAAACTCATCAAGAGCATCTTTTTTTACGAAAACAAGAAGCCCGCCTGATGTTTGAGCATCGCAGAGTATCTCTCTTTGTTGTTCCGTCATTTTAGAGATTTTATGCCCGTAACTCATAAAGTTTTTACGAGAACCCCCCGGTATGCATCCAAGTGCTCTGTATTTTTCAACATTTTTAAGAAGCGGAACTTTCTCAAACCAGATATTTGCACTTATGTTACTTGCCTCGCACACTTCGCTCAAATGTCCCAAAAGACCAAACCCAGTAACATCAGTCATAGTCATGACACTCTCTAGTGTTGCAAAAGTTGCACCTATCTTATTTAGCGTAACCATCGCCTCAATCGCCACATCAATATCGCCCTCTTCAATCTTTTTTTGCTTTTGTGCGGTTGTGAGTATTCCGATGCCGATAGGTTTTGTAATAAATATAGAACAATCCTCTTTTGCACCGCTATTCATCATAAGATGTTTATTATCGACTATTCCAGTCACTGCAAGCCCGAAAATCGGCTCAGGCGAGTCTATTGAGTGTCCTCCGGCAAGCGGAATACCTGCATCTTGGCAAACTGCGCGACCGCCCTCTATAACTTCCCGTGCCACATCGGCAGAGAGTTTATCGATAGGCCATCCAAAGATAGCGATAGCCATAAGAGGTCGTCCTCCCATAGCGTATATGTCGCTAAGTGCATTTGTCGCGGCAATTCGTCCGAAAGTAAAAGGGTCATCCACAATCGGCATAAAAAAGTCTGTCGTTGAGAGAACAGATGTACCGTTTCCCAAATCATACGCTGCCGCATCATCCTTATGCTCATTTCCGACAAGGAGCTGAGGGTAAAGAGGCTGCGAGACACTACTTTTTAGTATCTCATCCAACAGCATCGGAGAGATTTTACATCCACACCCAGCACCGTGGCTATACTCTGTAAGTTTTATCTGTTGCATTATTTTCCTTTATTATGAAGAGAGAGCTCTTTTGCAAGATATTCACCCGTGTAACTACCGGTTTTTTTATGCTCGTCTGCCACCTTTTCAGGACTTCCCTCGGCTATAATCAGACCGCCGCCGCTTCCGCCCTCAGGACCCATATCTATAACATAGTCGGCATTTTTTATCATATCAAGATTATGCTCTATGATAAGCACCGAGTTTCCAAGCTCCACAAACTTATGAAGAACCCCAGTCAATCTATCCACATCGGCAAAATGAAGCCCCGTGGTCGGCTCATCAAGTATATAGAGCGTTTTGCCGGTATCTTTACGGCTCAACTCCTTGCTTAACTTGATTCTTTGGGCTTCACCGCCTGAGAGCGTCACTGCATTTTGTCCAAGAGTAATATAACCCAAACCCACATCGACGAGCGTTGAGAGTATCTGGTTTATCTTTGGTATCGGTCTAAAAAACTCGTAAGCCTCTTCTACGCTCATATTTAGCACATCAGATATATTTTTGCCTTTGTAAAAAACCTCTAAAGTCTGCTGATTGTATCTTGTCCCGCGGCATGTATCGCACTTCACCATTATGTCTGGCAGAAAGTGCATCTCTATCTTGTTTTCGCCCTCGCCTTGGCACTTTTCACATCTTCCGCCCTTGACATTAAAACTAAATCTTGAGCTTGTGTAACCCCTTATTTGCGACTCTTTTGTCTGTGCAAATAGATTTCTTATCTCATCCATCACACCCGTGTATGTTGCTGGGTTTGAGCGTGGAGTGCGCCCGATTGGGCTTTGATCAAGATAAATCACCTTATCTACATGTTCAAGCCCGTTTATCTCCACACCTGCTACTTTGTTTACTTTTCTGGCATGGTTTAAAAGCTCTCTTGCTGTGGGAAGAAGTGTTTGAAGCATAAGTGAGCTTTTTCCGCTTCCGCTTACTCCCGTAATACAGACAAAATTATTAAGAGGAATTCTTGCGCTAAGATTATTGATATTATTTAATGTGACATTTTTTATCTCTATATATTTCTCTTGCGCTCTTCTGTAAAAATACTCTATCTTCTTTCGTCCGTAAAGGTAGTCCGCAGTGAGAGTTTTTGCCTTTTTTAGCTTATCCAGAGTTCCTGCAAAAACAACCTCTCCGCCGAACTTACCAGCACCCTCTCCGATATCCACAATAAAATCAGCATTTTCTATCGTCTCTTTGTCATGCTCAACGACTATAACGCTATTTCCCTTCTCCTGAAGGCTTCTAAGAGTGCGAATAAGCTTTAGCGTATCTCTTTCATGCAAACCAATACTCGGCTCATCTAACACATATAAAACACCGGTCAATCCGCTGCCGATTTGTGAAGCAATACGGATTCTTTGAGCCTCGCCTCCGCTAATTGTTCTTGCGTCACGACCTAGAGTTATGTAGCCAAGTCCAACATCAAACAAAAAGTACAATCTCTCTCTTATCTCATTTAAAATAGGTGCCGATATTTGGGTGCTTTGAGCACTCAAATAGTTGAAATTATTTTTGTTCTCAAACCACTCATAACTTTTAGAAATTGGCATGTCTAAGATATCTGCAATTGCCTTGCTTCCGACCTTTACAGAAAGAGACTCTCTTTTTAACCTGTGTCCGCCGCACACACTACAAACCTTCTCGCTCATATAGTCTGCTAACTCTTTTTCATCTTTAAACATATCATAAGCTATCTTGATTATTCCAGGCCAAACTCTCTTTACTTCGTGGCTCTTCCAAAGAAAGCTAACTTCATCTATGCCGCCGTGTAAAATCGCTTTTTTTTGATAATCCGGCAACTCTGAGTAAGGGATGTTAATATCTATCTTATTTTGCGCACAAAAGCCCTTTAAAAATGTAAAGTAGTACCCTTTGTTAAAACCGTAAATTATCTTTACCGCCCCTTTTTCCACCGACAAGTCTATATCGATTATTTTATCCTGATCAAGCGCATATCGAAGTCCAAGTCCGTCGCACTCTCTACATGCCCCTTTTGGCGAGTTAAAAGAGAAAGAGAGCGGTTCAAGCGGGTCAAAACTGACTTTACAATCAAAACAGGCATTATGCTCACTGTAATGAATGCTTGAACGGTTCAAACCCAACTCTTCATGATTGAGTATGTCAATCTCCAGTTCACCGTAGCTCTCTTTTAGCGCTTTTTCAACATCTGCCGCTATTCGTTCTCTATTTTGAGCATTTACGACAACCCTGTCTATCACGACTTTTATGGTATGTTTTTTAGTCTTGCTAAGCTCTATCTCTTCATCAAGCCTAACCATTACGCCGTCTATCATGGCACGGACATAACCTTTATGCACGAGTGATTCAAGCACATCGGCATAGGCACCCTTTTTTTCATTTACGATTGGAGCCAAAAGAACGAGCTTTGCACCCTCTGGGAGCTTAGCAACCTCTCCGATTATATCCGAAGCGCTCATTTGCGATATCTCTTTGTTGCACTTATGGCAATGCTGGATGCCGACGCGGGCATAAAGAAGTCTTAGATAGTCATATATCTCCGTAATTGTTCCGACTGTTGAGCGAGGATTTTTGGAGGTTGTTTTTTGATCAATCGCGATTGCCGGAGTAAGACCCTCTATTTTATCCACATCAGGCTTGCCGACACGGTCAAGAAACTGTCTGGCATACGAAGAGAGAGACTCCATATATCGTCTCTGCCCCTCTGCATAAAGGGTGTCAAACGCAAGTGTAGATTTTCCGCTTCCGCTAAGACCCGTAAAAACTACCAACTGATTTTTTGGAATTTCAAGCGATATATTTTTTAAGTTATTTTCTCTCGCACCCGTTATTTTAATTACATCTCTATTTTTCATCTCTAACTAATTTCCTCTAAAAAAATATTCTTTTTGCTAAATACATAACTATTAAAAGATAAAAACCTAATAACAGTTTTTTTTGCAACACCATATCAACTCTATCTTTAAAATGAATTCCTACATATACCCCAATAAGTGATGCCAAACCTACAACAACTCCGCTTTGAAAATCTATCTCCCTGCTCAGTGAGTGAGAAATAAGACCGGAAATTGATGAAAAAACAACAAAAAACAGACCTGACGATATAGCTTTTTTAAGGTCTACATGTAAAAATCCAACCAAAATCGGAACCAAAAGTATGCTTCCGCCGACCCCGATTATCATACCGAGCACACCCAGAACAATACCTATTATAAATAGTATAACTCTGTTTACATTCTTTTCTACTTTTTCTACTTTTGTTTTAAAAAAAAGCCTGCTGAGCGCAAAAATGGCAAAAGATAAAAAGATAATCTCTAGTGTTTTATCATCAATATTTGATACTATAAATCCGCTGGATAACGCACCGATAAACCCGCCGGTTCCAATAACAAGACCCATCGGAACATCTAGCGTTTTATTTTTTCTATTTAAATAACTGCCGTAGACAGAACTAAAAACCATCTGTATAACAGAGATACCTATTGCATCTTTAATTTGATGCCCAAGCAGCATAAGAGATGGAACAAGTATCGTTCCGCCGCCGATTCCAAAAAAACCGGATAATATACCGACACCGACACCCAGAAAAATCAACTCAATCATTATTAAAAACTTTTTTTCGAATTATATCATCATAAAGCAGAGTTTAATTTTACTTTGAGATTCAATAAAGTATAATCATTTAAACAAGGGCTAAAATGTTAAACATAATTATAGAAGCTTCACAAAATTTTTGTATCCATCAAATTAGAATACCACATGAAATTGTAGACGATATAACAAAAATGAGAACAGTTATTGCTTATATTGATATAGAAACTTTAAATGGTAAAAAACATAGAGTCTATGTCGGCGCAACACCGAGTTTTGCACAAAGAATTTCAACACTTCTTCTGGAAGAAGATGAGAGTGATGAAGATACTTTGATTGATATGATACTTGAAACTACAAATCTTATTGTCGGAAGCGCTAAGGTACTTGCAGAAAATATAGATGATTATGCATATACAATGTCCACTCCGCATTTTGAGAAGATAGATAGTTTTGATTTTGTATATGACCAAGCAAAAGTTTTAAGAGTTGAAAATGATGAGATGATTATTGCCATCAAGGAACTATAGTTGAAAAAAAAGAGACATAATTACGGAGCTAAAGAGTTTGTTTTTGATTCAGAAGCAGAACTCTCATGGATGGACTATTCCGGACTATTAGACATGGAAGTTGAATTTGTTTCTGATTTGGGTGAAACCGAACTCACGGTAGGCGAAATTTTAAAACTGACAAAAGGCTCTATTATAGATCTGAAAAAACCAGCCGGTGAAAGCGTTGAATCTTATGTAAATGGCCGTATTCTAGGCAAAGGCGAAGTTATGGTATATGAAAAAAATCTCGCTATTCGTATAAATGAAATTCTAGACTCAAGTGCAGTTTTATATCACCTTTCCAAAGAGAAACTATGATTAAATTATTACTACTCTTTATAATTCCTTTTTCTTTATCTGCTTCGAAGATATTAAGCTATAACATCTACGACAGAACAGACAGAGTAGATGTTATGATAACATTTGACACTCCCTACGATGGAGTAATCAAACAAAATGTAAGTAACTCAACCATCACGATAAAGCTTCAAAATGCTTCAATCGAATCATCAAAAGTAAAACAGCTTTCATCAAAATATATAAAAGCAATCTCTATTACACCGATGGAAAATTATACGCAAATAGTTGCTGAAATACCGCCTTCTGTTACTCTGCAAGCTTCCAAAACCTCTGACGCATACGGCTTAAGATTGAGATTTACGACTGTTGCGTTGTCGGGCTCAAACTCTGCTGAGGCAAAAGAGGTTCAAGATGAATCCATAGGCGCTCTTCCGACAAAAAAAGATGACGATTTATCTCAAAGCTACTATATTGTTGTAACAATATTGATTTTAGGAATAGCGGCGCTCTTCTACATTAAAAAGAGAGTTTCAACACCCCAAGCAAGACAAGCTCAATCTTCTTGGCTATTTCAAGAGAATAAAGAGGCACAAAAAGAAGTTGCAGAACAAACAGGCGCAAATATAAACAGCATAAATAATGTTACTATAAGATTTCAAAAATCACTAAACAGTGATAATAGTGTTGTTATGCTTGATTTTGGCGAGCAGAGTTATCTTGTTCTTATGGGGAAGAGCAATGTACTTCTTGATAAATTTACCGAAAACAGACCATCGACAGAAGATGATTTTAACTCTATCTTACAAAACAGACACAAAGAGCTTGATAGTTTTTTAAATGATGACAATAAATATAGAGAGTCTTTACGCTCATATAAAGAGAAGGCGGCCTCGATATCTTACGAGGCTTAAGCTTCTGTTTAAGCTTCTGTTCGAGTCTCTTCTAAAAGTTTTTTAATCGTAGCTAGATTTGATGCATTTAGCTTATACTTCTCATCCATCATCTTGCTTATATGGTAAACCTCTGTTATGGTTATGCCGTATGGGTCTTTTTTCTCTCTAATAATTTTGTTATTATCATCATAAGAGTATAGATATAAAATTTTGCGTGTCTGCTGTATATAGTATGTTAAAGTTATCTCATCCGAGTGTTTCTTCTCAATTGCCACAATTACTCTGTGGTCATCCTCTAAGCTCTTGTCAAGATTCAACTCTTCTCTTACTTCAGCTGCATCTACATAACCGATATAAAATTTGTTATATAAATCATGATATCTTTGAACCTTTTGGCTCATTAAAAAATTCATATCTAAAACATATTTTTTATGGCTTCTTATGGTTTTAGTTATCCAAGAAATCGTATTGTAGTATCTAAACGGATAAAGCTTTAGAACATGCGCTTCTATCATTTTGTCAGATTTAATTCTCTTTTTTGGGAGAAGTTTTCTGGCATCTGTGTCAACGATATAGTCTAGCACTCCTTTAGCTGAAAACTCTTCCGTGAGCCATACGGTACAGTATGACGGCAACTGTCTAACACCGGTAGCACCTTCATTTAAAATAATCAGAGCTTTTATCTCATAGTTCGGAAAAATAATCTCTAAAAGCGCTTTTTTCTTTCTAAGTCTTTTTCTAAGTTTTAGTACAGATTTTACAAGAGTCATCTCTACAAAATATAACTCTTTGTCTTTTGTAATAAGCATAGCGTCAAATTCACTTATCTCTCTGCTTTTAGTTCTGTAAACAATCTGCTGTTTTTCGCTTATAGAGAGTGTATTTGCATGAGATTTTATTTTGTCTTGATGAAAGCCCTTTAAGACAAATTTTTCTATATTATCATTCTCTGCAGCATATATCAAAAGTTTTTCATAGACAAAGTTTTCAAACACTTCGCCCTCAAAAGAGCGATATGAACTCAAAAAATGCTGGTCGTCTTGGCTGATGCCTTTTCTAATTAAAGATAATAAATATTTTACATTATAGTCGTAATGTAGTAGATTATCGCCTATATCGCTCTCGTTTAATGTTTTTATTGATTTACTTATTTTTAACAAACTATCTCACTATTACTAAAAAAATCATCTAATGTGGCACGATACTCTTTTGCATCAACTATTCTATTTACGCTGTCTCTAAGTGCAGAAGCGCCTTTATAGCCTTTAGAGTAAGTATGTGTGTGCTTTCTAAACATAACTACGCCATGAGGACCGTAAAATTCCATCATCTTGTCAAAATGTTCTAAGATTATATCATGCTTAAGATTTTTGTCAATATTTTTAGTTCCGTGTTTAAGCTGATGAAAAATCCAAGGAGCACCTACGGCTCCTCTCCCAATCATTACTCCATCAGCTCCCGTATGTTCTAAAACCCATTTTGCTTTTTCATATGAGTCAATATCCCCATTTGCTATTACGGGAATCTTTACAGTTTTTTTTATCTCGGCAATTGCGTCATAATCAACGGCTGCTTTAAATTTACCCGCCCTTGTTCTTCCATGAACTGCCAAAAAATCTGCTCCGCTGTCTTCAACAATTTTTGCTATTTCTATGTGATTTTTCTTCTCGAAGCCGAGTCTTATTTTTACGCTTGTTAAATTTTTATTTGATGTCTCTTTGATGGTTTTTATAATATCGCCCATTAGAGGCAAGTTTAAAAGCAGTGAGCTTCCGCTTCCATGACCGACAACTTTTGGCACCGGACAACCACAATTAAGGTCTATAACATCTATGCCGTCTTGCTCGTTTAAAATCTCAACTGCTCTTTTAATGACATCTACCTCTGCACCGGCAATTTGAACGGAATATGGGTCCTCATTTGGACTTTTTTCTATCATACTGAGTGTTTTTTGTGAGCCATGAACCAAAGCATTTGAACTAAGCATTTCGCTTACAGTCAAATCTGCTCCGAATTTTTTTACGACGCTTCTAAATGGCAGGTCCGTAAAACCTGCAAGTGGCGCTAAAACATAAATGGGCTCATCAAAGGATAGTTTTTTTTTAATCATTTTATAAACTATATAAAAAGATTAATGTCAAAGTGTTTGCCACACTCTCTTAATGAGCTGTACGCTTTAAAATGTGCATATTCGTTTGGTTGTGAAATATCTAATATCTCTTTTGCAGGTGTTAACATCTCTAAATCAAACAGGGTAAACAGATATGCCTCCACTACAATGTCATTTTCATTGCTTAGTGTTTCAAATAGCTTAATTCTCTGCTCCGGAAGCATTGATTTAGACAATTTTTTAGATGCTTCTATATAATCCTTCGAGGTTAGCTTTAAATCTTCAAAGAAAGATATCAGTGATTCATTTGATACTACTAAAGTATTAGTATCTGCGTTAATTCTCGATAAAATTTCAAAAAGTGACTCTTTGCTAATTAGATCTCTATATTTTTCAATAGCGTTAAGCGGTGCTTTTTTAACAAAATCAGTATAAACTTCCTTGCGTAAACTTATATCATACTTGTTATGACCATTTAAAATATCTTCGGCACTGATAGTGCCTTTTTTGTATCTGTTTCTCTCATTTTGGATAACAAGCGCGTTTGATGACGGCAAAGAGTATTTTCTCAAATCAACAACATCTCCGCTTCTAATACCATTGATTATAGATAAAACATTATTTATTTTTTTATTATTTACTTCAGAGTCAAGTCCGGCAGTTGGGAAAATTGTTGCATTATCTACAAGAAAACCTAAGAGTTTATATTTCTCTGTCTTAAATGAGTTGGAACGATTTTCTTTACCAAGATAAGCATCTACTATTGCATCAACAATTTTTTCATAATCTTTTTCATATTTACGAAGCTTTAAAGCGCTTAGCAGCGAGTAAAATGACATATGCAAAACACTAGCTATAAATAATATTATCATAGGTATTACAGCTAAAATAGCTATTGATAATGATGGCAGTGTCAGACCAAAAAACTCAATGCTCTTACTCTCTTGAGTTATAAAAGCGAAAATATACCAACCGACCAATATCATCAATATCAGTGCTGCTATTGTGTATTTTTTTATATGCATAATTACTTCCTTATCTAGATTTTTCTACTATTTCTCTACAATCAATGCAGTATATCGCGTGCGGCTTAACTTTTAATCTTTGAAAACCTATCGGGTCTTCGCACATTTCACATATTCCATAATCACCGGTTACTATTTTTCCCAAGGTTACATTTATTTCTCTTAGTTCTTGCTCTTGCTGCTGTACTATTGCACTCTCAACCATTGAGCTATTATCTACTGATGCATGGTCACCTTCATCGTTTAGCTCCATTGAACTCAACTGATTTAGCTCCTCATTTACACCCTTAATATTTTTAATAATTTGTTCTTTTCTACTCTCAAGTATCTCTTTAAAGTATTTTAGCTCGCTGTCTTGCACTTACTTTCCTTATTTATGATATGGGTGGTTGCTTAAAATTGAAAAACCCCTATAAAT
The DNA here is from genome assembly GCA_001829675.1 of Sulfurimonas sp. RIFCSPLOWO2_12_36_12. Classification (GTDB taxonomy): domain Bacteria; phylum Campylobacterota; class Campylobacteria; order Campylobacterales; family Sulfurimonadaceae; genus Sulfurimonas. The sequence continues at coordinate 22,774 of MIBZ01000027.1, read as the reverse complement.
CTGCTCAAGCAACACTGCTTTTGCAATCTTATGACTCATAGTAATATTTCCTAAACTTATAACGGAATCACTTCTTTTTAAAAAGCTGTCTTCAAAGCCATAAGCTCCGCCTATGAAAAATTTAATCGCAATTTTACCATCTAATAGCTTACTAAATTCATAACTATCAATTATTTTTCCCTCAGGATGCAATATAACGCTAAAACCTTTGGATATATGTGGTTCAAAAAGTTTTGTATAGACCGCCCTGGAGGCTTCCGGTGAGATAGTGTGTGCTTTTGTTACATCTTTGTTAAAAAGTTCTATATCATCAACTTTTGCAAAGCGAGAAATCATCTTTTGCAGCTCTTTATAGAGAGGGTCATAAATAGAGTGCTCTTTTTTTGCGATTGAGATAATTTCTATATTCACTAAAGGAGTCCGCTTCCAATAACATGATAAGTGATATGTGAAAATTTATCGCCCTCTTTTACTCCGCCGATTGCTGCAACATAATGTTTAGAAAGTGATGCGATATCATCAAGTTTTTCACCGAGAATCGCTGATATGTTATCTTTTGTGCTTGTATCTCTGTATGCGCCTAAGCCTATGTAGTTTAAATCCATAAGGTTTGCTTGTAAAACCTCTTCTTTATTGTGTGTAGATATACCTAAAAGCTTCTCTTTGTTTATGACATTTCTAAGAATTTTTACAGCTTTAAATATATCATTATCTATGGCTTTCAAATCTTCTTGACCGACATGAACACCGTCACAAAACTCTATAAGTTCATAAGCATCATTAACAATTAAAAAACCGTCATACATTTTTCTGATTTTTATAAGCTGCTGTTTTATAAATGCAATATCTGCATTTTTGTTGCGGTATTGAATAATTTCTGCATTTTTCTGCTTGGCAATTTCAACAAAATCTTCTAGGGAGAGACCTTTTTTATCCAAAAGGTCTTGGTCACAAAGCGCATAAAGCCGCATTACGCAACTTTTAAAAGCGTTAACAAGTCAGAGAGTGTTTTTTTAAGATCATTTCTATTTACAATCATATCAATAGAACCTTTTTCAAGCAAAAACTCCGCTCGCTGAAAACCATCCGGAAGAGCAGAACCGATTGTCTGCTCTATAACTCTCTGACCTGCAAAACCTACAAGAGCACCCGGTTCAGCTATGATTATATCGCCTAAAGTTGCAAATGAAGCACTTACTCCGCCCATTGTAGGGTCTGTAAGAACTGAAATATATAGAAGATTGTGTTTTGAGAGTTTTGCTAAAGCAGCAGATGTTTTACTCATTTGAAGAAGCGAGAAAGTACTCTCTTGCATTCTTGCGCCGCCGCTTGCACTCAGTATGATTAAACCCTGTTTTTTTTCTATTGCACGGTTTACTGCACGAACAATTTTTTCACCCTCTACCGAGCCTAAAGAACCGCCCATAAAAGCGAAGTCAAATACAACAATTTGAGCACTGACACCGTTCATTTTACATTCGCCGCTTACAACAGACGATGTTTTTCCTGTTTTTAATTTTGCCTCTTCAAGCCTTTGTACATATGATATTTTATCTACAAAGTTCAGAGGATCTACCGGCTTTAAGTTGCTATCGTACTCTACAAAAGTGCCTTCATCAGCCAATAGTTCGATTCGCTCTTTTACACCTATTCTGATATGGTAACCACACTTTGGACAGACATGCTTTTGATTTTCAACTTCTTTGTAATACATTAGAGATTGACAAGATTTACACTTTACCCAGTGTGCAGGAGCTTCACTTTTAACCGGCTGACTTTTATTTGTAGTTGTATTTCTAGAAAAAATGCTTAATAGGTTCAAAAATTATCCTTTAAATATAATGAGGCGAATTATATCAAATATATACTTTATTTTTAAATTATTGATTGAGATAAGTTTTTTTTACACACAGACAACCTGCATGTAAAAAAAATATAATTGTTATTTTAGAAGGGATTTAACGATGCTTCTTGCTGCTTCTCGACCGTCATAAGCGGCAGTTACAACCAAATCAGCACCTCTGTAGCAATCACCGCCGGCATAAATTCCGGAAGTTGTAGTCTCATGAGTCTCTTCATTTATAATGATTCCGCCCCATTTATTTGTTTCAATGCCATTTTCGGCCAAAAACGACGGTACTTCAGGGTCAAAACCTAAAGACAAAATTATAGCATCGGCATTTACTCTAAATTCACTTCCTTTTATCTCTTCCATTTTTTGACGCCCGCTCTCATCTTTTACGCCAAGAATAGTTTTGACAACTTCAACAGCGATAGCATCGCCCTTGTCGTTTAAAATAATCTGTTTAGGAGAGACGAAAAATGTAAAATCAATACCCTCTTCCATAGCATTTTTATACTCTTTCTGACTTCCGGGCATATTGTGCGCATCACGGCGATATAGGCAAGTTACAGATTTTGCACCATCTCTTTTTGCGGTTCTCAAACAATCCATAGCAGTATCACCGCCACCTATTACAACTACATTTTTATCTTTAAAATCAAACTTTTTATCATAAGAAGTTTTAAAATTCTTTCTTTGAATAGCAGTTAAATAATCCATTGCCTTATAAACATTGCTGGCTTTTTCGCCGTTAATAGAGGCATTTTTAGCTTTTGTTGCGCCAACACCGATAAACATAGCATCATGTTTGTCCGCTATCTCTTCAAAAGTGATATCACGACCAACTTCACAATTAAGTACAAGCTCCATACCAGCTTCTAATAAAAACTTAATACGGCGTTCAACAATTTTTTTATCTAGTTTAAAGTTAGGGATTCCATAAGTTAAAAGTCCGCCTGCTCTGTCACTTCTCTCATACATCGTAACGGCTATGCCTGAGCGCAAAAGATAGGTTGCAGCAGAGAGTCCTGCAGGACCGCTTCCGATTACCGCGACTCTCTTATCTGTTGTAATTCCGGGAAAATCAGGTTTGAATCCTGCTTTAAATCCCTCTTCCGTAATATATGTCTCTACCGAGCCTATCGTAATGGCTCCATGACCATCATTAAGTGTGCAATCTCCCTCACATAACTTCTCATGCGGGCAAACTCTACCCATAACTTCCGGAAACGGCGAAGGCTCATTTGATAGTTTAAATGCAAACTCCAAATCTTTTTCGCTTACAGCTTTTAGCCACTGAGGAACATAGTTATGAAGCGGGCATTTATTCAGACAAAAAGGGTCTCCGCACTGGATACATCTGTCACTTTGAGTTGCTGCTTCACTCTTATCAAAAATTTCATAAATTTCACCAAAATCTTTTGTTCTCTCAACGACTAATCTTTTTCTAGCTTCTATTCTATCAATTGTTAAATATTCTCTCATGATTAATCTCCAATCTCTAAATTCATAGGTAATTTAGTTAAATTTTTAGGTTTTACCAGCCAAAAATTTCTTACCTCTACTCTAAAGTTATCAAGCAGCGCTTTTGCTTTTTTGCTTCCTGTTTCTACCAAATAATCTTTTAAAAGTTTTTTTAGGTAGTGTCTAGCTTCATCACCTTCGTCCGTATCGATACGAATAGATTCAACAAGTTCACGATTTACATTTTCAATGAAACTATGCTCTTTGTCATATACAAAACTGATTCCGCCAGTCATACCGGCACCAAAGTTGATTCCTGTACGACCAAGAATAACTACAACACCGCCGGTCATGTACTCACAAGCATTGTCACCTGTTCCCTCAACTATTGCAAGTGCTCCTGAGTTACGAACTGCAAATCTCTCTCCAACGCTTCCAGAAATATAAAGCTTACCGCCGGTAGCTCCATAAAGACAAGTATTTCCGCCGGCAGCAAACTTTTCGCCCTCATTTTCAGAGGTAACAATGATTTTACCTCCATGCATACCTTTACCGATGTAATCATTTGCGACACCGCTTAAGTAAATTGATACACCGGGAATCAAAAATGCGCCGAGAGCTTGACCTGAGATACCTGTTAAATTTATTCTTATAGTATCAGCGCTTAAGCCTTTATTTCCATAATATTCAGCTATCTCTCCGCTTATGAGCGCTCCAAAACTTCTATGAATATTTCTAATTTCTCTACTGATTTTTATTGGTTGTTTTGGATGCTTAATCGTGCCCATAACCTCTTGAAGAATATTTTTTTCAAAAGCATTGTCATCAAAAGGGTGATTAAATTTTTGCTGACATGTATTTACGCCACTCTCTTGGTGAAGCACAGAACTAAAATCAAATTTTTGAGCAAATTTATCATCCACAACTTTTAAAATATCGCTTCTTCCTATCATCTCTTCCATTGTTCTAAAACCAAGTTCAGCCATAATTGAGCGAATATCTTCAGCCAAAAGAGTGAAATAATTTATAAGCTGATCAACATGTCCTTTAAAAAACTCTTGACGAAGCTTCTCGTTTTGAGTAGCAATGCCAACGGTACATTTGTTTACATGACAAATTCGAAGCATTTTACAGCCAACAATTGTTAAAACACCTGTTCCAAATGCATAACTCTCAGCACCTAAAAGCGCCGCTTTTACAACATCAAGTCCAGATTTTAGACCGCCGTCGGCTTGAACTTCCACAAGTCCTCTTAGGTTGTTTGCTTTAAGAGCGTTATGCGCTTCGCTAAGCCCTAGTTCCCAAGGATTACCTGCAAATTTGATAGAGGTAAGTGGAGCGGCACCCGTTCCGCCGTCACCGCCTGAAATAATAATCTTATCAGCATAAGCTTTTGCAACACCGGCAGCAATAGTTCCTACTCCGATAGTTGAAACAAGCTTTACGGCGACTCTAGCTTTTGGATTTACCTGCTTGACATCAAAAATAAGCTGCGCCAAATCCTCAATCGAGTAGATGTCATGGTGCGGTGGCGGTGAAATTAGAGTAACCCCCGGTATCGTATGACGCAGTTTGCCGATAAGCGGCGAAACTTTATGCCCCGGAAGCTGTCCGCCCTCCCCGGGTTTTGCCCCTTGCGCAACCTTTATCTGTATCTCCTCGGCAGAACGAAGATATGCCGGAGTTACACCGAAACGACCACTCGCAACCTGCTTAATTTTAGAGTTTCTATCAGTCCCGAAACGCTCAGAGTCTTCTCCGCCCTCTCCTGAATTTGATTGAGCTCCGATTCTGTTCATTGCCATTGCAATTGTCTCATGCGCCTCAGGAGAGATTGAACCAAGACTCATGGCCGCTGAAGCAAATCTCTTAAAGATAGCCTCTTTTGGTTCAACTTCAGATATGCTGATAGGTTTTCTGTCAGATTTTATTTCAAAGAAATCACGAATAAATTTAAGACCTCTTTTATTTACTAAATCTCTTAATTTATCATAATCTTTTTTAGACCCGCTCTCGGCAGTTGCGTGAATTGCATGGATTACTTCCGGACCGAAATCATGGTGTTCTTGTCCCGTATAAAACTTATAGTACCCGCCGATGTTAAGAGGAAAAATCTTGTTAAATCCGTTATCTTCAAAAGCTTCTTTATGGTATTTGGTAAGTCTTTCATCAATATCATCATAGTTAAGCCCGCTAAGTGCAGAGTTAGAAGTTGCAAAACACTCCTCAACTATTTCATGATTCAGTCCAATAATATCAAACAGACCTGCGTTTCTGTATGAAGCAATAGTTGAAATTCCCATTTTTGACATTATCTTTAAAATTCCGGCATTTAACGCACTGTGAACAAATTTTAAAGCTTCATAGCAGCTTATCGTAACTGCGTTAGATCTCTTTGTATGTTCAATAACGGTTTCTGCCAGGAGCTTAGGATGTATCGCATTTGCACCATAGCCTATCAATACTGCGGCACCGTGAGGATCCATAACCTCTCCCGTAATTGCAACCATCGATACAAGGTGGCGGATTTTAGCTTTTGAGAGTGCTATATTTAAACGACCTACAGCCATAGCCATAGGAATAATTTTATTTTTTTTACTAAATTCGTAATCATCTAAAATTACTATTCTTGTGCCATCATTTTTTACAGAATCTATTACAGTTTCTACCAAAGAGTCTAATGATTTTTTCAAATCTGCTTCATAGGCAGTTGAAAATGTTTTATTACAATAAAAAGATTGATAGCTAGGCGATTTTTTCTCACCAAATGATTTTAATACTTTTAATTTTTCACTTGTAATGATTGGCGAAACAGACTTTAAGCGGTGTGCATGAAACGGGATTTCATCGAGTATATTGTGAACCTCTCCGAAACCTGTATTTAGGCTCATTACAACTTTTTCTCTAATTGGGTCAATCGGAGGGTTTGTAACTTGTGCAAATTTTTGTTTAAAGAAATCAGAAAAAGCTCTCTGCTTGTTTGAAAATGCAGCCAATGGAGTATCATCACCCATTGAACCCACCGCCTCTTTTCCCTCGATTATCATAGGCTCAATAACTTGCTCTATAACTTCTTGGGTAACATTAAAATATCTTTGTCTGGCAATAAGTTCATCTTTATCATATTCAGAAATTGACATGTACTGTTCTGCAACATGCTCCTGAAGATAAATCATATGCTCATTCAGCCACTCCATATATGGGTTTGAACTTTTTAAATAGTCATTTATCTCACTGTTTTTAAATATCTTTCCATATTTAAGATCAAGTCCCAGCATCTCACCGGATTGTAGGCGACCTCGCTCTTTGATATCCTCTTCTGCAATATCTACAACACCATATTCACTGGCAATCAGAAGGGTGTCATCTTTAGTTATTATATATTTTGACGGGCGAAGACCGTTTCTGTCCAGTACACAGCCGATATAGCGGCCATCAGTTACAGAAAATGCTGCCGGTCCGTCCCAAGCTTCAAAAACAGTTGATTGAAACTCATAAAATGCACGAAGCTCAGGGTCCATATGCGGAGCATTTTGCCAAGCAGCAGGAATAACTGCGCGAACAGCTTTAAAGAAATCCATACCGTTTACCAAAAGAAATTCAAAAAAGTTGTCGGCAGAGGCACTGTCTGAAGATCTTAGTTGTAAAATCGGCAATATTCTTTGTATCTCTTCATCGGTAAAAACATCACTTTTTATTGATTCAGATTTAATCTCAACATTAAAGCGATTGCCCTCAACTGAGTTAATCTCACCGTTGTGAGCAACTGCACGAAATGGCTGAGCTAGCTTCCATTCAGGAAGCGTATTTGTTGAAAATCTTTGATGAAACAGTGAAAAAGATATTTTAAAATCTTCATCATTAAGATCTTTATAGAACTCTTTTATATGAGTAGGCATGATTAGCCCTTTATATGAGAGAACTTTTGAGCTCATTGAAGATATGTAAAAGTTTCTATCATCTACCAGTTTATGTTCGCTCTCTTTGCGAGATAGATATAAAAGTGCGTCAAATCTATTTGTAGCCATGATTGAGTTTGGAGTTATGAATAGCTGAACGATATGCGGCAGCGATGCAAGAGCCTGTTCTCCAAGCGCATTTGTATCGACAGGAACATCTCTGCGAAGAACAACTTTTAAATCATTGTTTGCACAAACAGCTTCTACGATGGAGAGATGATTGATATCTTTTGTGAAAATCGATGCGACAGCAAACTGTTTTGGCAATTCAATACCGCTTTTAGTAGCCTCTTTGCGAAGAAATTCCTCAGGAAAAGATAAAAGCAAACCGCTTCCGTCTCCGGTTTTTCCATCAGCCGCAACTGCGCCTCTGTGCATCATTCGCTCTAACGCGGTTATTGCATCGTTAAGAACTTTATGTGATGCTTTGTTTTTAATATTTGCTACAAGCCCAAAACCACAATTATCTTTGAATGATCTTAACAAATCATGATATTCAACCATACTAACTCCTAGATTTTACATTTTTTTTATAAATTCACTACAAATTTAATCTCTTTTTAAACAAACTTAGTCTATTTAGAGATAAGAGTTGCATTATACAATTCAAAGGTTTAAAAAAATATAATATCGGGATAGTTTTTTGATTAAAAATAAAATATGTGTATAAAAGAAGCGAACAATGCAGGGTTTTATTCTAAATCTCAACAGAGTTAAAGATGAAGATTTAATAGTTACTATAATATCAAGAGAAAGCTTAGATACTCTTTATAGGTTCTACGGCGCAAGACATGGGGTAATAAATCTAGGTTTTAAAGTTGATTATGAAAAAGAGAGCTCATCTAAATCAAACATATTAAGACTAAAAGATGTAATCCATATTGGCTATAAATGGATAAATGATTATAAACTTTTGAGATTATGGCAGGATTTCAGCGCACTTTTTTATAAGCATTTAAAAGATGCCGAAGAGCTAGATGACTTTTATTTTGAACTCTTAGAGAGTGCATCACAAAACTGGAATAAACAAAATCCAAAGAGGGTTGCCATAGAGTCATATATAAAGCTATTAGAACATGAAGGCAGGCTGCACACCGAATTTGAGTGTTTTATATGTTCTGAAACTATCGTAGAAGATGATGTCTCTCTTCTTCGGGCTTTTTTGCCGACTCATAAAGAGTGTACTCATACATTTAGTGTAAAAAAAGATGCTTTAGTTGAACTGTACAAGAACAGATCAACTCTATTTTTAAATGATGAAGAGATAGATAGACTCTGGTATCTTCTTCTTGAGGGATTATAAAATTTTTGAGCTCTTGAAGTGTTTAACTGCTAGAGAGCAGCTTTTACTTTTTTAATATGTTCTAAGAATAGCTTTTTATCTTTACTGCCTGAGAGTCGAAAGTTCTCTAGCTCTTTTTTGTTGGCGTCATAAAAGATGGTGCCGGGAGGGCCATATAATGAAAATCTTTTTAATAGCTCTATATCTATATCTCTGACTTGTGTAACATCCACTTTTATAAGTTCAAACATATCGAGCTGCTGCGTTACTTCAACCTTACTAAGTACATTTGCATCAAATTCTCTACAGTTATCACACCACTGTGCCGTGAAAACTATCATTGCCGGTTTTTGCAGTTTTTCCAATGTTGCATCAAACTCTTCAGCAGATATTGTTTTAAATTCTGCGAGCAATAGTCTTTTGTCGCTTATGAATTTTGCTTTAAAAGGTTCTAGCGGGTCTTTGACATTTGATGCGCCTGCAATTGCACCAATCATCAAAACAATGCCATACATCAAAACAAGCAGCGCTATTAATTTTTTTAGATGATAAATGCTATCAATAGCCGAGCATGCTTTATTTTCAAATATATTCATAAAAACTGCCATAGCGGCAAATAAAATCCCCAATAAAAGTAAAATTATTTGCCCATCCAATATGCGAGATAAAATCCATATTGAAAACCCAATCATCATAAAACCAAAAAATAGCTTAATATCGACCATCCAAGGACCCGGTTTTGGCATAAATTTACCGGCACCGGCACCTATTAAGAGCAAAGGAACTCCCATTCCAAAACTCATTAAAAACAGGGAAAGTCCGCCTATAAACTCATTTCCGGTTTGGCTAATATATATGAGCGCACCGACCAGTGGCGGTGCAACGCATGGTCCTACTATAAGCGCCGAGAGTATCCCCAATAAAGCAACATTAAAATATGTTCTATCTTTTCCGTAAAGCGCTTTGCTATTCATAAATGATTGTATGCTCTTTGGCATTTGTATAGTAAATGTTCCAAACATTGCCAAACCCAACACAAAAAAGAACATGCTAAACAAAACTATTATCCATACTTGTTGAAAAAAAGCTTGGATATTGCCTCCAAGTGATGCTGCAACGACCCCTGCAATAGCGTAAACGACGGACATTGAAATTACATATATAAGAGAAAGCATAAAGCCTTCTTTTGTGCTTATATTCTCTTTTTTAGAAATTATAACTGCAGAAAGTATAGGAATAACAGGCAACATGCATGGAGTAAAAGCAAGAAGAAATCCAAAACCGAAAAAAGTTATCAATGTAAAGAGTAAATTTTTGTTTTTAAGCATCTCTGCAATGTCATCTTGCTCACTTTTTATTTGTGTTGCATTGCTATCGCTTTGATTTGCATCGCCAAATATTAGAGTTGTAACTTTATCATTGAATATATCTACTTTTTCTTTGTCATCTGAGCAGATCTCTCCTTTGGCACATGGCTCTATTTCTTGGGTTTTATTTACAGGTGTCTCTTTAGCTTGAGTTGTCTTTATGAGTGTAAATGTTTTTTCATATTTTTGAATTTCTGAACATTTATGGGATTTATTGCATATTTGGTATGTCAAAATAAGCTTAAACTCTTTATTTTGTTTTGACTCTACAATAGCTTTTATTTTTGTTTTTTTCCAGAAGATATTCTTGCCATCATAAAGTTCCGAGTCTTTATAAAAAACACTGTTAAAAGATGCTTCATCTCCACTTATATCTAAACTTAGAATATCTTCTGGTATATAGTTGCTTTTGTCAGTACTTAAAATAATGTTAAACTCATTTTTATCTTGCAAGATGTTTATTCTTGCCGACAGGTCATCATCTGAAAATAGAGAAAACGGCAAAGCAAATAAAATGAGAAAAAATAGGTTTAATTTAGTAAAAATAACAAGCTCCTAAAAAAATTATTAGTTACAAATAGATCTATTTTAATGCATTTGCAGTTTTTATTGCTTCCATTACCTTATTGTAATCCGGTTCTTTATTGATATCCGTAACAATTTCTTGATAAACAATTCTTCCATTTTTACCTACAATAAAAATTGCTCTTATCAACAATCCTTTAAGTTCACCGTTTTTTATAACGACACCGTATTTTTCTCCAACCTCACCATAAGCAAAATCAGAAGCGATTGAAATATTTTGGATACCTTGCCCTTTGCAAAAACGATCGTCTGCATAAGGAAGGTCCATAGAAACTACCGTCATATCTACTTCTAAAAACCGTTTTATTTCATCATCAAATCTTTTTGATTGCGCCGAGCATATTGGAGTGTCTATCGAAGGTACCGTTACTATAACCTGAACCCTGTCTGCTTTACCGCCAACTGTTTTTATAGCAAAATCAGGCTGAGTTACACGAGCAACCGGTGCCTTTGAGCCTACTGCAGGAAAATTGCCTTTAACTTTTACTATCTCACCATTGTAGTTAACAGAAACATCTGCAGCCATAGAAAGTGTTGAAAGTACCATAGTTATAAACAATACTGATATTTTTTTCATTTAATTACGCCCTTTTATAAAAAATTGGAAAATTATAGCAAATTATAAAATTTTATACTAGATAAAAATATAATAAAAAATTATACTTTTTTAGCTACGATAGAAGCTACTTTAATTCTCTCGCCTCTTAGATTGGTATCGACTCTCTCTTCATAATAGATTACATCAAGTCCTATAAAAGAGTGTAAAAGTTCATTTTTACGCAATAAATAGTCCAAATTAGTTGTCGGTAGATGAAAATCACCATGCGCAACTATAAATGTTTCAAACATCAAAACACCGCCGCTTTTAAGTGCCTCTTTCATTTGAGAAACTAAGCGACGATTCAGATAGTTTATATTTACAATCAAATCATATTTGTTCGGAGTTAGATTATATTTATCCAAATCTGTATCTATTTTTTTTATAGTAGCACTATCTCTAACTCGTTCTAACGCATAATCCGATATATCAACAGCATCAACAATATATCCCAAATCAGAGAGATAGTGCGTATTTCTTCCGGTTCCACACGCAATATCAATTGCCTGCCCTACTTTTGCATGCTCTATGTACTTCTCTAAAAGTGGAGAGACGCTTTGTGGCATTGGATTATCCAAATATCTCTCATTCCATCTCTGCTTGTCTTCTTTCATCTGTTTTCTCCCATATCATTTACTCCGCTTGTGCCGCTGTGGTGACTAAAGTATTGCGCACCTGTGCAATATGTAACTAATATCTTCATGAAAGTCTCCCTTTATAATCTTGATATCCAAACTCTTTTATAACATCAAGAGTTTTATCTTCCCTTAGTATAACCAATGATGGTAATTTTATACCGTTGAATGTAGTGTTTTTTACAAAAGTGTAATGAATCTGGTCTTCAAATATAATTTTATCTCCAACTTTTAGAGGCTCATCAAAAGAGTAATCACCCATAATATCACCGGCCAAACATGTATTTCCGCCTAAACGATAGGTATATTTTTTTTCTTGTGCTTCGCCGCTGCCGCGCACCATTGCACGATAAGGCATTGCAAGAGTATCTGGCATATGCGCCTCTGCCGAAGTGTCTAAAATTGCTATATCCATTTTGTTATGAACAATATCTAAAACAGTGCTTACCAAAACACCCGTTTGCCATCCGACTGCTTCTCCTGGCTCAAGATAAACATCAACGCCATATTTTGCTCTAAAATCTTTAATAATTTTTATAAGCTTATCAACATCATAACCATTTTTGGTTATGTGATGTCCGCCGCCAAAATTTATATACTTCATACCTTTAAAATATTTTGAAAATTTTGCCTCAAACGCCTCTAAAACCTCAAGAAGTGCATCAACATCCTGCTCACAAAGCGCATGAAAATTTAATCCTTCGATATGTTCTAAAACTCTCTCATCAAAATTTTCAAGCGTTGTGCCAAGTCTGCTATATAGTCCGCATGGATTGTAGATATCTTTCGGCGAAGATGACTGCTCTGGGTTTATTCTCAAAGATAGACTAACATCAGGATTTATTTTTTTCACTCTATCGCAATACTTAAAAAGTTGGTTTGGTGAGTTAAAAACTATATGATTGGATATGAGCGCTATTTCGTCTATATCCTCATCTTTAAAAGCCGGTGAGTATGTGTGAACTTCTAAGTTTTTATCATCTTTTGCAAACTCCTCTCTAGCTAAAAGCGCCTCATGAAGTCCGCTTGAGGTGCACCCTTTTAAGTACTGCTTTACCAATGGAAATGTACTCCACATAGCAAAACCTTTAAGCGCTAAAATAACTTTAGCACCGCTCTCAATCTGTACACGATTTAGAATTTCTAGATTATTTCTCAAAAGAGATTCATCACACATATAATACGGTGTGCTTAGTTGGTTTAAATTTTTCATAATTTCTCTACACTTTTTGCTATTTTTGTATCAATCTATTTATTAAAACTTTATTATATTGTTCTTTAACTCTTAACGCAATTCGTTTAAAATCATTCACATCAAGCCCAATCTCTTCTACTATATCACAAGCATCTTTTATAGAGTCTGCTGTTAAAATATTTTTAACATTTATTGCAACCCTAATCACATCTATAGAGTCTATATATGACTTGACTTTTGGACTTACTTCTGTTTCAAAATCCAAACCTTTTAATATCTCAACATAGAGCGGTTCAAATTTCCAATGTTCAAAAAGCAGTGCCGAGAGATAGTATGTGGTAGTTCCTAATAAATTATGTTCATACTCTGTGATATTTTTTGCATTTTTATACCCGATTGTAAACTTTTTAATATAGCTGCTTTTCATAACTTCATTGGCCAAAACAAGTTTTCCGGACTCCATAATGAGTGCCAGCGAAGTCATTATTTGAGCATGTCTTAAATCTACCCTTGAGTACCACTGCATCATCAGAGTGCTTTGAAGCTGGCATACATCGTTAAATCTTTTGTTATCCAAGCCATATATCTCGGTATCGGCTCTCAAAAGTTCCCCGATTGCATATTTTAACACTAGACCATAAACCATATCTGTTCCAAAAAGCGTTACGGCTTGTGAAATAGAAGCAATTTTTCGTGAAAATCCATATATTGGCGCATTAATCATTTTTAAAATATTTGCAGCCAACACAGCATCATTTTCTATAACTTTGACAAGTCTTATAATATCAATATTTTGAGAACCGCAACTGTATATTTGTTGAATAACAAAAGGTGTGTTTGAGAGCGGCGGCAGTGACTCTAAATTCGTTATTATATTTTTAAATGTCATCTATATGCTTAACTCTTTGATTTGCCAAGGAAGTCCCTGAGTATTCATCTCTTCCATGAACGGGTCAGGATTCATCTGTTCCATGTTAAACACGCCGACTCCGCTCCAAATGCCTTTTAACATAAGCTTTGCACCAATCATAGCCGGAACACCTGTTGTATATGAGACACCTTGAGAGTTTGTCTCGCGGAAGCACTCTTCATGATCTTTTACTTGATAGATATAAATTTTTCTCTTTTTACCGTCTTTGATACCCTCGGCAACTATTCCGATATTTGTTTTTCCTTTAGTTCTTGAACCCAAAGATGCAGGATCCGGCAGAAGCGTCTTTAAAAGCTCTATCGGGGTTATCATCATACCTTTATGCTCAATCGGTTCGATTCCAAGCATGCCGACATTTTGCAAAACTTCCATATGTTTTATGTAGCTCTGTCCAAATGTCATAAAAAATCTGATTCTTTTTAGCCCTTTGATATGCTTTACAAGCGACTCCATCTCTTCATGGTAGAGCAGATAGCTATCTTTTGGACCGACTTCAGGATAATCCCAAACCTGCATAATCTCAAGAGGTTTTGTCTCTATCCACTCGCCGTTCTCCCAATATCTGCCGTTTGCACTGACTTCACGAAGATTAATTTCAGGGTTAAAGTTTGTTGCAAATGCATAACCATGGTCACCTGCGTTACAATCAAGTATATCAATAGTATGAATCTCGTCGAAATAGTGTTTTTGAGCATAAGCACAAAATATATTTGTAGCTCCCGGGTCAAAACCGCTTCCTAAAAGCCCCATTATTCCGGCTTCTTTAAACTTAGCATCTCTTTCCCATTGAAGTTTATACTCAAATTTAGCTTCATCCGGATGTTCATAGTTTGCGGTATCAAGATACGGTGTTTTTGTGGCAATACAAGCATCCATAATTGCCAAATCCTGATAAGGAAGTGCAACATTTATAACGATACTCGGTTTACAAGAGTTTATAAGTTTTATAACTTCATCCGCGCTGTCTGCATCAACAGAAGCTACTTCAATATCTGCGTTTGGCAACTCATTTCTTATATCTTGACATCGCTTCAATGTTCTGCTTGCCAGTACAATCTTCCCAAAAACATCCGCATTTTGTACACATTTATACACAACTACGCGACTAACTCCACCTGCACCGATTATCAATGTTGTTCTCAAATTTATATCCTTTTTACTAATATCACGCCAATCGGAACTCGTCCCGATTGACTACGCTAGCCGCTGTGGCACTGAAGCTTGACGCATAAAGCGTCAGATTAATCAAAACTTTAGTTTCAACTTTTTAATTTTATAACTCTGTCTCTAAGCTCATCTGCTCTAATCTCTTGCGAAATCGGCTCTCCGAAGCAAAGAGTTATCTCTCTTTTTTTTAAAAAACATCTTTTTGCATCACCTTTGTGTCTTGCAAACAGACTCCCAAAAACACCATCTATATAAAAAGGTACGATTACGGCACCGCTTCTGTCGATAATTTCATAGCCTCTATAAAATTTTGCGACATCAGAATTTCTAGAGATTTGACCCTCCGGAAATATTGCGATTATTTTACCATTTTTTAATCTCTTTGAGGTTTCAATAAAAGAATCTTTTGACGCTTTTTTAGATAATGGAATCAATTGAGCCAGCTTAAAAGCTCTATTAAACAGCCTCCAATTATATATATCTCTATCTATTATAAAATTAATTCGTCTCTCTATCGGGAGTTGGACAATGAACCAATCAATCCAACTTACATGGTTTCCAATTAACATTACTGCTCTATCCTCTGGAATATTTTCTAAACCTACATAGTTAAATCTATATCGAATTTTAAATATAAGTTCAAAAAATGTCCAGCATGCCATGATAAAATATCTTTTAAAAAGCAGGAGAACAAGACAAACTCCAACAAGGCTCATCATATAAAAAAGAATTTGTGCATCTGTTCCAAAATATGCAAAAAGCGTTGTCAGCATTAAAAACATAAACATAAAAAGGGTTTGGACAAAGTTGTTTCCCGCCAGAATAGTTCCCAGATGTACATTTGGGGACAAGTATTGTATTTTTGCATTAAGCGGAACTATAAGCAGCCCTGAAAAAAGTCCAAAAAGTATAAATTCTACAACAAGAAGCAGTGTGGAACTCGTTGAAACAATACTAAGCAAAACAACAACAATACCGACAGCACTAAGCGCTGAAAGCCCTGTATTTATATAATATTTTGAAAAATTAGCTGCCATAATTGAGCCAAATACTATGCCAAAAACAGCAAGTGCCATAATGCCTTGAACTGTAACGGCACTTGTAATTCCGAGCTCACTCTTTGCATATTCGCCAAAAATAGCCAAGACGACTTGAGAAATAGACCAAAAGAGACTAAGTGCAACAATGGCTCCAAATATCTCTTTTTTTCTTCTAATCATAATAATATTTTTTCTAAGATATGCGCCTGTGAAATACTTCTTAAATCTAAACTTTCGCTTAGTTGCCTCTACCATTTTGTTTGGCAATTTTGAAGCCAAAAACCACTCAATTACCGAACCTAATACCAAAAGCCATCCGAGCGGTGCCACAGTTTGCAGAATATCCTCTTTTGTACTAAAGCTGTCTTTTAATAATGCTTCAAATAAAACGGTATAAAAAATAATTCCTAAAAGTATTGCAGCAGTTGTTGTTGCCTGAACTGCGCCATTTCCTGCACTTATGAACTTTACTCCTACCAACTCTTTTATATATCCGTACTTTGCAGGACTATAAAGCGCACTTTGAAGGGAGAGTAAAAAAGTCATAGCAAATGCACAAAAAAACCAACCCTGATAGTAAGAGTATGTGATTATAAGCGTGATAACCACCGCAAGTAAAGATGAGTGTTTCATAATAATATTTTTAGCAAATCTATCGGCTAAAAAACCAGACGGTGAAAATGCAAGAATAAATGGAAGAAGTATAAGCGCATTTACTATGGCCGTTAAAACAATCTGGGTGCTTCCGTCATAGATTTTAAAAACTGTGTTTTGGATGATTATTTTATGACCCAAATCCGTAAAAGCATTTAAAAAAACAACTGCTAAATAGTTTAAAACTCCGGCAATGGCAAACATTTTATTCATGTTGGCTAGCTCTGATTAGCGATTAAAATCGTACTCCAACCCTCATAGTAACCATGCTCTTTTTTAATAAGTTCATAAAGCTCTTCTACAACTCTTCTAACATCTTCGTTAACAACGGTGTGCAACTTGATAAGAGCCACGCCATGCTCAAACTCTTCACTGCTAATATCATCTTTAAATTCAAATCCGCATGTCAATGCATTTTGGACAAATCTCTCTTTTTGAGTTGCCGTATCAAATGAGACATAATGCTCCACATCTCTAGGAGTTATCAGCTCATCACCCTCTTCTTCAAGCAAAAAGATTATTTTGTCACTCTCAATATTGTGAAACTCTAACTCGGTAGGATATAGATTTTTATGATAAAAATCCCATTTTGCATCTTTAACGGCACTGCTCTCATGTTTATAGCCGCTATCTCGCAGCATCTTTGTGACAATTACTTCTAAATTTTTTGCGCTTTTTGCATAAAAGTAGAACTCATTCCAATCATCTTTAACTCTTGCTCCCGCATATTTAGCCATATTTTCATACTCTAATGCAATTATAAGAGACTCTTTTGTTTCTAGGAAATTCTCAAAGTTATCACTATTTTCATCAATATTTCCAAACTTTATAAAAACGCTAAAGAGCCAAGGATATAACTCTTGCTCATCCTCTAAATCAACTTCCGTTTCAATGTTTACAGCTTCACCATCTTCAATTCTACTAAATAATTCTCTCATATTTCACTTCATTTTATTTTTAATTATTATAGCTAACTTATGCAAAAAAAATAGAAAACAAAACAATCTGATAATAATTATCATTTTAATATTGGCTTAAGATACAATTAACTACAATGCTGCTCAGAAAGCAATGATAATGCTTATCATATTCAACAAAGGAAAAAAGATGAAATTTTTTAATAACAATTTAGGTTTAAGTATGGCTGCGGCAGTTATGCTCTCAACTACTTTACAAGCGGACACCGCTTCGGATATAGCGGAGCTAAAAAATGAGATAGCACAGCTTAAGGAACAGACTAAAATCCTAACAGATGAGACAAGCAATCTGCAAACTGGTTTTAATTATACAACGGTTGACAATAAAGCTTCTCACAGCGGTCTTGGTGCTGCGGCATCAAAAGTATACTACTCAAAATCACCTCTTAGCATAGGCGGTTATGGAGAGATGTACTACTCACATACAAATAAAGAGAGCGGCTCTAACACTTCTAAAGTTGATGTCTATAGATTTGTTCCATATATAGGATACAAATTTACTGACAATATTATATTAAACACCGAATTGGAGTTT
The DNA here is from genome assembly GCA_001829675.1 of Sulfurimonas sp. RIFCSPLOWO2_12_36_12. Classification (GTDB taxonomy): domain Bacteria; phylum Campylobacterota; class Campylobacteria; order Campylobacterales; family Sulfurimonadaceae; genus Sulfurimonas. The sequence goes on along the minus strand of MIBZ01000027.1, from coordinate 4,542 downwards.
GAACACGGCGGAGTAGCGAATGACGGAGGAGACGCAGAGGGCGGAGAAGTTATTGTAGAATTTATCTATCTTGACTTTTTAATCAATGAAAATGCAAATATCAGAGTCGGCAACATGTTAATGCCGATGGGACTTATTAACGAAAGACATGAACCGACGCTTTTTACGACTGTTCAAAGACCAAACACCGCAAAACAGATAATTCCTACGACTTGGCATGAGAGCGGAGTAATGGTTTACGGTGATGTTTTTGAAGGATTGGAGTATAAAGTTGCTGGAGTTACCGCTTTAAATCCGACAATAGACAGCGATACAAGCTGGTTAAGAAATGCACGCGGAGGCTCGTTTACTAACAATGACCCTAAATTAGCAGTTGTAGGAAGAGTAGATTATAGAGGTATAAATGGGTTGTTTGTCGGTGCTTCTGCTTATATGGATTCAAACATAGATATTTGGGATGCGCATATAGATTATAAATTCAGAGGATTCAGAGCTTATGGAACATACGCCGAGGCTCATCGCTCAAATGCACAAGAGCTTACTCCAAGCGCTACACTGCCTTCTCAAATCGATGCAAAAGGCGGATATATAAATCTTGGTTACGATTTGCTATCACTAACATCATCTAGTAAAAAAATGCCCGTTTTTGTTCAATTTGAAAGTGTCAATACAGCCGATAAAAAAACAGATGGAACTTCAATTGATTCGATTGATACAACAACAGTTGGGGTAAACTATTTTCCGCATGAGCAGGTTGTGCTAAAAGCTGATTATGCGATGCAGAGTCAAGGTGCTATTGATCAAGATATTTTTAGTTTATCGGTAGGCTTCATCTTTTAATGTGTAATTATTGATGTATCACATTGACAAAACGGATTTTCTTATATAAAATCCGTGCAAAAACTAAGGTTTAATACAATGAAACAGTTACTTGCTTACTATTTATTTTTTTTAGCACTCCCTCTGGGTGCTAATGTTATTGCATCTCCTCTAGAGGTTATGAGTAAAAATTTTGAAGCCGGCGCTACCGTTACGGAGAATAATGTTTTACTTACACAAGCTCAAGCAGCAAACATAGAACAAAATTCTAAAACAAAACTCGAGAGCAAAATAATTAGAGTTTTCAAAGCGGCAAAAAATAACAAAATTCTTGGGTTTGGAGTATTGGTAAACAAAAAAATCCGTTCAAAAAACGGTGTTGTTCTTTACATAATATCTTCTGATTCGGTTCTAAAAAGCGTTGAGATTGTTGCTTTTAATGAGCCTGCGGAATATATACCTTCAAAAAAATGGATTTCACAATTTAATGAGATTAAGAGCGAAAAAATTGATGAAGCTTCAAAAAATATTCCAACCATTACAGGTGCAACTTTAAGTGCAAAAAGCATAATTGACGGCTCAAGAGTTGCTTTTGCCCTTTATAATGAAGTTTTAAAAGGCAAATAGTGAAATTTACAGTAATTAAAAACCTTCAAAAAGACAGTGCTATGAGCCTTATTTTAAAAGGCTTTCTTTTTTTTATACTTCTTTATATTTTATCTGATATTTTTGTTATGAAATCAAGCTTCGGCATATCCGCAGAGGCTGTAAATTCCACGCTGTTTGGGAACGAAGAGGCATATATAGACCCTATAAACGAGTCCTCGTTTTTGGAGTTTTGGCACACTCAGATTTTCTTTATAATGATGATTCTGCTCACGCTCAGCGCGGTTTTTATAAGGGTTGCAAAAAGAAGCAGAGCTATTCTTACAAATGCTCTTATGATAACTGCTCTTGTATCGCTTATCTCGCTTCCTTTGGCTTTTTATATCTCCAAGTTTTTTATAGATATTTATGTAATAACCTATTTTATCTGGCATCTTGTAGCAATTTACATGATTTTTTACTCGTTTTGGAAGTTAAATGCAAGAAGCATATAAGCTCTCAATACTCTACTATCTAGCTTTTTCACTGCTCTTGATTGTCAGTGCAATCATGCTGTTTGAACATAAAATAGGCTTTAGCTTTAGTGGGGTTTTGGAGTATTACACCGGCAATGAAGAGAAATTTATTCCTGCTCAAAGTGTTGCGGGAATTTTAAAGATAGTTTTACCGCACATCTTTGTTTTTGGGCTTTTTGCGATGGTTCTTTTACATTTTTTAGTCTTTACAAATATTAAATACAAGAAAAATATAATAATTTTAGTTTATACTATTTTTGCCATTGCACTGCTTGAAATTTTTACACCGTTTATGATAATTGGCGGATTTAAGTTTTTTGCATATGTAAAACTCTTCTCATTCTTTGCTCTTTTAGCTCTGGTTTTATATCTATCTTGGCTGCTTTTTCACAGTATCGCTTACGATTAAATTTTTTGTGTACTTAGCGATATTTTTACTTATTATCAATTTTTTGTCACTCTCTAAAATTATATAACCAACCCCGAGACTATCTAAAAACTCATAAGCTTTTTTAACAGGCATAACACTCACTGCAGTTGCATAAGCGTCCAAATCACTGCTAGATAGCTCGCCAATGAGCGTTATAGAGATAAATGAGGTTTGCGGTTTTTTTGCTTTTGGGTTTATTAGATGATTGTTTTTTGTGGACTCAACATATCTATTGTAATTTCCGCTTGTCGTTATGCCTAAATCATCTTTTATAGTTTCAAAAGAGAGTAAAGAGCCATCTTCAACAAAAGGGTCTTGAACATCCATCTTGCAGGTAGATAAGCATCGTATATCTCCGCTGGCAGAGATTATCGCATTTTTAACGCCATTAGTTCTAAAATACTCAGCAACTTTATCGACGCCAAAACCTTTTCCCATTCCGCCCAAATCAATGTTTATACCACTATCTACAAAAGCCTCTTTTTCATTAAACCGCAAACCGTTAATATCAACTTTTGCATCCTGAAGTTCAAGAGGCGTAGCAATCCTCTCTTCAAGCCCAAATCTGTAGAGCTCTTTTGTGATAGAACCGACTGTAATATCAAAATATCCGTCCGTGTTTTTATAATACTTTTTACTCAAATTAAGTGCTTCAAAAGCGTAATCATCAAGTTCTACATGTAGATTTTTATTTAGTAAAAACATCTTGGCTTTTGTATCGTATGAAGAGAGCGACATCTCAACATCTTTCATAATATCAAAACCATTTGTTATAAGGTTTGAATCTTTCTCATCAGCTGAGATAGTTACAAAGGTTGACATTATCACTTGTGTTCTCGATACCATTTCGGCGTCTAAGAGCCAAAACAGAGATAAAAGCAGGATTAGCAGTTTCAAATATTAGATACTTGTTAAATACTTATTACTTCGTTAATCTCTAGCCCAAATCCGCTAAGTCCGACAAACTCTGTATGGCTAAGAGAAGAGATAAGATTCATTTTTGAAACCCCGAAAGATTTCAGTATCTGCGCACCGATTCCAAACTCCTTTATGGCAGCATTGTCGTTGTGAGTAGGTTTGTTTATAAAAATAAGAACTCCGCTATTTTGTTTTAAATATTCTATTGAAGTTATAAGATTATTATATTTTTTTTGATTTAAAAGAAGTTCCATATCAGGTATTACATTATGAACCCTTACATTTGCAACTGAAGTTACTTTATGAAACACAATAGCGGTATGCTCTATTTTGTCGTGATCTGCAAATCTATATTTCTTAACTTTTGTGCCAAAGAACTCTATATCTTCAACATCTATCTCGTTTACAAGTCTCTCGTTTGCAAGACGATACTCCACAATGTCAGATATAAAAACGGTTTTTAGATTGTGTTTTTCCCCGAATATATCCAAATCATCGCGTCTAGCCATTGTGCCGTCTTCTTTGATAATTTCGCATATTACAGATGATTCACTTAGACCTGCCAAACGACATAAATCAACTGAACCCTCAGTATGTCCTGTTCTGATAAGCGTACCGCCCTCTTTAGCTATTAAAGGAAAGATATGTCCCGGTTTTACCAGCTCGTTCGCATGACTTATCGGATTTGCTAAAATTTTAATTGTATCGTCTCTCTCTGACGCAGAGATTCCCGTTAAAGCGTTTTTTGCATCAACTGAAACCGTAAATGCGGTTTCATATGAGGATGTATTTGAACTAACCATTGGGTTTAGTTCAAGGCGGGTTGCAATGCTCTTGCTGATAGCAACACAGATAAGCCCTCTTGCGTGTGTCGCCATAAAGTTTACATGCGCAGGAGTTGAAAAAGCGGAAGCGTAAACTAAATCGCCCTCGTTTTCTCTATCCTCATCATCAATCATGATGACCATACGCCCTCTTTTAATCTCCTCGATAGCTTCCAATACTCTTTGTGTAGGTGTCATATATTCTTCTTTATTTTGATTGGGCGAATTATATATAAATGTTGATTAATTTTAGTTCAAACTACTTTTTAGAATTTAAATGCTATCTCCTTGACAAAGAGAGCTTATTTGCCTATAATTCCACTCCAACAAACATTTTATGACAGTTTGTTTAAGTAACGCGGAATAGAGCAGTTCGGTAGCTCGTCGGGCTCATAACCCGAAGGTCATAGGTTCAAATCCTATTTCCGCA
>MIBZ01000026.1:79680-130564 GCA_001829675.1 Sulfurimonas sp. RIFCSPLOWO2_12_36_12 | reverse complement strand
TTTGCACTCTTATGTTTTCACAAAGATAAAAATTTTTATAAAAAAGTCGAAAAAAACTTCTTAAAAAGCAGAGTAAAAATTCCTAGATATATTTTGGATGAAGCCTCTCATAGAACGCAAATTTCTCAAAAAGATATATTAAATTATTTAAAACATATCTCATATGAACTTGACGCAAAAGCTAAAAAAGGACTTGTGAAATTTTATAAAGAAGCTTTAAAAATAAAATAATTTTTTTGTAAAACTTAAAAGCAGTGAGAAAAGTTTCTATTTATTGATGTTTTGAAAGATTTTATAAGAAGAATGGTGCGGATGAGAAGACTCGAACTTCCACGTCTTGCGACACCAGATCCTAAGTCTAATTATTAGTATATATATAGATTTATACGGAGTTATATATATTCACTGTTTAGGGCTTTTTCTCTTTTTTTTAGTTATATGATGATATACTATTTTATATCCAAAACCGTACCCAAACCGTACCCTAATATGAAATATGATATACTTGCTCATATTTATTTTATAAAAGGATTCTATTGTGCAAATTGCATATAGTTTAAATTCAAATGAACACAATATTGAGATTATTATAACAGATAGAATTGAAGAAGAGCATCAAAGAGAAAAAACAATGCTTAATGAGACCTTGAATGATTATAGAGAGAACGGCAACAAAAATTTCACTCTAATGACAGATGATTTTTGGCAAGCGAGAGAAGCAAGACTCATCCAAAGACATAAAGTTTCTTAATGCAAATAATTTTTAAAACCTTTTTTACAGTAGCCTCGGAGCCTATACTTAACTACACAAGTAAAGACAGCATAAAAAAGGCTTACCTAGCAGACAAGGAACAGACTGTTATTTTTGGTATTTTAAAACACAAAGAAGCAATTTAATATTATTATGGCGCTACAAGATCAACTTAAAAAAATCAACATAGACAATATTGACACAAAAGGTTTATATTTAAAAGACCAGAGCAATATTTTTTCAAAAAAAGAAATCAATAAGAGTGATCTCAAAAAAATTGACTATGAAAACATAGATATCGTACTTAAATTCTACTTCAGAAATAAACAAATCAAAAAAACTCTCAAGTATCAAAATATAACTGGGTTGCAAGCTGTAAAAAATGCAGCATCAAAAAGAAATGAATTAAATGCAGAGCTTTCCGTTACAGGTGTTATAAAAAAGAAAAGTTTTAAATCTCTTAATGAGCTTTGGGATGATTACATGGAATTCAAATCCAAATCTCTATCTGAGAAAAATATATATACCACTCAAAAATCTTATGGTAAGTGGATAAAAAACTCAATTGGAGAAATGGAAGTAAGAAAAATCATGACTTCCGATATTCAAGAGATAGTTAATAGCATTTTGCGTCAAGGATTACAGCCTAGAACTGCTCAAACAATAAAACAGCTATTACGACCTCTTTTTAACTATTCTATTGATATAGGCCTATCTGAAACTAATCCAGCTATAAAAGTCAATTTACCTAATTTTGATAATACTGTTAATTTTGATTTGAGTGAAGAGAAAAGAAAAAAATTAATAGAAGAGATTGGCAAATATGAACCTTTAAAATACAGGGGCATTATGTTGTTTTTATTTACAGGAAGACGATTAAATGAGGTGCTAACGCTCCAGTGGAGTAGCATTAGCATTGATAATAAAATTTATACAATAGAAGCGGTGTACAATAAAATCAGGCGAAGGCAGGATTATAGACTTTCTGAAATTTTGGAAGAATTTTTAAAAGAGTATGGAATTATGAAAGCTGGTTATATCTTCCCTGGAGAAAAAACGGCACATGTTACCGCAAATACATTTCGCCAACATTGGAAACAGGTAATAAAAAATGCCGGCATTGAAAAAATGCGTATTCATGATACTAGGCATGTTATTGGTAATTATTTAGTTAATAACGGAGCGACTCTTGAGGGTGTTGGCAAACTTTTAGGACACAGCGGTATTGGAGTGACCAAGAGGTATGCCAAACCTAGTCTTGAAACTGCTGACAAACTTTTAAATGAGTATTTAAATTTGCCTTGCTAAATATGGTCAAAAAACATATCAAATTTTCAATGAAATCTTTAACTTTTTAAAAAGAGCGAGTTTGCCAAATGTGGCCACAAATCTCTACGCGATTTATGTCAAATTTGACACTCGATTTACGGCTAAAAAAGAGTATGCAGGTTCCAATTAAATATTTAAATCACTTCCATTTTTTTGAAGCCACTCTTTTTTTTCTTTATAGTTTGGCATCAAGCGATAAACTTCTTTCCAAAACTTCTCATTATGCGTATGCTCTTTTAGATGCACTATTTCATGCACGATAATATAGTCAATAACTCCAATAGGAGCCATGGCAATTTTCCAGTTAAAATTTAAAACACCATCTTTAGTGCAAGAGCCCCAGCGAAAGCCAAGTTCCATTATTCTAAACTCAGGTTTTAAAATATTTGCAGATTTACAAATGCCCTCTAATCGCTCATCTATTTTAGTTTTTAGATGTTCGCTGTACCATGTTTTAAAAATCTCTTTTGCTTTTTGCTGCTTCTTTTGCCCCAGTACAAACCAACCGTTTTTGAGTTTTAGTTCACTATTTCCCTCAACCATCTGAAGTCTATAACTTCGCCCTAAATAGCTAAAACTCTCTCCTGAGATAAACTTCTTTGAAGCGATATTATCCATTATTGATTTTTTAATTGCTAACTTTTCCCAAATCCACACTCTTTTTTTATGCACATGCTTCTCTATCTCTTTGCCATCCAGATCAAGTGGAGCATTAACTACTACTTTTGCATCTCTCTCAACAGTGATACCGATGCTTTTACGCTTGGATCGTATAAGTTCGTAATCAATTATCAAGCTTTAAACCTTGAAGCTCTTTTTGGTTCTCTTTTGTAAGACTCATAAATCGCTCTTTTATGAGAGCAATGTTGTTGATTAAAACTGCGTCTTTTGTAGCTGCGAGAAGTCCAACAAGATAATTTTGAAGATTATTTCTACTCTCTGCTCCAGTAGTTCCCCAAAAATCTACTCTACTTATATCTCTTGCCGCAATACTAAGAGAATTTATAACAAGCTCTATAATGACATCTTTCGTTTTTTCGCTTACTTCCCCGTCGTAAAAGCTTAAAAACATATCATAATACGCCATACACACATCACAGCCAAGTTTTTTAAATACTTCCAAAATCTCTCTTCCGCCGACTATCTCTTTTTTGAATTTTGAGAGTTTCTCTACAAGCTTATCCCATTCACCTTTATGCTCTGAGATGATTTTTTCCAGCTTCTCAGCCAAAGATTTGTAGTAGATTGGGTCTTTATCAATGTTGATTTTTATAGTATATCTAAGGGCATGTTCCATCTCTGAAGCAACAGCTTTATTTGGTCTATCTTTGAGTGCATCTTCAAACTCATCATCAAATATCGATACCGGTCTGACTCTCGTCTCAATCCCTTGGCTGACAAGGTGTTCATTGATAAGTTTTTTTACCTTTGCGCCGATACCTTCTATTTGAAGTTCTTCATCTCTGTATCTTCTCTGAGCCTCATTTTTTATAACTCCTAAAATTTTTGCATCATCTAAAAAATATCTTTTAATTGGATGAGGCAGTATAAAATCTATGAGTTTAGTAAACTCTTTATAGTGCATTTTAAACTCAGATCTTAGCTTTTCCTCCGCAAGGAAAACCACAGCATCCTCTAGGGTTTGTTCATTTATCTCTTCAACACCATTTTGACTAAAAAACTGCATCACTTTTCTGTGTGAAAGTTCTAGCTTATCTATCTCGCAGCTTATGTCTTGCATTACATCCGCTACATCCGCATCTTCATAGTTTGCTAACGCCTCTTTGAGATGCGCGCCTACTCCATAATAATCAACGATAAGCCCTCTAGTTTTGCCCTCGTAAGTTCTGTTGACCCTTGCTATTGCTTGAAGAAGATTGTGTGCGGTAAGTTTTTTGTCTAAATACATCACCTGCTCAATAGGTGCATCAAAGCCTGTAAGAAGCATATCACTTACCACCAGAAAGGCTAAGTCCGATCGCTCTATAGGTTTTTTAAACTCTGCTACGGCACTGTCTTTGTGAGATTTGGTCGTAAACTCTTTTGGAAAGTCATCGCTGTTGTCATTGTGTTTAGCAGATATAACCACACTAGACCTAAGCTCTCCAATCTCATTTTTATACGCTTTTAAGGCTTTATTTATGGCTTCACTGTAAAGAATCGCCGCTTTTCTTGATGAGCTTACAACTTGAGCTTTGTAGCCGTTTGGCAAGATGTTTTTTATGTAATGTTCTACCATATGTTTTGCTATAGCTTCGATGCGTTTTGGGGCTTCTAGTATGTCGCCTTTTGTGCCGTATTTTCGTTTGATTGCCTCTACTTGCTCTGTGCTAAGTTCCGCAAACAAGTCTTCAAACTTGGCATCAAATTCACCTTTGTTTTCAAGCGTATCGTTTGAAGTCATTCCTTCGTAGATGATTGGCACCGTTGCACCGTCTTCTACTGCTTCACGGATTTTATAGGTATCAATGTAGCTTCCAAAAGAACCTACGGTTTTTTCTACAGGTGTTCCGGTAAATGCTATTTTAACGGCATCAGGCAGAGCAAGTCTTAGAGCGGAACCAAATTTTGAGTATTGTGTACGGTGTGCTTCATCGATTAGCACTAACACTTTTGATGTATCTACCCCTTCACTTGCCTTTTCAAACTCACCGTCATTAAACTTTTGCATCATAGTCATATTGATGTTGCTTACATCGTTAGAGAGTTTTTTCTTTAGATCTTTTGCGTTAAGTGCAGTATCTATCTTCTCGCCTATTAGAGTGGCTGTCTCTTCTAGCTGCTCTTGCAGGTCACTTCTATCGACGACAAAAAGGATTTTATACTCTTGCTGTTCTTTTATGCTTCGCAAGTGTCTAACTAAAAAGACCATTGTAAGTGACTTACCGCTTCCTTGCGTATGCCAAATTACCCCGTTTCTCTCCTCTACCGTATTGGCTTCAAGGATTCTCTTAACTGTCTTTTTTACCGCTCTGTATTGCTGATAACGACAAACAATTTTGACTCTTTTTCTGCCGCTTCCCATCACTACGCTAAAGTCTCTCATAATCTCAAGCAGATTTATAGGTGCTAACATGCCGGTGACTAATATATCTTGCTCATCTTTGCCAAATTCGCTTAAATCTCTTGGATATGGGTCCTTCCAACTTAGATAATGTTCTAGGTTTGAGCTGATAGTTCCGCTTTTTGCCTGAGTCCTTGCGCTTACCACCACAAAAGCATTAGTATGAAAAAGTTTTGAAGCGCCTTCGCTTTGCTCTGTACCTCTTGTATTCATATATCTTTTTAGTTGATTTACACCTTCATGGATAGGGTCGGTAACATCTGGTGCTTTACACTCTATGACTACCAAAGGGATACCGTTTACAAAAAGTGTAATATCGGGGATGATAGTCTGCGCACCATCGACCATAAATTGAGACAGTGCCAAGAAGTGATTGTTTGAGATATTTTCAAAGTCTATATATTTTACCGTTGGAGATTTTGCACCTGTCGCATGGTTTACATCGACGGATGTATTTTCGATAAGAAGAGCGGTAGAAGCAAGGTTATTTTCAAAAAGTGATGAATGGTTGATGTTCTTTAGAGTAGCTATGACCTCTTTTATCTGCTCATCTTTGAGCCAATCGCCGTTTATTTTGACTATAGCTTCACTAAGGATATCTTCTAAAATCACATCTTTAAAGCTATCTCGCCCTTTTAAAGCTTTGGCAGTTCTGTGCTTGTTGTCATTGTCTGCTATGATTAAAGTATCCCAACCCAAACTTTCAAGCTGTTCTAAAAACTTCTCTTCTACATAGGCGGCTTCTCTTATCCAACTGCTCATATCAATCCCTCTATTTAACTTCTTTTAAATTTATCTCATTTTCTAAAGCTCTTAATATTGTTAATATTTCCTCAAAAGTCAATTTCTTATCAAATATCATATTTTCCATTGATTTATAGTCTTTTTTGAGTGTTTCGATATGAATATCAGAAGGCAAAAGTTTTAAAGTGCCTGGTTTTGCTTCTTCAAATCTTGCCCAAGCAGCAGGATAAAATTTTAATTTAAAATCAACAACTTGTTTAAGTAACTCTAAATCACTCAATGCTTCGTCTTTGATATCTGATTTTGCCATCATTGCTAAATCATAATAATGTCTTGAATATCTAAGCGGCAACTGTTTGTCTTCACTTCTATTGGCTTCTTGATGCAAAATAGTTGCCTTCTCCCAAAAAGTTCTTTTGGCAAGTATGGCATTTACTTTGCAGAAAAGCTTATCGAACAATGTAGGAAAAGCATCTACTGCATAGGCGGATATTTTAAAACTCTCCCACGGCATCCATGAAGCAAGTGGTCCAATTTCAAGTAATATCTCATTTCTTAAATAGCTATCTTTAAATGTAGCTGGGTATGTTATATTGATATTAAAAGGGTTTTCTTCATCTATTTTACAAGAACAAAGAGGCGCTAATATATCTTGTACAATAGGAAGTAGCTGCTCTTTTATATAAATTTTTGCATTTTCGTTTATTTGTTCATTGAATTTTACTTGTTGATTTTTTGTTGGTTTATCTACTTTTGGATTATCTTTTGTAACTTCTCTCCAATCAAGTATCAAATCTATATCTTCTGAAAACCTACTTATGACATGAAACACTTTTGATAATGAAGTCCCCCCTTTAAACATCAGTATTTTGCTTAAGGCTTCATCGCTAAATATCTTATCAAGTATCCAAACGACCCAAAAATCTTTTTCTACTATGGCAGGAGTTGCGCCTATTTTAAAAGCAGCTTCAGAGAATATCTCTTCTCTTTCAAAAGCTTCTAGTTTTATGATTCTATCCATCTGTTGGCTCTTTTTTGCAAATCTTTTTTATGACTTCATATATCCAGTCCGTAGCTGTTACTGCATCTTTTAATATTTTATCATACATGTTTTCATCTATCTGTTTTTTTATTTTTGCGATAGTTTCTTGCGTAATGTTTTCTTTACCCAAAGCTTTGAGTGCCTGAACAATCAAGGAGCTCTCTTTATATTTAAAGCCTATATTTTTTAAAGCCGATTTTTTAAATTCTATGGTGATATTTCCTAGAATTTTATATTTTTTGGAAGGACCATTGCTCAAATAGAGATAGTTTCCTACCACTTGAGAAGAAAGCCCCAAGATATTTAGTGCTGCATCTCCGCTTACCTCTATTTGCCAGTTGAATTTTCTAGCATATGCAAAAGCTACCTGTTCTATATCTGGAGAGAGTTCCGTTTGCAAAAGTTCACTATATTTTGGAAAGTCATAGATACCACGAGAAATTCTTCTGATTTTGCCACTAGACACAAGGTCTGAGAGAGTATTGTCTATCTCTTGTCTTGAAAATTTATGTATCAAATCATTTGAAGAAAAAGCCCAACCCCCTCCATGCTCTGATATAAAATAAAATACTTTTTCATAGAGTTTCAATAGCACTACCTTTGAAATATTTTTCTAGAAAAAAGTATATCAATTTCTAGATTTTAGTTTGCTTTATCAATTCTAAAGTCAATAACTGCCAAAAATTGTTGGAGTTTTTGATTAATATCTATCATTCTTTTGGCTCCTTTATCATTTGTACCACTCTTAATTGTACGATTATTTTATAGTTATCAAAAAGTTGTTTTTGGTTGAAATTAACATCTTTCATGAAATTCAATCCTCTTTTTTTATTGGCAAAAAGTTTGTGTTTAAACACTGCAAAATATATTCAATATTTTTTGAAATATAATCTTCTTTTGGAGGTGTTGCCTTTGGATACAACACGCTGTAAGTATTGTGATAGTATTGTTTCATGCCCTCCAGCCATTTATAATCATCTAAAATTTGAAGTACCTTAATGTCTTTTTCTGAAAAACTATTGACTATGCCTGTTTTTGTTAAAATTTTTACTAAATTTTCCAATACAATAGGATTAAAAACATATTTGTATTTTTTACTATGAAGCTCTAATGCAAAATCCAAAAAGTCGTCCTCATCAACTAGTGCTAAAGAATTACTAATCATTGTTTGATTAAAGTTAAGTGATTCAAATAATACTTCAAAAATTTTATCTTCTGTTATGATTTGATAATTTTCTTGAAAATGTAATGCTAAAGCTTGATACTCTTGTATTCCAAGATATTTTGATAAAGAAAATGCTCCTTTGAAGGGCAGTGATGCTTTTGTATCATCAACAATTTTTTTATTGTCGATACTTAAAATAATTTCTTTTAAACGATTGGAAAATATTTGAATTTGTTCTTTGCTTACAATATCTTTATAAAAAAATCCGTCTTTAGCAAATACGCTAAATATTTCATCCTGCTTATCTAATTCGTTTATATGCTTATGCAACCAATCATAACTCGTTTTTTGAATATAAACATCATCTCTTTTCAATACATCATCAAGCTTATTATGATAGTTTAAAAATATCATAGAAGACAATGTTATTAATTTAGGAACACTGCTATCTTTATAGTTCATATGGCAAGAAATGAAATTTAAATTTGGGTCCTCAATAAGTTTAGCTACCAAATTAAAATACTTTTCATAAGTTCCAGCTAATGTCCAAAATCCGATTTCAGAACCATCACTATAACTTGTCAATTGGTCTTCTGTTTGATTACTTTGTTCTATAAGTAATTCTTGCATTTCTACAAATGGAGTTTTTGCTGCTAAGTCAACTTGAATCATTTTAAAATAAGGACTTGAAATTGTATGTAATATTTGATTTACAATAAAATGAAATAAAGATTTTTTTTCATATGCTTGATCTAATTTTATTCTTTTTATTTCTGTTTCATCAACCAACTCAATTTTTAATTTCGTAAAATATATTTCATGGATATCATCAAATACTTTTTTGTTTAAATAATATGCATTGTTTTTTATAAAAATAATATTTTTATCAGATAAGTTTTCATTATTATCATCAAAATTAATAATAGAATTAAAATATAATGATGATAAACTTTGCTTTTTTAGATTATCAAGCTCATAAACATTTATACTCAATACTTTTTTATTAATAATTCCAAATGCATTATCAACATCTTTATTTACTACCAAACTATAAAAGGAAATAAATCCAATATCATTAAAATCCAAATCTTTTTTATGAATTTGCAAAAAAGATAAAGCCTCATTTTCGATTTCTTCATTTAGCCTATTGTGAAACCTTTCGTGATACTGAACACTAACGGATAATAAATTTTTAGCATTAACTATTGTTCTATCACTTTCCCAACTTTTATAAAAATATTCAAACGCCTTGTCAAACCTATCGTATTTAAAATAAACATCGGCTATGTATGAAGCACATTTGATATCATCAATATACCTTACAAATATTTCAAAATCATCAAGTTTTAGTTCTCTATCAAACCAACATTTTCTTAGTATATAATATGTCAAATTTTCAAATAACGATATTTTTGATATTGCAAATTTAATATATAATTCAGGTTTTTTTATTTTTTCTAATAAATCTATGACTTCCAGAACTTTTGCGTAAGTATTTGATTTATCTTCAACAAATGCTAATAAAGTTTTGATTTCATTTTCTTGGATTTCATCTTGATTATGATGTTTTAACCAAAGATGAGATAAATACAATTCATAGCTATTTTGTTTATTCAGATTAATTTTTTGGACAACTTTATCTTCAACTGAATATTTTAAACTTATCGAACTTTGTATATAAAAATACACAATTAAATCGGACTTAAGCAACAATTCAATATTTTTAACAAAAAACTTTATAACTTCTTGTTGTTCAACTGTTTCAAGCATTAAAGAAGCATAATTAAACAATACTCTGTCACTTTGAAAAACTCTTTTTTGTATTTTTTTGTGTTCAAGATTTGCTTGTTTAAAAGCTGCATATTGTAGATAGTGTTCGTCAAATAAAACAGTTTGATGTTCTTCATAGAATTTTATATATTCATCTTTAAAATTTAAAATCAATAAAATAAAAGCATGAAATTTTTTTAAATCATTAATATAGTTATTATTAAAATATTTCTGAACTTCAAAAATTGTTTTAAGTAGTTGCTTGTATTCTATTACTTGTTTTTTGTCAAATTCATTTTTTGTCTGAAAATAGTTATTAATAATATTCGATACAAAAAAGCCTAAGATATGTAATTTTATTAAAAATTTTGGATTATCATTTAAAAGTAATTGATAATACTCGGTAGCTTTTTTTAAATCGTCTAGATCATTTGTTATTCGATAAGAATTAGCAAAAACATGACCTGCTATTAAGTTATTCTTATTTCTCTCATCTTCAACCAATGAATTGAATATTTTTTTTGCTTCATCGGAATCCCCACTATTTAAAGCATAAATTAAATTAAAATATTCATCTGATTTAATATCTGATTTTTCAAGCTTAATCTCTCCAACTAAAGTGAGATACTCGTTTTTATTATGTTCTAGGGAATAAATAAAGAGTAAGTGTTCTTTGTATTTCACACCGATGTAATCAGCATAATTTTTTTTGATTAAATCTAAATATTTTTTTGCTTCTTTTATATTCCGACATTCTAAAAAATACTCAATCTTTTTCAAAAGTAAAAAATATTTTGATTCCTTATGAGTTTGTCGTTCTATTGCTTTATCTAAAAATTCAAAAGCTTCTCTAATATTACCATCATAAAAATATCCATCTACACTTTCTAATAAAGTTTTAACCTCAGAGCTATAATTATTTTGAGTTTCTATATTGGTTTGTTTGTAGCTATTATGACTACTAAACCAACTACTTATTAGATTTGTCATTTTCATTCTTTTGATTTACACTATGATTTGAACCAAAGAAATTAAGAAAATTATTCTCTTGCTTATTGATTTTAGTTACTATTGAACATGTTAATAGTCCACCTAAAAAACTTAATATTCCTGTAATTATTTCACTCATATTTCTACCCTCACTTTTCCGCTAAGTAAATCACTCATAAGTCCTTTTTTTAGCTCTTTGAGTTTGGCTAGGTTTGTCTCTTCTGTTTCTATTTTTTTGTCTTGGGTTGTTAGGATTTTGGCGATTTGTTTTTGTTCTTCATAATTTCTAGGATAAGATGTTTGTACATTTCCTATTATCGTTTGATTTAAAAGAGGTTGTCCTGTTTCAGCTTTATATTGATTTAAATTCAAAAAATACAATAAATAAAACATATATTTCGTGTCAAACTTTTTGATCTTTTTAGTAATGTAAAGTGCATTATCTGTAATCCAACATTCATTGACTAAATATATACTACCGCAATATTCTCCAACTCTACCAATAATTAAAGTTTCTTCATTATTATTTTTTGAGTTTGAATATCCAGTTATACCATTTCCACCATAAACTTCATAAATACCATTATTTGAAGTATCTTCTGGTTTTGTATCTCCACTTTTGAGCTTGAAAAAATCATCTAAACTCACAACCTCCCACTCATCAGGAACAAGTCCTAGTTCGCTTGGTTTGTAGGTGTGGGTTTGGGGTGAGCGGATTTGACCGTTTTGATCTATGCCGTTGGTGAGTAGCTCTTGCATCAGGGCGGTTTTGATATGCTTCTCTTTTTCGATGAGGCGGTTTGTGGATTCTATCGTTTTATCAAGAGTGGAGAGGATTTTGGCAATTTTTTCTTGTTCTTTTTTTTCTTTTGGAAAACATATAAAAAACTTTTCAATCTCTTTTACAGTTAATTGAGGTTGAGCACTTCCAAAAACTGTATTAGCTATCTGATAATCAAAAATATTTGATTTCAAAAAAGTATGTAAATAATTAGTTTCTAAAGATTTGTTTTCATTTCTTAAAAGAATCATACCAGAGTTAATTCTGATGTGATTATAATTGATTGTATTGTCAAAATATGCAATATTGCCAACCGTACCTCTTGTTGTTAATACAATATCTTCTTTTTCTAATTTGCCCTTTCTAAGTTTTTCATCTTTTTCTTGATTAATAAATTGTAATTCGTTAAATTTGAAACCATTTTTTGTAACATTCTTAGCACTTAAAAATACACAATAACCATGTTCAAAAAAATCGTCATCTTTCGGATAATTCTCTCCTCTATCGCCATCAATTAATTTGATTTTCAATGATTTAAAATTATCTATTTCCCACCCCTCAGGCACTTGTCTCATCTCACTCATAGATAACCAAGCTCCGTTAAAAATGTTTTTATCTCGTTTGTTGCTTCATCTCGCTCACTCTCTATTTCACTCAAGCTTACTTTGTATTTGTCCCATAAGTTTTCAAGTGTTTTGATGATGGTCTGTTTCTTCTCACTCAAGTAGCGGTTAGATATACTCATGGCATCTAGTTTTAGTTGCATTATTACTAGCTCTTTTATGTTTGTCATGCCGTCAAAAAGCTTCTCTTTTTGTTCTTGTATTTTCTCTCTTATGACTACTTTGTCGTTTTCCTCTTTTGCGGTTTTTAGCTTTTTAAAAAGCTCTAAAAGCTTTACATGTAATGCTAACTGTTCCTCGCTCAAAGAGCCTATGAACGCTTCATTTGAGGTTATGCAACTATCGCTTAGCAGGTTGTAGTCGTAGCCGCTGTTTTTGATGGATTTTACGGTAAATTTATTCTCCACCCACCAAGAGGCAAATATCCCCCGCACCTTAAATCTATCTAGCACCGTATCATTTGCAAATGCTTTTGCTATCAGCTCATAGCCGCTCGTGTAGAGTGTGGCGATGTTGCTATTTGATTGGTCTATTAAAGTTTGATATTCGTCATAAAACCCTTTTACTTTTCTCAGTATGCTCTCATCTGTGGATTTAAAAGCATTGCTATTTTCTAGCAGCTCTCTGATATTTTGTTTTTCAATAAGTTCAGGTTTAAATTCAAAATAGTTTTCATCTTTTGAGTCAAACAACATATCGCTTGTAATAGCGTAGCTCTTCATCAGCTCATCGTTCCACTCAGACTTTGGCACGCCCCCTTTTAGGTGGGCTTTTACATCGTGAGGTGTTGGTGGCGGAGTGTTGTCAACATAGCGTCTTATGTTTAGGTTGAAGTCCTCTTTTTGTATCTCCTCTAAAGTTACAAGTCGTGAGTATTTAGGAAGTTCTAGCTTATTTTGATAGGTGAAATTTATCTTCTCTATATCTTCGGCACGAAGCAGGTTTTGGTTTTTACCCTCTTTATACTCGGCATCGGCGTTGATAAAAAGGATTTTGTCATCTTTTTTTGCTTTGTTGATGATGAGCAGTGCGGCAGGGATGCCCGTACCGTAGAAAAGTCCGCTAGGCAGTCCAATGACTGCTTCTAAGATATTTCTTTTTGCTATAAGCTCTTGGCGAAATTTCCCCTCTTCACTTCCACGAAATAGCACTCCATGAGGCATAACGACACCCATTTTACCGCTACTTTTAAGAGAAGCTATCATGTGTTGTACAAACATATAGTCGCCCTTTTTGCCACCTTCGGGCATAAAGTGGCTAAACCGCTCTTTATATTTGAGGTTTGCTTTTGTGTAGTTTTGAGAAAACGGTGGATTTGCTATTACCCTGTCAAACTGCATCAACTGCCCATCTTTTGTGTGAAGCGGGTCTTCTAAAGTATCTTCGTTTTTGATGTCGGCGTTTGCTATACCGTGAAGAATCATATTCATCTTACACATCGCCCAAGTGGTAGCGATGGCATCTTGCCCGTGAAGCGAGAAGTTGTCGGAGTTATATATCTCTTTAATGTGCTCTTTCGCCTGTATGAGCATACCGCCGCTTCCCACGGTCGGGTCGTAGATGCTCATGCCGGGTTTTGGGTCAAGGATTTTTGTAAGAAGTGTAACAACTCCGCTTGGGGTATAAAACTCTCCCGCTTTTTTACCTGCACTGTCTGCAAAAAACTTTATGAGGTACTCATAGGCAGCACCTAAGAGGTCTGGAAACTCAAAGTCTTCATCTCTAAGTCTTATCTTGTCAAAGTGTTGGATGAGTTGGATGAGCTTGCTGTCGCTTATCTTGGAGTTGCCCACTTTTTTGTTAAAGTCTATATAGCCTAGTACATTTTCAAGTGAGCTTATATTTGCTTCTTCAATGCCTGCTAGAGCAATATTAAGAGCTTCACCAAGGTTTTTTTTGAGGTGTCTTATGTTGTTCCATCTACCGGATTCAGGCACATTAAAAGTAAAATTATGACTTTGCAAAAGGATGTTGATAGTAGCTTCATTATGCCCATCTTTTTTGTAAGCCTCTTTTACCTTTTCATACTCTGCATCATACTGATCTGAGAGGCGTTTGAGAAACAGCATACCGAAGATATACTCTTTAAACTCACTAGCTTCCATCTTTCCACGAAGAATGTCTGCCGCCGAGAAAAGGTGCTGTTCAAGTTGGCTAAGGGTTAGTTTTTGCATTTATATCAATCCATCTTTTTGCATACGCTCTTGAAGTGCTATGAGTATGTACGCATTGAGTGTACCACCATGATATGCTCTTATTTTATCTTCCCATTCTATCGGAATATTTATAAGCTTCTTCTTTTTCACAAACGCCTTTTTAACATTTTCGTTTTCATTCATTGCCGCTGAGGACTTAACTTTTTCTATGTTTTTTAAAAATGATGACTTTGCCATTATGTATTCCTTATGTATTTAAAATATATCTTTTTGATATTTATTTTATATCTAGCTTTAATTTAACTTCATCAAACAGTGCATCAAACTCCATGTCTGCTCTGCTGAATATACGAAACTCTTTTACACTCTTACCTACTCCGATAGAGTTTGATATATCGACTCTTTGTCTAAGCACTGATGTCATAAGCTCAAAGTGCTCGGAGGTGCAAATAAACTCTATAAGATCTCCAAAATTTTTCATTGCAGGATTGAGGTTGTTAAAGAGAATGTGTGTTTTAATGGTCTCTTTTTGGATTGCAGAGAGGGATTTTAAAATCTCCTCATATTTTTGCAAGCCCATCAAGTCAAACGGCTTATCAGACACAGGAGTTATCAACATATCGCTTCCGACAATTGCCACTCTGTTAAAAGCGCTATCAAATCCACCAGAGTCAATGATTGTCAATCTGTTTCGTGTGTCTTTTTCTATGTGCAGAGCAAGCTCACCGGCATTGTTTACATGGATGATGTCAAGCGGCTCCAAACCTACCGACTCTCTTATCTGATTTGTTTGTGTCAAGGACTGCTGGGTATCTAAATCTATAACCGTAGTTGGAAGAAGTTTTGAAAAATAGGCAGCCAAATTCCAAGCTATGGTTGACTTCCCAACACCGCCTTTTTGATGCGAAACAGTTAATATCATAATATACTCTTTACATATTTATTTTATATAAAAAGTATATATAAAAGATACTTAATCTATTATGATTGTTTATTGGTTTTTTAATGGGGTTTATTGAAAGCAAAACTATTAGTTACAGTATAAATTACAAGCGAAAATAAGGTACAATATCGCCAATAGTATGCGTTTTTCCTGAGTCGGTAACGACTGCTGGAGTTACACGCTTCGGGCGTGAACTAGCATACTATCTCACATATTGCTTAGCTTCTCATCTTTTTCAATACTTATCTCAAGCCTGTCATGTGTATGTCCAAATATCCAGTACTTCATGCTCCCATTTTGCATAAGCCTGTGCCCGTCAAAGGTAAAAAACATATTGCCATGATTTCCGATATTATGTAGTAAACGCACAAAGCCTTTAGGCTTCCTTGAAAACAATATTTTTTAAAATCGCAGTTTCTTTAGCAAAGCTAGCCAAAATCACAATCAAATATGGTACGATTTTACTATAACATCATCGTCTTCAACGCTTCTTGCGTTAGAATGGTTCTTCACTTCGGGTGAGGGATGATGTTTGAATATATCGATATTATGTAGCAAGTTTAACACGCTCAAGCATATCTATATAATCAGAGAGCTCTTCATGATTTTGGTGTTTTTGCATCTCTAGTGCTGTCTCTTGGCTTGATGCTATATAAAATACTCCAAATGCTTCAACAAGCTCTTTTAGCTCTCCATCGGTTTTTGCCATAATGAACTTTGTGATAACCATTACTGCCGCCTCTTTTTTTATTTGAAGTTTGGTAATTTTATCCAAACTTTTCTTTTTGGAGATAGCTACTTTGCTGCTTCCTTTCGTTATAAATCAGCAACTCTCTTACCTATAAAAAAATACAAATTCACCTGGCAGTTTTTTATTATTTTGGTGTAAACAGTATTGTTTTTTTAAACCAAAATCGAGTGTCGAATTTGACACTAATCGCGTAGAGATTTGTGTCCACATTTGGCAAACTCGCTCATTTCCAAATGCAGCGAAATCTGCGTAATTTATTTTGGTGTTTTTTATACACAATTTTACCCGCCAAATTTAATCTATCATTTTTTGATTGCTCTTGACCTGAAACCTATTTAAAATATTTATTTTAAATAGGTTATTTATCAAAATCTTTCAAATTTGATATTAGGTTATGCCAAGTTAAAATTATTAGCTTACAGGACAAATATGAGAGTTTATAGGATCCTCTATCTCAAAGTTTTTATGAAATGTCTTTTTTGTATTTTCTATGCTTTTGATTTTGGAGATGCGAAAGCGTGTGAAGCTAGGCTCCTCACGTTCGTTCTACTTCACCCGCTTTATATTCTACTCAGCTTAAAGCTTTTTATTGTTTAATACATCTCTTTTAAAGGATATTTTAATTCTTGTTCAAATGTTATAAGTTTGGCATTTGAATTTTTAAAATATTCTTTCCATATATTTTCTAAACTGTCAAAGTCTTTTCCGTCACGGTAGTTTTCTTTATCTACTATACCTGCACCAACTACAATCACATCAGCACCAGCAAAATCTCCAAATAACCTATTCTCTTTCATGATATTTAATTGTTTATCTATATCTATAGATTTTAACTCTTTAACATAAAAAGATGTAAAGTTTGAGTTCTCAAGCATATCACTAACAATCACTACAATTTTCTGTTTTGCACCAGATAGCTTAACTGCTTTTTCTGATATTTGTCTCAATGTATAAAGTATTTCACTCTTGCTTGAGATTTTTTGATTTTCTTTAAAACTTTCTAGCATATCAGAGGCTAGTTTTTTTTTCATACCATCATTTTGCGCTTTAAAGCATTTATCAAACTCGCTCAAACTTTTTTTGCCCATCTCATATTTCTGTTCTTTAGTTAATTGTGGATGAAAATAATATCTATCCACCAGAGATACACTTTTACCTTTTGTATATTCAGAAAAAGTAAAAAGACTTATTGTTGTTTTTGGTTTTATAAGTCCAAAAATATTAACAATAGCATTTTTTCTTATATTTTCAGGGAATGGGGTAGTTTGGTCAATAATAATAAAAACTTCGCGTTCTTTTTCACTCCCTGACATATTTGTCAACAACGATTTACAATCATCATCAGCAAAAATTGTAATGGCTAAAAATAAAATAGTAAATAATACTTTCATTATGCCTCTTTATATGATTTTAAAATTTTATATGCTTTTACACTCTCGTTACCTACAAAACTATACCTACTGCCGACTATCAATCCTACTACTTGAATACCAAAGAAAAGCATCATCATCACCATATATGTAACATAACTTGCTTTTTTTTCTGCTTCAACTTTTGAACTACGCTGATATTTATCTCTTAATTTGCTTTGTTCTGTAAAAAAAGATGGTAAATTAGGATTTGTATTGTTTACTTTAGTTTCACCTTTGCTTTGTTCTTCATATAATTCTGTTTTGATATCAAACGAAGAAGCTTCTTTGACTATGCTATCTTGATAGTGATCAACATTTTGTTCAAATACATAAAATCTTACAAACATCGCTCCCACGCCTATTGACAATATAAGGATAAGAGTAAATATTGATATGTAGCTCTTTCTTACAGTTTGTAAATTTTTCCAATCAAAATATTTTTGGTGCATTCTGTTGAACTGTGGAATTACTACCGTTTTAGCGTCATCATCGCTATATGTATGCTCCAAGCTAATTTTATTTCTAGGATATGAATTTTTATCTTGAAAGATAATATCACTAGCCATAGAAGCCATTTCATTGTCTATAGACTTTAAAACACTATTTCTATGAAGTTCTTCACCGCTATAGTGAGTTAAAAACATCAAAACAATTGACACAACAAAACCACCAAAAATCATAGCATAATGAAGCATTGACTCTGAAGCATCGTCTACCATTAGTTGGCTAAATACATAACTAAATCCCGAAGCCTCAATGAAAAGTAAGAATATTAAGATTGCAAATAAACTAAAAGGAAGCGTCCTTCTTTCCAGATCACCTGCTTTATTGATATAATTTTTTGCTTTTTCAAACAATGTTTTATCACCATGTTCTTTAACCTTATTAATCACTCTCCATACAAACCAAGATATTATTACGGATATCAATAACAATATTAACCATGCCCCTATTTTCAACCCTGAAATTTCAATGCTCATTGTGTGCACAAACGCATTATATAAATCAGTTAAGACTGAGCCACTATCAGCAGCAGCAGCAACAGCATCTGCTTTCGATTCTGAATCTTCTACGCTTTCTTCTTTGAATGTATCAAAAATCGCATTCATTTCCTCTTCTTTATTTATAGCCACTATATACTCCCATGATTTTCTATTGAAAAGAAGTCTACCTTTTTAGATAAAATATTTCCATTCTTATCTTTATGGTAAACAACACCTTTT
This sequence comes from Sulfurimonas sp. RIFCSPLOWO2_12_36_12, assembly GCA_001829675.1. Classification (GTDB taxonomy): domain Bacteria; phylum Campylobacterota; class Campylobacteria; order Campylobacterales; family Sulfurimonadaceae; genus Sulfurimonas. The sequence goes on along the minus strand of MIBZ01000026.1, from coordinate 111,820 downwards.
GCGTTTTGTGGATTTCCATGTGGATATGCAATATCTATACATTGAAGTTTAGAAGTATCTTCTGGATATACCCTATATAACAAGCCATCTTTTCCATTGTATGAAACTATTTCGGTTGTGCTGCCATACCAAGGTTGGTTGGCACCATTTTTGATAACATTCATTTCCGGACAACTTACGGATTGCATATTTGCTCTTTTTATGCCGACAGGATTAATCATAATAAATTCATTATCAACCTGCGTTCCCCAACCACTGCCATTTAAAAGAGGTGCCAACTCATAGTTTTGCTTTGCCAAAATAATTTCACCGGTAGATAGCTTTTTGATATTGCCATTTTTTCTAGGTAAATCACTTAAGCAAGAGCCATAATATGCAAGCAGGTTTTCATCGGCAACAGCCGGAGTAACAAGTGAAAATACTGATTCTACTTCCGGTTGTCCTACTAGTACGAGTAGTTCATTTTTATTTCCTGTCGATTCCTCCCACTTTATTTCCATATCACTTTTTTTAGAATATGCATACTCATTACTGCATGACCCAAGTTTTTCTTTTGAATTATCTTGACTTGTATAGTACTTGCCCTTTACTCCTGTTAAAACCTTATCTCCTGCATCGTCTTGGCTTTTGAATTTTTTTACATTTTGTCCAGCCATAAGTGGTTCGGATATTTTCACTCCATTCATATTTAAAGGAATACTTTTATTATTTGCTGCCACCTGTTGTGATTCTTTTGTTAGTTCTTTTGTTTTTGCGGTAGAGTTTGCTTTAGGTGGTTTGGGTATTTTTGTCTCTTTCGTGTTTAATGCATCAACTTTATTATTTAAAGCCATTGTTGAATCTTGTTTTTTGGTAGTCATATCCGCTTTAGAATTTTGGATTTTATTATTATCGCTACTACTAGATACTGCCTTTTCTTTTGGCAAGAGAGAATTATTGATTTTTTTATTTGCTTCATATTGAGCTATATTAGCCTCATCTGGAACTTCAACAATTTCAACTCTTCTGTTTTTTGCCTTTCCTTCGTTTGTATTATTTAAGACAAATGGTTCACTCTCTCCTGCACCCTTATAATACATTTTATCTACATCAACGCCATTTTTACTGAAAAGTTCGGCAATTGTTTTAGCTCTTTTTTCTGAAAGTTTTTGGTTAGCCTCATCACTTCCATCTGAATCTGTATGACCTATTATCATTACGCTCTGTCCAGACTTTGCATATTGTTTGGCAATCTTTTCAAACATATCAACTGAGTCAATATTTAGATTGTATTTCCCCGTATCAAACTGAGACCCTTCCGATGTCACAATATATGACTGTCCTATTTTCTCACCTTCTTCACTTTTAACATCAGAAAAAGAAACATCAATATTGTTACTTTGAGTAGAAGCTTCTTTTACAATCTCTTTTATTGCACTTCTTCTTTTATCTATTTCATTTCCAATAAAATACCCCAATGCACCACCTGCTACAGCACCAATCAACATTCCTTGGTCTCCACCAAGCTGTTTTCCAATAACAGCCCCTGTGCCAGCACCAATTGCCGTGCCGCCAATTTTTCCTAAATTTTCCGAGATATTTTGTTTAATACTATCTAATGACAATTGAGATTGTGTACATCCAGAGAGCAATAATCCCGAAGTTATTATTGATATTTGTATAATTTTATTCATATCGATTCCTCTTACAACTTCTTCTACGCTAAACACACCTTTTTTAATTAAAAATTATTATTTGCAGTTTACCATAAATTTAAATTTTTGCAATGTAAACATGTAACTAAATAAACTTACACTGCCTGCTCCTATTTTTTCTTTTAAAACTATAGAAAAAAAATGAACAAAATAGATAAACGACAAAGTCCAATTTACATAATAACATATTATTATATGCTTTATTTTTTTGGCTATAGGGGTTAGTTTCCCCATGTTTACAACCTGCTTATGGTGATTATTTTCTTATAAGTCTAGCTGTTGCACAATCTAATCTCAATCTGTTTTAATACAGTGTATAATAGGAGATAATTTGAACTAAAAAACTCAAGGATTTAATATGCAACATGATAAACAAAGAGTAGAAAAAGAAGTTCAATTAAAAAAACTACCTCCACTTCAAAACCGAATTGTTGATAAAACAATAGAAAATGTTACTAGAAAATTGGTGGCTGGCTATAGAAATAGAGATAAAAATCCTCCAAAAGGAACTTCTCCTGGTTCTAAAGCAGCAGCAACAAATATTTTAAAAAAGTCTTCTGCTCAAAGTGCAATGGATGTTGCAAATAGAGGACAAATGTGGAAAGAAATTGTTTCAAAAAGTTTTTCTCACGGCATCACTTCACTTGCTAATTTAAAGTTTGATTCTGAATTTAAGGTTACGGATGGTAAAGCAGAAGGATTAAAGCATATTTCAAAAGGTCCAGGAGTATATGTTATATATGATACAAATGGGGAAGTTCGATATGTTGGAGATGCAAAAAACATTCAAAGCCGTTGGCAAGCAGGACATTTAAATGAAAATCGCCAAAAAGAAAAAATTGGCGAAGAGTACAAATTAAATAAAGAGTTTACAGAAGGTTGCACCGTAAAAGTAATTGAATGTGAAAGTGTGGAAACAGCAGCTGCACTAGAAGCTTCACTAATTAAGGAAGCTCGTTCTTCAGATGAATATAATGTAGTAAATAAAAAAGAAGAATTAGCCAATGACCAAGGGAGTAGACCAAATATTGAGGCAAAAAAGATAAAAGATAGTATGGGTTCAACTGCAACAATGGTAAAAGGTGCTGCTAAAGAAGCTGCTATTAATGGTGGATGGCAAATACTTGAGCAAGCAATAATAGAAAGTATACAAATCCTTAAAGATGAAATAGTAGACCTTATTATAACTGGAGAGCATGAATTTATTGTGCGTTTAAAACGCCTTTTGACAAGAGTTATTGAAATTTTAAAAAATCAATTTAAGAATCTTGGAAACTTTGCAAAAGGTATTTTTGAATTTATCGTTAATGCCTTTAGTCAAGCAATAAGTCAAATTTATCAATTGGCAAAAAATATTTTTGATTTAGGGTCTGCTGCGTGGGCACTGTATAATAATCGTAAGACCCTTACAAAAGAAGAATTGATTCATAAACTTACAGAAACTATTATATTGACTGGAAATACTGTTTTTTGGAGTAGTATGGATTTAACTTTAGAAACACAATTAACTGCGATTATAGGGCCAGCCGCTCCTTTTGTTTCAGCCTTTATATCAGCTTTAGGTTTTGGACTAACGAGTCATTATTTAAGCGAGTTTGTACCAAAAATTGTTGATTTTATTGTTGGCGGTTATGCAGAGACTCAAGAAAATTTAGAAAAGTCAGCACTTTTAATAATAGAACAATCACAGATGAACAATAACTTGGTATTAGGATTAGAACAATATATGTCATCAACTATGCATCTAATATCTGATATGAAAGAACATCAAATGAAGCTAAGTGTTGTTAATTCAAGAGAGATTACAATTAGAGATGAAATAAGTTTTTAAGGAGAAGAAAACTCTATGAATGAATTAGAAAAAACAAACAATACCATAACAGTCCAAAACAAAGTAAAAGATCTTGTTGAAAAATTTTCAGAAATGCAAGAAGAACTTAATCTGTCCATGAAGAATGTGGACGAGATGACTAAACAAGAAATAGAAACGGGTTTTTATAAAGGCTTAACTGGTAAAACTGATGCTGACATAAGTGAGCAAGTTAAAAAATTAGGGCTAAATCTTTTAACAACTCAGAAAGTTGTCATGTTTACAATGGAACTTAGTCATGCAAAAAATGAAGTTTTGCGTGGTTTTCATAACGCACTTGTAGACAAGTTAATTGAGCTTGATAAATATAATGAAAATATTTCAGATGATATTAACATTTCCAAAAAAAATGAACGAAAAATTGTTACCCAAATTAAAGAGCAAATTGAAAATAGACTAGCACTAGAAGAGAGCATTGAAAAAAATAAAAACCTAATAGGTGAAAATAAAAATCAGATAAGAGATAATAAGCAAGGTCTTTCTAATTTAACAAAAGAGCTTCAACAAAAATCATTATTAGATGATGAGCAATCAAATATTCTTAAGCTACATAAAAAACTTATAGAAGAATTATCAAGTGAGCTTAATGCTTTTAAAGACTCCGTAAGCAATAATTATCCATCCAAATTGATGATAAATATCTATGGAATTATTAGCGTAGTTGCATTGATTTTATCAATTATCAGTTTAGTTAAATAAATGCATTGATAAAGTGTTTAAAATAAATATTAAGAGGGCAAATCATGCTGACATACTTTAAATAACATTTATACTAACTGGAATGTTCAGTCAATCTGACTTCTAAGCATACGGACGGTAGTGTTCAAGATTCTGTGTCAGCATCGGATAATTCCTAAAATTGTATCATAAATTTAAAGCATCATCGAGTCGTCCATCGAAATGGATGGCAAGTTGAGAGATTGTTAGACTCCAGTTTCGTATCGGCATAGTCCATTTCTTTTGAGCATTTTGAATCCCCATATAGAGTAATTTTAACAAGCTATCGTCATTTGGAAAAGCACCTTTGGTCTTGGTGAGCGTGCGGAATTGGCGATGGACAGATTCAATAATATTGGTGGTATAGATTACTCTGCGTATATCTTCTGGATACTGAAAGAACACAGATAAATTGTCCCATTTATTTCTCCATGACTGAAAGACAATGGGATATTTTTTACCCCATTTCTCTTCCAATTTATCAAGTTCAAACTCTGCTTCTTCTTTAGTAAAAGCCTGATATACGGCTTTTAACTCTTTTGCAAACTGTTTTTGATTGGCAGAGCCTACATATTTGAGGCTATTGCGTATTTGATGCACAACACAGAGCTGAACCTCTGTGTTTGGAAATACCGAGTTTATGGCTTCGGGGAAGCCTTTGAGTCCATCTACTGATGCAATTAGGATATCTTTAACTCCACGGTTTTGCAAGTCAGTGAGAACCTGCAGCCAGAACTTAGCACCTTCACTCTCATTCAAGTAAAGTCCAAGTACCTCTTTTTTCCCATCGACTCTAACGCCCAACACGGTATAAAAAGCTTTTGCAATGTAACGACCGTCCTCTTTTACTTTGTAGTGAATAGCGTCAAGAAAGACAAACGGATATACAGCCTCCAAAGGGCGAGCTTTCCACTCCTGCAACATTGGTATGATCTTGTCCGTTACTGCGCTTATAGTGGCTTTAGAGAAGCCTACGCAGTAAAAATCTTCTATATGCTTAGCAATCTGCGCATAGCTATTGCCAAGTGCAAAAAGAGAAAGAATCTTATCTTCTATTTCACCTGTCATGCTTGTCTGATTTTTCTTTACGATTTCAGGTTCAAAGCTGCCGTTGCGGTCTCTTGGAACATCAAGTTCAAAGCTTCCATGGTCACTTTTCATAGTCTTTGAACTATAGCCATTCTTTCTGTTTCTTTCGAGGTCTTGGGAAAGGTGAGAGTCTATCTCAGCTGCCAGAGCAGCTTCTGTGAGCTGTTTGATGAGTGAGCCTAAAGCTCCATCAGAACCGCCGATACTTTTACCAGCTTTTATATCACGAGCAAATTGCTCTACATCTATTTCTATCTTCATATGTCTTTCCTTGGGTATTTGTTATTTTACCCGATTGACACAGAATTCTGAACGGTCCCATACGGACAAATAAGTTTTATTCGATCAAACTCAAGCTTCACGAGGAAGCCTTTTAACTACAGAGCTTTATCTATTTTTTCTATAATATTATTTAATTTCTCATCATATTTTTTCTTAATCTCCCTAAACCTCTCTTCAGTTTTTTCCCTGATATTTTTGAACTTTTCTTCGTTATTTCCGCTAATATTCTTGAACTTCTCTTTATTTTTTTCTATTTTTTCAAGAACCTTTATAGCTTTCTTTTCAAGTTTAGCGACTTCCATAATTATCCTTCATTGTTAATATAGACACTCTTCATAGTTGGCGCTCTTTCGTTAAAAGCGTTTACATGGCATTTGCAGTTGGCAAACTCATAAGAAAATGAATCATGAGTATGCCCAAAAATCCAATGTTTTGCCGTAGTACCTCTTAAAAATTTATGGCCGTTGAAACAAAAAAATGTATTTGTCTGCTGATTTAAAAACTCTTTTGAGAGGTGTTCGCTTTGAAAGGAGGGGTTTATATGAGTTACCATGACATCGCACTCTTTATAAACCGCCTCTATTTTTGGCAGCTCAGCATGATACAAATCATCGAAATTCTCTATACCCTCCGTCATAGAAAAATCAGGCATGTTGTCTTTCCACATGTCGTTTATTGATTTTTTAGAAAAATTTCTAAGAGGATGGTAATGCTTTAAATACGCATCATCATACCAACCCATTGCCCCACCAAACTTTACACCCTCTATCTCTACAATATTGCCATCAAGGCAGTAGATACCATCTTGCGAGTTAATGAGTTCAATAAGCTCTTTAGCTCTAATAAAAGAGTTTTCATAATCATCTCTGGCAACCAGTCCATCTAAATAGTAGTCGTGATTTCCTAAAACACAGATGATTGCCCTATACTCATAAATCTTTTTAATCATTTTTAAGAGGATAATGTTTTGGCTATTGTAGTGCCCTAAATCTCCAGCGACTACCAACACATCGCCAGCAGCTCTTCCATCGTGTAAAAAGTATCTGTCGTAAACTTTTTTTACATCTTTATTGGAGTTGTTGAACTGTTTAAAATAGTAATCAAAATGCAGATCGCTTAATATATCAATTATCATATTTCTATCCTCTCTCTTCTAAAACAATGTGCTTGTTCGGGATATCCAAGTGGATTACTTAGAACTTTCACACCATATTTTTCATAATCATAACATTGATGAATATGCCCAAATACCCAATATTTAGCAGTAGTATTTTCCAAATATGCATCACCATCAAAACAATAAAAAGCAGTTATGCTTTCATTTCTTTTAGCGTAAGCAATATTTTCATATTCAATAGACGGATTTACATGAGTTATCATCACATCACACTCTTTGTAAACACGCTCAATTTTGGGTCTTTCTTGAATTAACATATCATAAAAGTCGTCAATGCCCTTTATATATTTACTATCATTCAAAACCTGCTTCCAATAGCTCACGACATCTTTGCTATAGATAGTTTGAAACCGATTGTAATATGTCCCATCGTACCAACCCATAGCACCACCAAACTTCACACCCTCTATCTCAATCACATCACCGTCTAAGCAATAAACACCATCAATACTATTTAACATCTCTTTCATTTCTGCCGCTCTTTCAAAAGAGTTTTTATACTCTTTAAATCCCGGCATAAGATAGTAATCATGATTGCCAAGAACACAGACAACATATTTATAATTTCTTTCTTTTATAAGCTCTATAAGCTTTTTATTTTGTTGATTATCGTGTCCGATATCTCCAGCGATAATAAGAACATCACCTGTTACATCTGAGAAAATAGCATCCAAAAATTTGATTGCTTCTTCTTCATCATTATTGTTGAGATGTAAATCAAAATGCAAATCGCTAATAATATCAATTGTCATATCTTACTCGCTCTGGCTCTTAATCCAAATTCTTAATTTTAATAAACCAAGGAATTTGTCTTTAGTAGTTCTTTTGAATTTAACTATTTTCATTTTTTCATTTCCCTTACTTTTCTAAACTTCAAAATCTCTTTATCACAGATGCCAATATCTTCGAGTTTCATCAGATAATCCTCAAAAAACTCATCACTCAAAGTTGTGCTATATTTTTTAATAAGAGCATTTCTCTTTATTCTTTTAAATACTTTTCTAGCTTTTTTGCCAAATATCATGATTTTATTTTTTCTCATACAAGCTTCTATTATTCTTCTTGCACCACCACTCTTAATTGTGTTTTGTAACTCAAGCTCTTCAAGTTCAGTTATTGCAAATATCATCTATCACTCCTCATTAAAAAACTCGTATCACTTCCAAAGAAGGATAATGAATAGCGCTTAAATAACCTAACTGCTTATTACTCACATAATACGCACCTGTATCAATCATTGCGTATGTGTCTGTCACTATCGGCTTTGGTACTGGTGTATGACCAAATATATTAAATATCCCGTTTTTAATTTCTTTATCTCTAGTAAAAAACTTTTCATCATTCATGTGTAACCACAAAATTCTTTTATTAAATTTTGTGTTATATTTATACTCTTTGTCAACCCAATCGGCGTGAATATAAGAGTGTGACACAACAAGAGGCTTATACCCTTCAAATTCAAAATGCAAGAATAGTGGCAAACTTCTCAAAAATTCATAATGAGAGAGATAAACTTCTTTAAAAGCATAAGACTCTAAAGTAGCACGACCCCCATTAAACAGCCAATAATCTTCAGTCAGAATATTGTCATATGCATCCAACATCATGAATTCATGATTGCCAAGGACGCTTAAATAGTTATTATCAATTATTAAATCAATAACTTTAGCAGAGTCCGCCCCTCTATCAATCAAATCACCACAAAAACAGACTTTTGCATCTTTTGGAAGCTTGTCCAGCAGTTGAACCAATTTATCATACTCGCCGTGAACATCGCCGATAACCCAAATGCCGTTTTTCACAGATATTTTCCTCAAATAAAATAAAAATTTTGCCACGATTACATTATGGTAAGTATAGCATTTCTGTAACTTTGAACTTGAACAGAGCACTAGATAACTAAGCACTATTGGCTTTTAAAAAGCTTAACAGAGGAAGAGCTTTTGAGACAACTCTCAAAAGCTATAATCTGCGAAACAAACGAACATAGTTAAAATCACTCTATCCTCATAGTTCGTTTTTTTGCTTCCATTCCAAACGTGTCTGACAAAATCTCGAAAGATCACCGCTTATATTGTTTTTGCACCAAAGATGGGTTGTCCTTGATAATACATCACTGGGCTCAGTTAAGTCTAAATCATTAATAGCGTAAATTTTACCGTTATAGTATCTATATAACATATATTTTTTAATACCTTTTTGATATGTTGTATCGCAAACAAAAAGTAAACCATCCACCAAACCGTAAGTATCAGGATCTGCATAATGCATATAAGCCGTATCTGGAAAAAAAATATAATCTTCATCGAAAGCTTGTGTTTCGTAGTTATACTTTCCAAAAATAAATTCAATGTTATAAATTTCTTTTGGAAACTGCTCAAATTTTTCTATAATCTCCCAAAGCTGCGGAAGACACTCAACAGTTGAATTTGGCATTAAACCTATTTTGTAATAACCTGCTTCATTTTTAAGAATATTTCTGTCATCATAATTTTTATACACAATAAATTTTCCTACTTTAGAAAAATTTCCTGAGGAAATTTTAAGCGCTTCTTGTTCTTGAAGCTCCTTTCTTTGTCGTTCTTGTTCTTGAAGCTCCTTTCTTTGTCGTTCTTGTTCTTGAAGCTCCTTTCTTTGTCGTTCTTGTTCTTGAAGCTCCTGCCTTTGAAGTTCTTGTTTTTGAAGCTCCTGCCTTTGAAGTTCTTGTTTTTGAAGCTCCTGCCTTTGAAGTTCTTGTTTTTGAAGCTCCTGCTTATTAGCATCTGTAGAAATATCATCAACTGATTTTTTGGATTTTTCTAAAATCTCACGAATGATATCTATTAGAGAATCAGCTGGCTCCTCAAAGATAACATTAAGATAAGTTTCACCGTCATCTTCTGGATTTGGAACAACGCCCTTGATACTAGTTGAGTGCAGCTTAAGTTCTCTTTTGCTATAGAACACTTCCGCTTCCATTGAGTAGTAGCGTTTTATAAAATATATATAATCTTCATAAGAGACATTTTCGTTTATACCTAGATTCAAATGTTCGAACTGTGCCTTGTATTGATTTGGGAATCTCTCAAACAATTGTGCTATTTCAATTTTTTTTGCAAAAAAGACCATATTTTTTTTATGCACCGAGTGGGCATCAAAAAGGTGTTCTTTTAAAAATTTATAGTAGGTAGTGTCACTGATACTAAAATTTTTATCTATGTTGTTAATCAGATGCATTTGCTCAGAGAGCGGATAAAGATGCTCAAGCAGTAATTTTATGTAATCGGCAATATGTACTAGTACATAATTTTTAGGGTTTTTAGTGGGCACCGTCAAATTAATGCAGTAACTCGCCACACCTATTTTTGCGTGAATATCATGCACTATTTCGCGTATATTAAGTACTTCTTGTATTTTTTGTTTTTTTTTCATATTATTGACTCCTATTATTCATTAAAAATTAACAGCACAAAGATAACTTTACGCTGTTATCCCAAGAGCTTTTTTAAGTTCACTTAACGAATATCGTATAAATTTGCCCCTCCCATATCTTTTTATTCGCCCCTCTTTTTCAAAATTTGCGATTGTCTGTTCATCGCAATCGAGCATTCCTGCTGCCGTCGGCCTGCTGATGTACTGTTCACTTTTACTTTCAGCTCTACCATCTTCTAATTTTCGCAAGATCATAAATTGATTATTTCTAATTTCATCTATTATTTCCTGGTCTATAATTGTTATGTTTTTCATTTCTTCTCCTTGTAATATATTATATTATCATATATTACAAGGAATAGTATCATCTCAAACCTTATAGTAATATTAAATATTATATTATAATACATTGATATTATTTTAACAATACGATATAATATATGTATATAATGTAAAGGATTAGAACATGTCAGATTACACGAACGATGTCGTTAAGGTAAGTTACAATATTGACTCTGAGACAAAAAGCATTTTAGAAAAAATTAAGGCAGAAACTAAGCATAAAAATTTTTCACAATTAATCAATGGACTATTAAAATTTGATATAGATTCTTTGACAACATATATAGAAATAATGAATTTTATAAATAATCCAGAAAATAAAAATTCAAGTATAGTTACTTCTAATGGTGGGTTGATTCTTAACAAGCATACTATGGATCAATATATTTTTAATGCCTCGATTAGCACTACCCCTTCAGCATCAGAAAATGACCTTTCAGTGTCAGAACCAGATATAAATAAATCAGAATCTATGGATGAAATTAAAAAATTGATTTATATGGTGAACAAAATACATAATGTTGCAGAAGTTAAAATTAATAATAATATTGAAATATTAAAAGAGCGAATAAAGTCGCAAGATGAATACAATCAACTAATAAATGAAAGATTTGATTCACAAGATGAGCGAATTGAGTTGCAAGACAATTATATTAAAGATATAGCCAAAATTTTAGAAGAACGAATTAAAACAATTGAGGAAGCAATAAATATACCTCCAGAGAGATTATAATTATTAAATAAGCTGCTAAATTTCAGAGTGAGCAAGGGTGAGGAGCAGGAGGAAGGGCTGAAAAATACCCAAAAAAATAGGTATAGTTTCCCGCTATTGATTTTTTATATGTTATAATTTCGTCGTTTCGATTCGTCGTCGTCACTGCCTCAAGCCTTTTCCATGCTCAGTTTGAGAATATCATCAACTGTCGGTTGTGCTGTACAGTTTGTTCCTTGTCTTAATCTTGGTTGGGTAAGATTTAGGTCGATATTGGAAGGTGTAGAGAGCATAGTATCTACCACAGCGCCATTTGCAATTAAGTACTTCTCAATTACATCTATCTGCATGTAGTCGATTCCTCTTTTCGTTTCCGTGTGAGAACCAGTCGCAACTGCATTAATTTCTACTATTTTTTCAAAAATACAAAGTACCGCTTCATAAACCTTAACTATGATAGTTTATGATGTATATTTACTTCACCAGACGCTTAATGATACGCCTATCGTTTTTTAAATATGTATAATCAGTAATGAGAGTAGTTAAGAGAGTTGGTACTAATCAATCTCTTTTTTTAAATTACTCAACGGGAGACTGGGAGTCTCCGTTTGGCTCTTGGGGAGAGCCGATTGATTAGTACCCCGTTCAGTAATTGTATGGGGAAATTCTACTGCTATTTTTGAATTAATACCATAAAGAGAAAAAGAGAGTGTTTTATATATACCAAATTATATGGCGTTATATGGAGTGCTGATTTTTTTGTTTTTTTGATTTTTTTGCTTAAGTTTTATAATTAGTTTGAAAAAGAATTTAATTTTAAGAAGTGTGTTTTAAAATCTAAAACCGTACCCTATACAGTACCCTAAGATTTTTTATTAAGAGATTTTTGAGCTTTAAAAAGCTCTGTAAATGCCCATTTTAGGCTTATGGTGCGGATGAGAAGACTCGAACTTCCACGTCTTGCGACACCAGATCCTAAGTCTGGCGTGTATACCAATTTCACCACATCCGCATGTAGTCTAATATTTTAATTTCTTGACTCTGTTTAGAAGTCAAAGCTTTAGCGCCATAGTGGCTAGCATATCGTTAACTCAAGTGGTGCGCCCTAATGGATTCGAACCATTGGCCTACGCCTTAGAAGGGCGTTGCTCTATCCAGCTGAGCTAAGAGCGCATTCATTTATAAATGGTGCGCCCGATAGGATTCGAACCTATAACCGTCGGATTCGAAGTCCGAAACTCTATCCAATTGAGCCACGAACGCCACAAAATTTATTATTTTTACTAAGTTTTTTTATATTTTTTTGTTATGGGGTGGGATGCGGGGCTCGAACCCGTGACCCTCGGCACCACAAACCAATGCTCTAACCAACTGAGCTAATCCCACCATGTCTCTAAAAAATATAAAAGTGGTCGGGGTGAAAGGACTCGAACCTTCGGCCCCCTGGTCCCAAACCAGGTACTCTAACCATACTGAGCTACACCCCGACCTACACATTAAAACAGCCATTTAGCTGATTAATGAGGCGAAATTATAGTCAATAACCACCGAAATGTCAATAGTATTTTTTACATATTTCAAAACTTTATATCATGTGACACAAAAAGGGATTAAGATTACTTTGTTACAATACTTTTACATAGTTTAAAGGGTCGGTTCTGGGTAAATTTTTTGGCAATATAAATTCAAAAGAGGGTGGTGTTGAGAAGTTTTTTGAAGGAATGGGGCAACTTTTACTTATGACCCATCTTTCAAAAAATATAGAAGTTTAAAACTGTATAAGACCATTCATGGGTGAAGAGGCTGTCGCATAGGGACGCTTAGGGATTCTTCCCGCCAAATAGCTCATTCTCCCTGCCATTACCGCATGTTTCATTGCCTGAGCCATTATCATCGGGTTTTGTGCACAAGCGATTGCAGTGTTTGTTAAAACTCCATCTGCACCCAACTCCATTGCATAAGCGGCGTCACTCGCACACCCTATTCCTGCATCAACTATGACAGGAACACTTACGGCTTCACGAATAAAAACTATGTTGTATGGATTTTGTATTCCGAGTCCACTTCCAATAGGAGCTGCAAGAGGCATAATAGCATGAGCTCCCGCATCTTCAAGTCTTTTTGCCATTATCGGGTCATCAGAGGTATAAGCCATAATAGTAAAACCATCTTTTGATAAAATTTCACAAGCTTTTATAGTCTCTAAAACATCTGGATAGAGGGTTTTTTGTGTATCGCCGATAACCTCTAGTTTTATCAAATCAATTCCGGTAGCTTCACGCATCAGACGGAAAGTTGTAATCGCCTCCTCCGCAGTAACACACCCAGCAGAATTTGGCAAAAATTTTACATTTGTACCTTTAAATGTATCGCGAAGATTCTCTTTATCCGGGTCTGTAATATTTAAACGGCGAACTGCAACAGTAATAAGTTCACTTCCGCTCGCAAGTGTCGCCTCTTTTGTGGTTTGAAAATCTTTATATTTTCCGCTTCCAACAATCAAACGAGACCCAAGTTCATATTTTCCAATTTTTAATATATTTTCCATACTTTTTCCTAAATATTTAGTTCTATGTTTTATAACATACGCAATCTTATAATTTACCTATTTGTTCAATCAAATCATCAGGGGTAAGTGAAAAATCAGCACCGCTGTAATTTAGCGCCAATTTTGCATGAGCCAAAGAGGCATTTATTGCCGCATCTAAAGAGTCATAGCCTTGGGCTAAAAGTGAACCTACCAAACCGCTGAGCACATCTCCGCTTCCACCTTTTGCTAAAGATGGCGTACCGTGTGGATTTATATAGAACTCATTGCTTTTTGCAATTATGACATTTGCGCCCTTTAAAATAAGCGTTACATGAGAATAGGCTTTAGAAAACTCCTGGGCATATTTAAAACGGTTTTTTTGCAGTTCCTCAACCGTTATATCAGCTATTTTAGTAATTTTAAGAAGTGATACAAACTCTTTGGCATGCGGAGTTATAACCACATTTTTTCTTTTTAAAATATTTAAAATCAATGGCAAAGAGAGGACATCGGCATCTGCAACCAGCGACAGAGCATTGTCTAAAAATTTATCCATCTCTATTGCGCTAAACTCCGCTCCAAGACCCATTCCCAAAGCTAACGCTGTTGCATTTTTTGGGACTTCATGCGAATACATCAAACTATACGGGATCTCTATCTCTTCAAAACCAACAAGAGTAACCAATCCGCTTCCAAACCTTAGGGCAGAAAGGGCGCTCATTATACTCGCTCCGCTTTTCTCACCGCTGATAACTGCCAAGTGCCCGTAAGAGCCTTTGTGAGAATCTTTTTTTACTCTATTTGGAAGTTTTAAATCCTCTAAATCAAGCACTCTCCAGTTGCTTCGCTTTTCGTAAATATCTCTGCCTACTCCAAGATTTAGCACCTTTATCTCTCCGACAAACTCTTTCGCTTCATCTAAAAACATACCCTTTTTCAAAGCACCCATAGTTAAAGTAACATCTGCGATAAATTTATAGCCGGATGGAACATCACAGGCTATTTTAAATGCCCTCAAACTATTCATCTCTTTTAAAATAGCTTTAATTTCGTCATTAAACTCGCCGTTAAAACCTGTTCCAACGATGGCATCGACTAATACATCACACTCTTTGAGCTTTTTACACTCTTTTACACCGACTGCTTTTGCTCGTTTTGCTTGCAACAGTGCCATTTTTGATGTTGCTTTTTTTGCATAATATATCGAAACATCGTAGTCAGGATGCAGAAGCCTTGCAAGAGCAATTCCGTCAGCCCCGTTATTTCCGCCTCCGCATACAACAATGATTTTTGAATTGTTTTTAAAGTTGCTGCGAATATACTCAGCCATGCCGCTAGATGCATGCTCCATTAAGATATCTTCGCTTAAAAAAAATTCTTCGTAGCACCTTTTGTCCAAAGATGCCACCTCATCAAAAAGTTTTTGCATAGTTACTCTTCAAAAAGATACTCGTCTATCTGAACTATATTGCTTTTAATATCGTTAAATAAAAGCGTTCGGTAGTTTGTTCTGTACTGATAAAAAAATCTATTTTTTGGTATTTTCTTTAGATTTGAGGTGTTAAAATACTCAAGATTTGAGCATTTGCCAAGATATAAAAAAGTAAACAGAAGTTTTATCTGCGGATTTTCAAAAGTGCTATGAGGCTGAGCTAAAAATGTCAACCCATATTTTTTTAGATTTAAAAAATTTAACATGTAGAGCAAAAAGTCTTCAAATTTTGTATAAAAGCCATTTAAATTTTCAATATCATGAAAAAAGTAGTAGTAGTTATCTAAAAGCCCCTTATTTTGAAGAGTTTGCGTCAATCTGCTTGTTATATCTCTTTTATTTGAGAAGTAGTTTGGGTCTGTTGCCATGTAGATATGTTTTTTTTGAGCAACAAGCTCGTTAAATCTCTTTTGAAAATCATCACTCTCATCAAATCTTATGTAGTTAAAATGCTCATCTTTATATCTTAACTCTATATTATGTTCATCAGAGTTAGAAAAATCAAGATATAGCGTTGCAACATTATTGTCAATAATATAATTTCTTATTTTACATGCCAAATTTGTTTTGCCGGCACCCTCTTCCGCTAAAATTAAAGTATTGCAATATAAAACTCTCTCTTCAACTTTTAATGTATTTATACTGCTTACATATTTTCCAAGTCTATCTCTCATAATTTTTCCTTTAAAAAATTTAACATTTATTATAGCTTATCTCCTATAAATAAAATCATTGGTTTGCGCTAATAAAATAAATTATATTAATTGAAGCTAAAAAAATGTAAGATTTGTGACAAACTTTCAAAAAAAGGAATCACATGTACACTAAAACACTTTTGACTTTAGCTTTTACAGCTTCATCACTTTTGGCTTCAAATTTAGCTAATGACGCAAAAAATGCCGGGCTAAAACCAATTCCAAAATCTAAAGCAGAGCTTTCTAAGCTTATTGATAATCCAAAAAACCCTATTACAAATGCAAAAGTCGAACTTGGCAAAAAGCTCTATTTTGACCCGAGACTTTCAAAAAGCGGTTTTATCAGCTGTAACAGCTGCCACAACCTAAGTGAAGGCGGAGATGACGGAATCAGCGCTGCAATCGGACATAAGTGGACAGCCAATCCTCACCATTTAAATTCGCCGACGGTTTTTAATGCCGTATTTTTCTCTTCTCAATTTTGGGATGGTCGTGACCCTCACTTAGAGGCACAAGCTCAAGGTCCTATCCAAGCCGCTCCTGAAATGGCTGCGACACCTGAACATGTAGTTGCAACCGTTACATCTATGCCGGAGTATGTTGCAGAGTTTGAAAAAGCTTACGGCAAAGATGTGAAAATCACTTTTGAAAAAGTTGCAGATACAATTGCTACTTTTGAGAGAACACTTGTTACTCCTTCAGCTTATGATAACTTCTTAAATGGAAAAGAGAAGGCACTTACGAATGCTCAAAAAGATGGTCTAAAAACTTTCATTGACAAAGGTTGTGTTACATGCCACAACGGTATCGCTCTTGGCGGAGAGATGAATGCGTTTAATGTCACAGGAACATACAAATTTCAAGATGTAGGTGACTTCAAAGGTGACAAAAATGGTATGGTTAAAGTACCTACGCTAAGAAACATCACTCAAACTGCGCCGTATTTCCATAACGGACAAATTTGGGATTTAAAAGAGGCAATAGTTGAAATGGGACGCATTCAACTCGGAGCGACAATCAGCGACAAAGAGGCTGCTTCAATTGAAGAGTTCCTAAAAGCGCTTGAAGGAAAAAAAGCTCCGATTACTATTCCTCAATTACCAGCTTCTACTTCTAAAACACCAAAACCAGACATTAAATAACTCTTACGCAATTTATACCCTCTTTGGGTATAATTGCACCATGAATTACAAACAAATAGCACAAGAAACCCTCAGAATTGAAGCAAATACTCTTTTAGAGAGTGCAAAAAACATTGATGATGTTTTTGATAAAGCGGTTGAAATTATTCTTAGCTGCAGAGGCAAGCTTATAGTTACAGGTGTTGGAAAATCTGGACTAATCGGCGCTAAAATGGCTGCGACATTTGCCTCAACCGGAACTCCCAGCTTTTTTCTTCATCCGACAGAAGCACTTCACGGCGACTTGGGAATGATTGGCAAAGAGGATGTAGTTATAGCGATAAGTTACAGCGGAGAGAGCGAAGAGTTAAGTTCGATACTTCCGCATGTAAAAAGATTTAACACTCCGCTCATCGGCATGACAAGAGACAAAAACTCCACTCTTGGCAGATACAGCGACTTAGTTATAGATGTTGTTGTTGAAAAAGAGGCATGCCCGCTAAACATTGCGCCGACAAGCTCAACAACTCTGACATTAGCTTTAGGCGATGCCCTTGCAGTCTGTCTTATGAAGGCAAAAAACTTCAAAAAAAGCGATTTTGCCTCATTCCACCCAGGTGGAGCTTTAGGAAAACAGCTGTTTGTAAAAGTCAGTGATTTGATGAGAACAAAAGATTTGCCTCTCATTAGTGCCGATACAAAATTAAAAGATGCGATTGTAAAGATTAGCGAAGGCAGACTCGGAACTGTTTTGGTTACAGATGAGCAAAACAGGCTCTTAGCACTTGTAAGTGATGGGGATATTCGCAGAGCGCTTATGAGTGAAGATTTTTCACTGGAAGAGAATGTTTTAAAATATGCGACACTAAACCCAAAGACGATAGAAGATGAAAACATACTTGCAAGCGAAGCACTTGTACTTATAGAAGAGATGAAGATACAACTTTTAGTTGTGACAGATAAAGACAAAAGAGTAAAAGGCATGCTTCATATCCATACTCTCATAGAAAAAGGTATATCGTGAGACTAAATAAATATATTGCTCACCACTCAAGCTACTCAAGAAGAGAAGCCGACAAAGCCATACAAGACGGTTATGTAAGAGTTGACGGAGAGATAGAGACCAACCCGGCGACCGATGTACAAGAGGGCGTAAGCATTGTTTATGTCAGCGGTAAGCAGGTATCCCCAAGAGATAAATACACGGTAATTGTTTACAATAAACCAAAAGGCGAGCTTGTAACAAAGAGTGACCCAAAGGGCAGGAGAACCATTTACGACACTCTAAGCAAAGAGTATAAACATTATATTCCGGTTGGAAGACTTGACTACGCTTCTGAGGGATTGCTTCTTCTGACAGATGCCTCAAAAGTTGCTTCAGCGCTTATGGAATCTGATTTGGAGAGAATTTACAAGATTAAAATTAAGGGCGAAGTTACATCGGAGATGGAAAGTGCCATGCTTAACGGGATGATTCTTGATGATGCAACTGCCGGCGGACATAGCCACTCTAAAGTTATTTCTATGGAGTTTAAACCTTTCATTGGCTATAAAATCCAAAAAAATGAACCAAACTACTCTATCTTAAAAGTAGCTCTAAGTGAAGGTAAAAATCGCGAACTCAGAAGATTTTTTGCTCATTTTGGAACAGAGATAGCAGACCTTAAAAGAATTAGTTTTGCAGAGATTGAGCTTAACAATCTTCCGGAGGGAAAAGTTAGATTTTTAAGCCGAAGCGAATACTCAGCTCTGTCAAAATTTTTAAAAGAAGAGAATAAAGCAGAGTTAAAAGAAAAGAGTAAATCTAATTTCAAAGAAGAGAGAAAAACAAGCGTCGCTAAAGATGGCAAAAAACCAACTTTTAAAGACAAAAAACCAAGCGTCGCTAAAGATAGCAAAAAACCAATTTTTAAAGATAAAAAAACAAGCGTCGCTAAAGATGGCAAAAAACCAAGTTTTAAAGATAAGAAAATAACTAAAAAGAAGAGTTAAAATTGGCAGATTTTACACATCTTTTGAGACCGAATAGTTTTGATGAACTAATAGGGCAAGAGCATTTAAGCGCCAAAGAGGCTCCTCTTAGAGTGCTGTGTGAAAAAGGTGTCTTGGGACATAGTTTCTTTTTTGGACCCTCGGGCTGCGGAAAAACATCTATTGCCAGAATCATTGCCAAAAAAATGGACTTGCCGTTTTATGAATTCAACGCTACAAGCATCAAAATCGAACAACTCAGACAAATTTTTGACCGCTATAAAAATAGTCTGCAAAGACCGCTAATTTTCATTGACGAAGTTCATAGATTGGCTAAAAATCAGCAAGAAGTACTGCTCCCCGTTATGGAGAACAACTCTGTTTTAATCATTGGTGCTTCTACTGAAAATCCATTTTTTTCACTCACTTCTGCTATTCGCTCCCGTTCTATGCTTTTTGAACTCCGCTACATCTCAAACGAAGCATTAGCAAAACTGCTATATAAAACTTTAGAACAATCAAATATTAATTGCAGCGAGGATGCTGCGGAGTATTTAGTAGCAAGCAGCGGCGGCGATGCCCGCTCGATGTTAAAACTTTTGGAATTTGCTTCAAACATAACTACGCATATAACATTGGAGATTTTAAAATCCCTCAGACCCAATGCCCTTAGTACGGGAAGCAGCGAAGCCGGTGTTCATTATGATTTGACAAGTGCCATGATTAAGTCAATCAGAGGTTCCGACATGGATGCTTCCATCTACTATCTAGCAAGATTAATCGATGGAGGAGAAAGTGCTGATTTTATAGCAAGACGACTGGTAATACTAGCTAGCGAGGATATTGGAAATGCAAATCCGCAAGCCCTGACTCTTGCAACAAGCGCCATGACTAGTGTATCAAAAATCGGTTATCCTGAAGCTAGAATTATTTTAGCCCAAGCTGTAATTTATCTGTGTGCTTCCCCAAAATCCAACTCCGCATACATGGCTATCAATAAAGCTCAAGAAGCTGTAAATAATGGTGTTATGCTTGATATACCGAAAAATATAACACAAAAAAATGAAGGATATCTCTATCCACACGATTTTGGCGGATTTGTTAAACAAGCCTACTTATCAAAACCTTTAAAATTCGTTGAACTTAAAGATATCGGATATGAAAAAAAAATGAAAGATTGGATAGAGCAAATAACCTATTTTAGTTAACTTTAATTATTTAAACTATAAACTACAGCGAAGTATGATATGTAGCACTATACAAAGGATAGGGATTATGGAAATAGAAACATCGTCAAACAGCGTTACAATAACCGGTAATATAAAGAGCATTAATGATTTTCAAAATATTAAACAGATTGTGGACAGCGTAGTTCTTCAGCATAAGCATATCAATATTAATATAGTAAATTCTCTATCAATAACATCCTCTGTAATAGGCTACTTGAATAAACTTGTTTTAAAAGACAATATTGATATTCGTATGCATGTCGGAAATGAACAACTTCTAAATCTATTAGATGATCTGAATCTAATATCAACTTTCAAAGCAAAAAGAAGTTAATATGACAATCAAATATAAATTAAATCTAATCACATTTATAGTAGTTTCTTTCGCACTTGTAATTATCGCAATAACACTAAACAAAGCGATGACAAACCATAGCATCATGGATCAAGCAAAGAGCTTAAACGAACTCTCTAAAAAACTAAGTCTCTTGATTCATGAAACTCAAAAAGAGCGTGGAGCAAGTGCCGGTTACATAGGCTCAAAAGGTGCTCAGTTTGGTGATATCTTGCCAAAGCAGAGAAACTTGACAAAAGAAGAACATGAAGATTTAGTTAAATATGTTTCCTCTCTTGATTTAGAATCTTTTCCCAAAGAGCTCCAAAGTGAACTATCGGCTTTTGAAAGCGATATGAGCAAGATAGCACAAATTCGCTCACAGGTGGATTCTCTTTCAATAAGTGTTGCCGATGTAGTTTCTTACTACACAAACATGAACAAAAAGATTTTAAATATTGTTTCACTTACTGCAAAACTTGCAAATACTCAAGAGCTAGTAAAAGCTCTTGATTCATACACAAATTTTTTAAAATCAAAAGAGCGCGCCGGAATTGAGAGAGCGGTACTTAGCGGTACTTTCGCTGCCAATAAATTTGGAGATGGTGTATTTGCCAAATGGGTTACACTCGTCGCTGAACAAGATGCTTTCTTAGACGCTTATTTATCGATGGCAACTGACGAATCAAAAGCACTCTATGCGCAAAAAATGAACTCTCCTGTTATCGGGGAAGTAAACAAGATGAGAGCTATCGCAAAAGAGAAGGCTTCAGAGGGTGACTTCGGGGTTGACAGTGTTGCGTGGTTTAAAACAATAAGCGACAAAATAAATCTTCTAAAAGAGATTGATGACGAGCTGGCTAACCAAAATAGCTTGTTGCTTGATGAGGCAGAATCAAAAGAAAATAGAAGTGCAACTATAACCCTGCTTAGTTACACTGCTTTTGCTATCGCAATATTTTTAATCATATTTACAATAAGCAGAGGCGTAAACAGAAGTGTTAAAAGCAGCTTAGAAAAGATAGAGTGTGTATCGAGCAACTTGGATTTAACATGTGATATTATAGTGGAAGGAGGCGATGAAATTTCACAAATTTCAAAAGCCCTGCATGTAATGATTGTTGCATTTAAAGAGAGCGTATACCAAGCCAAAGATGTCTCTATGACAACATCAAGAGAGAGTAAAGTTCTTAATAATATCGTTGAAGAGCTTACAAAGAATGGCGAACTTGCTGATGGCAAAATTTCAAAGATTAATGTTTTAGTAAGTGAAGTAGGAACCCGTCTAGATGCTATTGAAGAGGCTTCAATCACAGTAACAGAAGACTTAAAACAAACATTTGGCGTACTGGATGGCTTCATCAATGAGCTTGATTCTGTTGTTGAGGCTATTGAAAATGGAAGTGAGCATCAGCAGGATTTAGTTCAAAAAGTTTCATCTCTAACAGAACAAGCTAAAAATATCAAAGATGTTTTGGCTATTATCTCTGATATTGCAGATCAAACAAACCTACTTGCACTCAATGCCGCTATTGAAGCAGCACGAGCAGGTGAGCATGGCAGAGGATTTGCCGTTGTTGCCGATGAAGTAAGAAAACTAGCTGAAAGAACACAAAAAAGCCTTAGTGAAATTAGTGCTAATGTAAATCTTATAACTCAAAATGTTATTGAAATCTCGGAAGAGACACTAAAAACATCAAAAAATATGAACAACATAGCAGGTTCGGCACAAGCTTTAATCTCATCTGCACAGGATACAAAAGAGAATCTCTCGGTAACGACAGACAAGTCTAGTGATGTTATGCATCAAAGTACTTATATTGCTACTAAAACAAAAGAACTTATTCGTGATATGGATGAGATTATAGCGATTTCTCAAAAAAATACAGAGCACAGAAACCTTGTTGATGAAGCTGCTACAAAACTATCAAGTGATGCAAATAGACTGCAAAATGAATTGAGCAAATTTATAATCTAATGCATAGTACCATTGATAGGTCAGTATTAGACTACCTAAAATCTTTAACACTTCTTTGTGTTGAAGATAACAAAACCACACAACTTTTATACGATTCTATCTTTGAAGATTTAGTAAAAAAAATTATTTTTGCCAACAATGGTGAAGATGGATATCAAAAATTTTACGATGAAGATATAAATATAATTATTGCAGATTATGACATGCCTATTCTTAACGGCATAGATATGATTAAAAAAATAAGAAATGTCGATAAAGATATCCCTATTATTCTTGTTTCAGCCATACAAGAGATAGATGTAATAGTACAAGCTCTTCAACTCAATGTAAATAATTTTATTAAAAAACCAATCGTTGCAACAGAAGTTATGCAAGCGATTGAAAATGTTTCCAAGCTCCTCATTGCCAACAATTACATAAAAGAGCAAAGAGAAAAGAGGATAAAAGAGTTTGAAAAAAAAGAGAAGTATAACTCATATCAAGAAGATTTAGCATTCTCAAAAGAGCTAAATATTGTTAGAAATGATTTCTACTACCACATGATTGACAACCAATGTACGGCGTTAATAGACTTTTTTTATAAGCCTCTTGATGTTTTAAGCGGGGATTCATACAGTGTAAGAAAAATAAATGACAATATTGCATTTTACCTTATTGTTGATGGTATGGGAAAGGGATTATCTGCGTCACTAAGCTCAATGTTAATGACTTCATATGTAAATCACACAATAGATCAAATGAAAAATAATAGTAATTTTAATCTTACAAATTTAGTAGAGATGTCTTTAGAGTACATAAGACCTATTTTACTTGACGAAGAAGCTTTATCAATAGATTTTATAACTATTAATTGCAAAGAGCATATCATTAATTATAGCAAATTTGCAATGCCCTCAATTCTCATGCAAACAAAAGATGAGCAAATTATTAAAATAAAATCCAACAATCCTCCAATGAGCAAATATACTAAAGATTTAACTTTATCATCCTACAGTACAGAAAATATTTCAAAATTTCTTTTTTATAGTGATGGTTTTATTGAGAATAGTACAATTACTAATGATAAACAATATGCGGAGTTTATTGAAAACGATTTTTTAAATTCTTTCTCTAAAGAGGAGATGGTAAGCAATTTTTTACGCAGAACCTACCTACAAGAGGATGATATAACCTTTATAATCATAAATCAATTGGACTTAAATAGTAACAATAAATTTGTAGAAAAAGTATTTAAAAGCACTCTAAACGCCGTTGAAGAGGCTAATGATTGGTACTCAAATGTTTGGAGCAATCTTAGCAATAACTATAAACTTACATACAATGCTGGCATTGTATTTTCAGAACTTTTTATGAACGCTTACGAGCACGGAAATCTTGGTCTTGATACCAAAACAAAACATAAATTATTAAATGATAATACATATTTTACAAAACTAGAAGAGATGCAAGAAGACTGTAACAAAAATATCACGGTAAAACTTCATACAATTGAACATGGCACAAATAGATATATAGTTACTACTATTAAAGATGAAGGGAATGGTTTTGATACTAACATATTAAGCAAATTATTTAAAAAATCAACATCTTTCAATGGAAGAGGTGTTTATATTTCAAAAAAATCGTCAATGGGAGTTTACTATAACGGTATCGGGAACTCTGTACTTTTTTTACACAAAATTTAGACCCCGTGACAAGCACGGAATCTAATTTATACTATTTACTTAATGCTGCTTTTGATGCTGTTGCAACTGCACTAAATGCTGCTGCGTCATTCATAGCCATATCAGCAAGAATTTTACGGTCAAGCTCGATGCCAGATTTGTGAATACCGTTCATAAATGATGAATAGTTCATACCATTAAGACGACAAGCTGCATTTATACGGATAATCCATAGTTTACGGAAATCGCGTTTTTTCTGCTTGCGGTCACGGAATGAATAATACATTGAGCGTTCTATTTGCTCCTTAGCTTTACGGTAATGTTTGCGACGACCGCTATAAAAACCCTTAGCTAATTTTAATATTTTTTTGTGTCTTCTTCTACGAACAACACCTGTTTTTACTCTTGGCATTTTATTTCCTTTTTTCTTTACCTAGTCACTTTTAGTGCTCAAGGTGCCACATTTTGGTGGTCTTGCCCAGCTACTCTATGTGCTATTTTGCTGGAGATTTAACAATTAACTTAATATTAGTTAATCATAGCCTTTACATTTTTTTCATCAACTTTTGCAATAACTTTTGGTTTATGCTGCTTAGAGCGAGTATCTGAATCTTGTTTTGTTAGAATATGGCTACGGTAAGCTGTACCGCGTTTAACAGTACCATTTTTCTTAACTTTAAAACGCTTTACGGCGCCTTTAACCGATTTCATTTTTGGCATCGAAACTCCTTTGTAAATTGAAGCGCAATTATACCCAAATTTTTAAAAATTTTGTTATACTCACAGGATGAATTCTATTAAACATATTAACAATGCATTACTTGATTTAGACAAAGAGGTTGAGGCAGTACTCCTAGATATGAGTTTGCCAATGAACGAAAAAGATAACCGTATGCTTCCGCTGCTGCAGCAAAAGAGAGTTTTAACGCAAACGCTTGATGATTTGACATACTTAAAAAATAATCCGCCAAAACCAAATCAGGCATGTGGAATTTCTAAACATAGAAAAGATTGATTTAATTCAAATTTGAGGCAAAATTTTGTTTAATTGAGGAGTTTGCTTGTGGTAAATGACGAAATTCAACCAGATTTTAACGAAGAAGTTGAACAAAAGTATCGCCGAGAGACTCCTCTCCAGATACCTGCGGCACATGACACTCCAAAGCGTGCTGCTGTATTCCTACCCTGACACAGTACCTCAAAGCACCATTGCACAGGTCTAAAGAGAAGCGACGCAATTATAGCTAAAAAAGCTAAAATAACAAAGTGCTATAACGATATTGTTCCTATTGCGCTCTTAATAGCATCAAAATAGTCTTCATATTCAAAATCCATATCTTGTTTTGCAGCAGAAAACTCCATCTCTTTTGCCATATCATAGACCTCATTAAATTTTAAATTTCCTGCACTCCCTTTTATTTCATGTGCACTTGATCTGATTTTTTCATAATCTCTGGAAGCTATATTTTCTTCTAACGCATCCAATATTGAAACTGATTCTTCTATAAAATTTGCTATCAATATCGGAATATGCTTAGATTTCAATCCAATGGCTTTTGCCATATCTTCGTAATCTACTCTTGAATAATCTGCATCTAAAATAGGCATTGTTAAGTCCAAATAGCGTTATTTTTTAAATTATTCTACCATAAAATATCATTTTTGCTGCAATATAGACAATTTGAAGTTGAAGTTTAAATTTTGAAATATCAAAAAAAGCTATGAACGAATATCCAGCTTTTTAGAAGTATGAACATCGGTAGAGCGTAAAAAATCAAGGTTTTTCTTGATTTGCTTCATTGACGCTGAAGTCTCATTTTTTAAAGTATGCATCAAGCTAGTTGCTTCTTTTAAAAGATAGACCGCCTCTTCTATCTCTTTTTTATCTTTGAGTTGTGGAATGTCGTCAAGCAACCTGCTAATTGCATCCGCATTTTTCTCGATAATAGCTATTTTTAGCTTATCTAGCCACATTAGTGGTTTCTCTCCATGCCTCTAAAAGAGCTTTAAACACACTGCTGACTTCATCAAGTTTTGCTGTATCTTTATGTACACTAGCTAGCATTAAAAGTTGGATTTCATAGTTATAAAGACCCTCTAAATACCCAGCAACACGACCCTGCTTCATATCTAAAACAGAGATTAGTTCTGTAATAATGGCAACAGAGCGATTTATCCAATAAACTCTTTTTTCAATATTACCATCCGTGATAGCTTTTTTTGCTTGAGCATTAAAACGAAGAACCCCTTCATAAAGCATCTCTATAAGCTTCGCCGGAGATTCAATCCCTACATTGTTTTGTGCATAAATATTATGAGCTACATTACCATACATTTCAGACCCTTTTTCACTATCTTTATTTGTTTCTTTCATCTAGTACAAATCGACATTTTGAAGACTTTCTTTAATTATTTCTATATATATTTATTAATTTTGAGCCGCTGTTTGGGCATTTGCCATCTCAATAAACATAGAAGACGCATTGTTCAATTTTGCAATTATTGCATCATACGCTGCGTACTGTTTTTTTAGTATCTCATACCTAGCATCAAGTCTCTCTATAGCTTTAGTTTTTCTCTCATTAAGATCAGTGATGCTTTCGCTTATGGAATCGTTGAGTCCATCAAGCATTTCCCCGCTGTCTGTATATTTTTTAACAATTGTGGACATTTCAACAAATGCTCCGGTAAGCGTAACAGTAGATAAATCAGCTTTTGTAAATGTTCCGCCGGAGAAAAATGCTTGCACATTGTCCATATCATCGTCCATTTTGGTTTCAAGTGCAGTTTTGTCGACGCTCATTTTTCCGTCTTTATCTATATCAAACCCATAATCAGACAATGAACCTACCCCGCCGCCAACCGACGCAAACATATCTTCAATAGCCTGCTTCATACTTTTTATAGTACTCTCTGCTGCAAAAGCACCTCTGTCTGCTAAATCCTTACTTGTTTTAGTCGCCTTGTTTAGCTCTGTTATAGCAGAGTTATATTTTTCAACAAAACTATCTATTTTTGCCATGATATCATCACGGTTTTGAGCAACACTAACAGTAGAAGATCCGACCTCTTTTAATGTAATATCAAGTCCCGTAACCAAATCTGTAATATTGTTGCTTGTGCGAGTTACAGCCTGCCCATTAAATGTGAAATTTGCATTTATTCCAGTTTGAATGGCTGACAATCCAGTAGTTAAGCGAGCGTCTATTGTTCCGGTATTGTCTGTAATAGTAATATTCTGGGTCGTTCCTGTATCAACAGAACTTATAAACAAACGAAAATCTGTAGCACCAACCTGAACAACGGTAGCATCTACTTTATCTCCAGCAACATCATTTATAAGATCTTTTAACTCCTTAAGAGTTGTTCCGGCAAGATAATCTATGGTGAAATTTTGACCGTCTATATTAAGATTTATCTGCCCATCAGTTGCCGATACAGAATCAGTGTCAGCAGTAAAAGAAGCGGACTGCTCAATCTGTTTTGTAGCCAAATTAGTTACATTTAAAGTAAAATCCTGAATATCACTATTTGCAGCAGCAGTTACTGCTACTGATGTACCGGTAACCGTTGTTAAGCGCTCATCATAAAGAGTTTGCGTTCCCATAGCATCAATACTGTCGATAAAGTTTTTCATACTTGCATCAATAACTTCTAACGCATCTTGTTTACTTGTTTCAGCCGTAATCTTTGCGGTTATCGGAGATACATATTTAGCCTCGTCCGCAGCACGCAACTGGTCCAAAACATCCTGTGTTAAAATACTAGACCCAACACCAAGTGAACTGATACCCATGATAAATCCTTTTTATAACAATCTTACATTGTTTATAGTTTTTCAATAATACTTTAAATCGACAAACTTTAAAATTTATTTAATAGTACTTTTTTTGCTGCAAATTTTAAAGCATTGCAGTCAGTCTCTAATTCGGAATGATTTTTGCTTTAACATAGTAAAAAGTCGAGCATTTAATGAATGATACAATGACAATAGAAGATGTTGCAAGAGAGACATTTTTTGAAAATATTGCTTACTTTGAAAAAAATCATCCAGATTTGTATGGGAAGCTAGCCGCTTTTGACTCAGCCGTGGAGCAAAATCTCTATCAAAACAAATATGACCTTATATACGAAAACGGCTCATTTGAGATTACAGACACTAGCGTAAATAAAAAATTCTATGCCATTGGTTCCGCCAAATACGCCTCCATTGTTTCTGATGAAATCAACTTCTCGCGAGACTCAGGTGTATTTGAAACCTTTAAAAAGATTATTGTCTCCGATGAGGCTGTCATCAAATACAGCAACCTCACAATCTATGAAGACAACTTAAGCGGACATGCTGATATTTTAAACTATACTCAAAAAGCATCATCCATAAAAATGAAGCATATAGACAAGTTTATCTTTTTTGGAGTTGGACTTGGCACACATATTACTAGTGTAGATGCAAAAATTTCTGCCAAAATTTATCTCATAGTAGAAGATGATTTAGAACTTTTTAGGATTTCTCTTTTTACAACTCCTTATTATAAAATTGCCAAAACAAGTGAACTATTTTTTTCTATTTTTGAGACAAAAGAGGAGTTTGCTCACAAAGCAACACTCTTTTTAAATCACCATTTTTATCTTAATCATTACATAAAGTATTTTCAAATGGCGAGTTATAGTGACGACAAGCTTGTAGCATTCCACCTGCAAGTTGCCTCACAATCGCATATGCTGTTTTTCTACAACTCTATTTTACAACAATATCTAAGACCGCTTGAGTACATAAAAGAAGGTTTTAACTTTTTAAACATTCTCAAACGATATCCATCACTTGTGCAAAAACCAGTTATATTTCTAGCTGCCGGACCGTCGTTGCAAAAAAATATAACTTGGCTAAAACTGCATCAAAAACAATTTGTCATAGTTGCTCTCTCTGCAGTTTTAGGCATATTAGAAAAAGAAAATATCATTCCAGACATCATTACTCACCTTGATGGTTTTGACGACAGCGATATGCTTTTTAAAAAAGTAACAAATCTTACATTTTTTAATGAAAGCATATTTCTCATAGCTTCGCGCACACCACCACATATAGTGCATACTCTTCAAAAACAGAATGTTTTCTTTTTTGAGAGTGGTGCTAGTTACAAAAAAGAGCTTGGAAATCTTAGTGCTTTTTGTGTAGGCTCCACCACATATCTTTTGCTCATTGCACTTGGGGTTTCACAACTTTATCTTCTTGGATTAGACTTAGCTCTTGATAGCGCAACTGGCAACACGCATTCAGATGGGCATCCATTTATAAAAAATCTCAATCTTGAAACTATCAACAAAGAGAAAGATGTTATGATTTTTAACGATAATATTCTTGAAGTTGTTGGCAATTTTGATGAGAAGGTTTATACTACTTCGGGCTTTGCCACATCTATCGCTTCTATTAATGCAACTTCGTGTGGATTTAAAAAAAGCTCACAGCAAGTTTACAATCTTAGCAATGGCGCTTTTTTTGCAAATACCACTCCTCTTTCCATAGAAACTCAATTTGTGGCAAATTTTAAAGAGCTTGACAAAAGTGCTATACGCCAAAACATAGCACAAGAGTTTTATACACATAGTTCAAATAAAATATCAGAAAGTAACTATCAAACCATAAACAACAGACTATTAAATGCTAAAAAAGCAGCAGCAAAAATAAAAGAGTGGCAAGAGATGATGTTTGACACCAGTGATGTTTTTTTAGATTCACTTATAATCATGATGAAACAACTATATACCTCTTCAAATGATGATGACTACGATTTAGCGTTTATCTATCAGGAGTATTTTAAACTCACAGCTTCACATATTTTTGACTTCTTCAATCGTGCTGTGGACGATAACGCAAAAACAGATAGTATCAATCTACACCGTATGCTCTCGTCTCATCTGCTAAATATTGCAAATTTATATATCGATGGATTAAATCATCTTACCAAGGATTAACATGCAAGAGATAGAAATATTGGCTATGAAAACTTATGAACAAAACTTAAACTACATCGCTCAAAAAGAGCCGAAATTATTAAGCAAAATCGCTCTTTTTGATATGCCAGAAACTGGCATATCTCCAAAGTATGAGCTTGAATACAAAGATGACTATTTTGATGTTGTGGAACTCTCGAGTGGTTTATTTCTTTATGGCAGAGACTCAAATGAATACGCAAAAAAGATAGCAAAAAGTATTGACTACAAAAAAACATCTTCACTATTTGAAGGTATACGAGATCAAATTGTTACCAAAGATGATATCGTGCAAATCAAAAAAGATCAAAAAGATATAAACTTAAGATTAAACGATGTTCCTCTCATCATGTACGAAGCTATGAAACTCGCACCAAGAACAACTCTTATGAAAACAATAGATAAATTCATATTTATCGGGGTTGGTCTCGGGCAACACATCATAGAAGCTCATAACAAAATTCATGCATCAGAATATTTCATCATAGAAGACGATATAGAGCTCTTTAGACTCTCTCTTTTTGTTACTCCTTACTATGAACTAGCAAAAGATGCGCAACTGCGTTTTAGTATTTCACAAAGCGAAAGCGAATTTTTACCTAAAATGGCATTGTTTTTGGAAGCAACATTTTATAACAACAAATATTTAAAATATCTCAAATTTCCAGCTCACTCAGATATCAAAATAAAAGCTATTCAGGCAGTTTTGGCATCTCAAGGGCATCACACATTTCCATACGGAGTTAAGCTTGAAAAATATTTGCGTCCACTCGGGCGTATAGCTGATGGTTACAGTACGCTTAGTGTCGCCAATAAATTTACAGAATCTCTTTTTGTCGATAATCCTATTTTGGTTTTAGCAGCTGGACCATCACTCAAAAAAAATATAGATTGGATTAAGAAATATGAAGATAAATTTATCATCATAGCCGTTGGTTCAGCACTTAAAACACTACAAAACAATGATATAAAACCAGATATTGTTACACACATTGATGGATTTGTAGAAGAGGGAAATAGTTGTATGTCGCTTTATAACGACATAGATATAGATGGATTTTTAAAAAATACCATTTTCATCTTAGGGCCGCATGCGCCAGATGCACTATTGAAGATTTTAAACAAAGAGCATCTCTTTTTGACAGAAGAGTCAACATTTTACTACAAAGACTATGGCTCGCTTTCTGCATCATGCGTTGGTTCTATCTCTACCATTTTAGCTATTCATCTCAATGCAAAAAACATATATCTATTAGGGCTTGATTTAGCACTTGACCAGATTAGCGGTGCAACTCACTCTGATGAACACTATTTCAACAAAACCCACGATTTAAGCAAAACAGATGAACTAGATTACACTATCTCACTCAAAAGCAACATTATTCAAACCAAAGGAAACTTTACACCAGCCGTTTACACGACACCAGAGTTTATGGCGTCCATTCAAACACTACGCAATTTTATACCTGTTTTTAAAAGTGATATACAAAATATTTACAATCTTAGCGATGGTGCCTTTTTACCTGAAAGCATCTCTATACACGCACAGGAAGTAAATGCAGAAACACTAAATCAAATAGATAAAATCTCACTGGGCAACGAGATATTGCATATATTGAAAAACCACTCTCAAATTGGTATGAATAGCGATGACTTAGACTCAATGCAAAAGAGATTAGAAATTGCCAAAAGCGTACAAAATATCATTTTGCAATATAGTAAAAAAGAGTACAGCAATGAAAATAAGTATATGTACGATTTGCTTGGTATTGTTTCTGAAATTTTAAAGCTGCATGGCAGAGAAGCAAACAATCTAGCAGCAGTTTTTGGTGCATTTTTTA
>MIBZ01000026.1:0-79669 GCA_001829675.1 Sulfurimonas sp. RIFCSPLOWO2_12_36_12 | reverse complement strand
TTACCGACTGCATACATGTGTGCGTTCATCGCACCGATATTTGTATTAATTCTAAATCCCATAATAAATCCTTTTAGGGCTGAGCCTTACGCTCTTTTTTGGTTTTTTATCTTGGCTTCCATGCCAAAACCTAACTGTAAAACAAATCGGCTATTAAAAAATTTTAACAGCCGACAACCCCACTACTGTAACAATCTCAATACATTTTGTTGAACAGCATTAGCCTGACTCATTGCATATGATCCAGATTGAGCTAGGATATTATGTTTTGCAAATTTCGCACTCTCTGCCGCAAAGTCAACATCACGGATAGCAGATTCCGCTGCTGCAATGTTTACCTGAGTTACAGAAATATTTCTAACAGTTGATTCAAGTTTATTTTGAGCCGCACCGAATGTTGCTCTTTTACTATCAACATTTTGTATAGCCGTATCCATATAGCCAATTGTTAATTCAGCACTAGCACGAGTCCCCACAGTAATACTTGCAGGAGCCGTAGCAGCTATATCACTAACAGCATTGGTCCCAAGAACTACAGCTTGTGTTTCATTTGCGTATGCACCGACATGGAATGTAAAAGTACCTGTGGTTCCGCCACTTCCATCCAATAATTTAACACCGTTAAATTTTGTAGTTGCTGCGATATCACTAGCTTCCGCCAAAAGTGCCTGAACCTCTTGAGATATAAAACCTCTTGAAGTTGCATCTTGAGTATCATTCGATGCTTGAACCGCAAGAACTCTTACTCTTTTCATAATATTGCCGTACTCTTCCATCGCACCGTCAGCAGTTTGGATAAGACCGATTGCATCATTTGCGTTAGATATTGATTGACCAAGACCTTGTGATTGAGCTGAAAGTTTATTTGCTATTGCCAAACCTGCCGAGTCATCAGCCGCTTTGTTGATTCTAAGACCTGAACTTAAAGAAGCAAGACTTTTATCAAGTCCAACATTGTTACCGACTGCATACATGTGTGCGTTCATCGCACCGATATTTGTATTAATTCTAAATCCCATAATAAATCCTTTTAGGGCTGAGCCTTACGCTCTAGTTTAATTTTCATCTTAGCTTCCATGCCTTGATGTTAACTAAATCGACACTCCAAAAAATAACTTTAATTTTTTTGCAAAATTTTTTTGCTTTTCTTACCCGTTCGCCTTGAGCTTGTCGAAGGGTTGGCTCGACAAGCTCAAGGCGAACGGAAATTTAAAGCTTCCGAAAAAACTAGAAATACAAATCCGTGTTTTCATTATTTCTACTTTTTTTGCTACACTTCCAAACTTAAAACAACTATACTATATATATAGGAAAACTATTTGAACTTAATTATCGTCGAATCACCGGCCAAAGCAAAGACCATTAAGAACTTCCTTGGCAAGGATTATGAAGTTATCGCGTCAAAGGGTCATATTCGAGACCTTCCAAAATCTCGTTTTGGAATCTCCATTGATGAAGATAACCATCTTGTTCCGGCGTACAGCGTTGCAAAAGAGAATGCCGCAACAGTCAAAGAGATAAATGCTTTAGCAAAAAAGTGCGACACTATATATATCGCGACCGATGAGGACCGTGAGGGAGAAGCGATAGGCTGGCACATAGCACATGCTATAAAAAAAGACCCGGAGACACTTCCAAGAATAGTTTTTCACGAGATAACAAAAACTGCAATAAACCATGCGTTAGAAAATGCCCGTAAAATCGATATGAATATGGTAAATGCTCAACAAGCCCGCCGTATTCTTGACCGTGTTGTCGGCTATAAGCTATCGCCTCTTTTGAGTTCAAAAATACAAAAAGGTCTCTCAGCCGGTCGTGTTCAATCTTCGGCTCTAAAGCTTGTGGTTGACCGCGAGAGAGAGATAAAAGCATTTATTCCAGAGGAGTATTGGACTATTGACACTCTTTTTAAAAAAGATATAGAGGCAACTTTAATCTCTCACAATGAAGAGAAGTTATCAAAACTCTCAATTACAAACAAAAAACAGGCTGACGCGATAGTAGAGAGTGTAAAAGCTGACTCATTTGTTATCTCAAAGATTGAAACCAAAGAGAGAAAAAGCTCAACACCTCCGCCGTTTATGACATCTACCCTTCAACAAACCGCTTCAAGCAAACTCGGGTTTACTCCTAAAAAAACAATGATGGTCGCTCAAGCTCTCTATGAGGGTGTAAAAACTCCAAGCGGAACAAGCGGTGTAATTACATATATGAGAACGGACTCGCTAAATTTGGCGCATGAGGCGGTTGGCGCAGTTCGCGGTGTGATTGAGAGCAGATTTGGCAAAAAATATCTGCCCTCTGAGCCTAAAGTTTACACCAAAAAAGCAAAAGGCGCACAAGAGGCTCACGAGGCAATCCGTCCTACAATGTTGCAGTTTACCCCAGAGGTAGCGCAAAGCTTTTTAAAACCGGATGAGATTAAACTTTACCGTCTTATTTATGAAAGATTTATGGTTTGTCAGATGAATGATGCTATATTTGAACAACAAAGTATTCTCTTTAGCGGCGAAAATAACGAATACAGAGCTATTGGACGAAAACTTATTTTTGACGGTTTTTACGCACTAACGGGAGCAGAAGATAAAGATAAACTGCTTCCTGTTCTAAAAGAGGGTGAAACAGCCGAGATACAAAAAATCAAACAAGAACAGCACTTTACAGAGCCGCCTGCAAGATTTTCTGAGGCTGCTCTAATCAAAAAACTTGAAGCAGAGGGGATAGGAAGACCTTCAACTTATGCTCCGACTATTGCAACTCTAAGCAACAGAACCTATGTGACTATCGAGAAAAAGCAGATTATTCCGACAGAGATGGCATTTACCGTTACGGAAATACTAGAGAAAAATTTTGCAAATATAGTAGATGTCTCTTTTACGGCAAATATGGAAGAGAAGCTCGATGAAGTTGCAGAGGGAGAGAATGATTGGCAAAAACTTTTAAGTGATTTTTATTTCCCGTTTTTAGAGCAGGTTGAAGAGGGTAAAACAAATATTATCTCGCTAAAAACGGCTCAACCGCTTGGTAGAGATTGCCCTAAATGCGGTGCCGAACTTCTTCTTCGCTCCGGTAGATTTGGAGAGTTTATCGCATGCAGCGGTTTTCCAAAATGTAAATATACAGAGCAGGTAGAAGGCGCCAACGAAGAGAAAGAGCAAACAAACTCAGAGTCAAGTGATGAAATATGTGATAAATGCGGCAAAGAGATGATTGTTAAAAACGGCAGAAACGGTCAATTTTTAGCATGCAGCGGTTATCCGGAGTGTAAAAACACAAAGAGTATGAATATTGAAGAGAAGATAAGCCTTACTCCTTGCCCTGACTGCGGCGGAAAGATAAGCCTAAAAAATTCAAGACGAGGTCCATTTTGGGGATGTTCAAGCTATCCTAAATGTAAATTTATCTCCAAATTTGAACCATCAACCATAAAATGCAAAGAGAAAAGTTGCGACGGCGCTTTGGCTTCAAGAGTTTACAGAGGCAAAGAAGTTTATGAGTGCATAAAGTGTAAAACAAGAACACCCGCAGAAGAGATAGAGTAAAAAATTATGAAAATAGGCATTATTTCAGACTCTCATACTAAGGTCAAAAAGGCCAACAGGGCTATTGAGACGCTTAAAAATGACGGTGCCGAATTTATTATCCATGCCGGAGATATAGTCGAAGTTCAGACTCTTGAATCACTTAAAAACAGCGGTCTTAAGTATATGGCTGTTTATGGAAACAACGATGCGCATTTAGCAGAATTTCACAGTAAATTTAACCTCGTTCAAGAGCCGTACTACTTTAAAATGGCAGATATAAAGTTCAAGCTTATGCACCTGCCGTTTTATATGCTCCCTGACGCAGATGTTGTTATATTTGGTCATACTCATAAATTTTCAACCGAGTTTGTGAACAATACGCTCTTTTTAAACTCCGGAGAGATTTGCGCAAGAAACAAACCTGTTTCCGAGTGGGCAATGCTGGAGATACAAGAGAGCGAGTTTACGGTAACAGCCTACACAAGGGTAAACAAGAGCGAAGAGATTCAAAGGCAAGAGTTTAAATATGCAAGGCAAAGCAGTGAATAAAGAGATTTTTTTATGCTCAATCTGCAACATAAACAGCGGTACTTGTAATGAAGATTGCAAATTTTGCTCTCAAAGCGTAAGATACAAAGCCGACATAGAACGATATAAACAAAAAGATACGGCAACTGTTTTAAAAGAGGCAAAAGAGGCTTATGAAAACGGTGCTTTGGGCTTTTGTCTGGTTACCGCCGACAAAGGGCTAAATGAAAAAACTCTTGTCTTTGTCTGCGGTATTGCCGAAGTTTTGACAAAAGAAGTACCGCAACTTAGGCTTATAGCTTGTAACGGAACGGCAACAGTTGAACAGCTTTTGACGCTAAAAGCTTCAGGCATAAAAGCATATAACCACAACCTTGAGACTTCAAAAGAGTTTTATGGGCAAATATGCACAACCCACTCTTGGGACGAACGCTATGAGACTTGCCAAAATGTAAATGAGGCAGGTTTGGTTCTTATAAGCGGCGGAATTTTCGGGCTAGGAGAGAGCCAAGAGGATAGAATCTCAATGCTTGAGGCTCTAAAATCTCTAAATCCCACATCGGTTCCGATAAATTTTTACCACCACAACGAAGCGCTGGAGCTAAAACCAAATCCGCTGACTATTGATGAGGCATTTAAACTCATAAAGCTGACAAGAGAGACAATTTCTGACGCACAGAGGATTATGGTCGCAGGCGGAAGAGAGCTTATGTTTGGCGATAGACAAAATGAGATTTTTTCTCACGGTGCCAACTCGATTGTTATAGGAAACTATCTTACAACAAGCGGACGAGCTATGAGCAAAGATTTGGAGATGTTAAAATCTTTAAATCTTGGCGTGGCAAAGTCGGTATAAGTTTTAAGCTGCATTACTTTGAGAGAGGTTCAACATACTCTCTATATTTAAATGATAATCCAACTCTTCCCACTCAATGCCGGTATCTAAGCAAATAAGTTTATATGATTTCAATTGTTCAAGAGTTGCTTTTTTCAGCGGTTTGTACCAATCCATAGGCGTGGATATGATTCTGCCATCATCAAGTTTAACATGTAGATAAGTATCATCAAAATGTACTTCTTTTCCCTTAATTAAACCACTCATCCCAAATCCTTTCAAACTCTGTTTTATTTTCTTCTATAATTGCAAGCGCTAACTTTAAATCTTTTGGTTTTAAGTAGTTTTGAATTACTTTTAAATTTTCTAGCTCAATCTTAGCAAACCCATCACTTCTCATTACATGGATGTGTTTTGGTTCATGTTCATTAGCGTAGAAAAAAAATTTGAAACCATCTACATTTAATAAAGTTGGCAAAATAGAGCTCCAATTTTGTGTGATAAAAATTATAGCCAAAATTTTATAATATAAAACTGCTTCTCTTCATCGCTATCGAATGATGAAATATGAGAAAATTAGGCTAAAAAGACAAATTATAGAAAAAAGCAAAAGTAGATTTTAGGTATAATCATTGTATTAAACTCCAAAAAAGAGGCTCATGAAAACATTTAAACTCCTTCTGCTTTTGTTGCTCTTTACCCAGTTTTTAGATGCTCAAACGCCTTTTGATTTGAGTGGCATAAAGAGCTACTACCCCGTAGTTGAGATAAACACGGACAAAATAGATAAAAAATATAAGCAGATTTTGCTTGATATGATTGCAAAAAAGTCGGCCGAGCTTGGCATTGGAACAAAAAACTTCTCATCAAGGTCGCTCGCACTTCTCATAAGCTTCACAAGTGTTGGCGATACGGTAGCCCTGAAAATGGAGCTTCTCATAGGTGAGCCTGCTTTAAGAATGGACGCAAAAGAGGAAGTTTTTGTCATCTCTTACATGAGCGGACGCACATTTGTCGTTGAAAATCTAGAGAGTGATCTGCTTGATAACGCAGAGGAGCTATTGGAAAAATTTGCAGTACAATATAAAGAGGATAATTTATGAAAAAACTGATTTTATTTGCCCTTATGAGCACGCTTTTGTTTGGAGAGGGATACAAAGAGTTTGCCAAAGAGATGTCGTATGAGACAAACTATGAAACGGCGCTAAACAAAGCAAAAAAAGAGAACAAAAATCTTATGGTTTTGATAATATCAAACTTCTGCCCGTGGTGTACAAAATTTGAAAAAAAAACACTTACGGATAAAACCGTGGATGGTGCCCTAAAATCCAAATATATCCCTCTAATCATCAATAAAGAAGAGGGGAATTTTCCAAGCTATTTAACTGCACCGGTTGTTCCGACTGTATTCTTCGTAAAAACAAACGAAGAGAAAGTTTTTCATGAGAGTGTCGGTTTTTCCAGCAAGGCAGAGTTTCTAAATCTTTTAAAACAGTTGAAATAACCGGCTTACTCCTCTTTATGATGTTTTTGTATGTGGCATGCGATGGCGTATCCGTGGTTTAGCCCAAGCGCTATGCTTCCGCCGCTCTCCTGCGTTATGTCTCCTGCTACAAACAAATCCTTGATGTTTGTCTCGTAATTTTCATCATGAACGGGTTTGCCCTCTTGCTCTTTTATGCCTGAACTTGCAAGAAATGCGCTTGGAGTCGTTCCGCCTATTGCGTAGATTACTCTGTCAAATACTCGCGGCTGGATTTCGTTAAATACCACTCTGACTCTGCCGTTGTCATCTTCAAGCGACTCTATATCAACCCCCAAAATCGCCTCTACCTCTTTGTGCATTATGGCATTTGCTATGTCTCTTTGGTTTGTAGGATTTGCCCGTCTAAATGTCTCTCTCCTATAACAGATGCAAACCTCGTTTTTAGTGCTCAAATCAACCGCATACTCTATTGCACTGTCACCGCCGCCGACTACCAAAACTTTTTCGCCCCCGAGACAATCATCAAGCGTAAACCCTACTCTCTTTTTTATCTCAGGCGGTATCTTGTACTCCGGCTTGTTAGGCTTGCCCATTCTGCCGATGGTTACGACTACATACTTTGCTCTTATGCTCCCGCCGGCTATAAAGACTTCAAAGTAGCCCCCTTTTTTCTCTATCTTTTGAACCTCTGTGTGGGTTTTAAGTTCTACCGAGTGGTGTGCCAAAATCTCATCAAAAAAATCTAAAGTAGTCTCTTTTGTGCCGTCTACAAAATAGATTCTGCCGTCAAGCTCAACTTTTTGCCCTTTCCAGTCCTTGTCAACCCTCTTGTTCTCTTTATAATATTTTCGTATCGTGGAGTTGTGATTTTGGTCTTTTTCTAGCAAAACTATATCTCTAATTCCTTGCAGATAACTCTCAACAGCAGTTGCTATTCCGGCTGGACCCGCACCTATTATCGCAAGATTGTACATATGGCTCATAATAAATCCTTATTGGTAATTGCGGATATTTTAACACAATTAAAAAACAATATGAATATATTTTGTACTATAATTTGCAAACTAAATCTTTTACTCGGATATGCCATGCCTCGCGTTGACAGCCAAAAATTTTACTCATCCGCTATTGACAAGTACGGTATAACTGCCAAAGGCGTAAACTGGCACTCAAAAGAGTCTCAAAAAATGAGATTTGATATTATTTTGGAGATGCTGCCAAGCGATATAAGCGGTTATAGCGTTGCCGATGCAGGGTGCGGTTTTGGCGATTTGTATCTCTACATGTTAAAAAAGAGAAGAGCGCCAAAAGAGTACATCGGCATAGATTCTCTCCCAGATATGTACTCCATCGCAAGCGAGAGAACAGGATGTGAAATTGTCATCGCGGACATCTGCGCCCCAAGGGCATTTCCTCCCGATGGTCGGGGCATCGATGAACTTCCATTAGCCGACTTTTACATTTGCAGCGGTGCTATGAATGTTTTAGAGAGCTTTGAGACACATCTTTTTGTACGAAACTGTTTCTCTTCCTGCAACATCGGATTCATCTTCAATGTTCTTCACGGAGATAAAAAGAGCGAAACTTACAACTACCTGACAACCGAGCAAATAGAGCAGATGGCGCTTGAGTTGGGCGTTAAAAGTGTTATTTTGCGAGATGATTATATGGAAGATGACATAACCGTTATGTTTTTAAAAGATACTATCTAATGTGTGCTGTTTTTGGGATTTTAGGGGAGTATGATGAGCAAAAAGCAAAAAAAGCCCTTGGCACACTTACTCACAGAGGAGCTGACTTCTGCGGTGTCGTGCAGAGAAAAAACCTCTTTTTTGCCCACCAGAGACTCAGCATAATCGACACCTCATCTGCCTCAAACCAACCGCTCTCGCATGAGAAGATTTTGCTCTCATTTAACGGAGAGATTTACAACTTCAAAGAGTTAAGAGAAGAGCTAAAAGGCGGGTTTGATTTTAAAACACAAAGTGAGGGCGAGGTAATAATTGCAGCCTATGTGAAGTGGGGAGTAGATTTTGTAAAACATCTTCGCGGTATGTTTGCAATCGCCCTGCTTGATGATGAGACACTCTATCTTTTTCGTGACAGGCTTGGCAAAAAACCACTCTTTTACATGCATGACAAAAGCTTTATATTTGCCTCCGAAATAAAAGCTCTCATACCCTTTTTGCAAAAAATAGAGATGGACGAGGATGCGCTTCTTGGCTACCTCTCGTTTTTAGCCCCGACTCCGCCGTTTACTTTTTTCAAAAATATAAAAAAGCTCTCTGCGGGGGAGTATCTTGTCTTTAAAAACTCACATATAGAAATCAAACGATATTTCGACCTGCTTGATGTTAAACCAAACATCATCACAAACAGAGATGAAGCTGTTTTCATGTTGGAAAAACTGCTTGAGGAGTCTATAAAAATCAGGCTAAACGCCGATGTGCCAATGGCTTCTCTGCTCTCCGGCGGGATTGACAGTGCGACTATAAATGCTTATGCGCTTAAAAACGGTGTAAATCTGCAAACATATACGATGGGATATAAAGAGTTTTCAAAGTATGACGAGAGGCAAAACGCAAGAGAGAGTGCGGAGTTTTTAGGAGTTAAAAACAAGCAGATTGAAATTTCGCAAAATGAATTTTTAGAAGCACTCGATAAAACCCTTGACACGCTTGACGAGCCGCTCAACGACCCTGCCGCAGTTCCGCTTTACTTGCTGTTTGAAGAGATAAAAAAAGATGGCATCAAAGTTGTTTTAAGCGGAGAGGGAAGCGATGAGCTTTTTTTGGGGTATCGACAATATTTTGAATTTTTGGATATCCAAAACCTTACAAAACTGAAAAACAAAAACTGGCTAAGCAACTATTTCCACTCAAACTTCTCCCAAAACAGAGAGTGGGAGCGCTACAAAAGAGTTTTTGACAACACTCTGCTCTTTAGAACAAGCGGTGAAAATTTTACGGACCTGCAAAAAAATGCTCTTATGAGAAGAAATGTGCGGGACAATGAATCTCTCAAATATATAAATAGCTACCGAGAGAGGTTTGAGGCTTCCGCCCACACTGATGAGAGCATCTGGTACAGCTACATCGACTTACATCTTTTTCAAGCGGAGCATTTTTTAACAAAACTTGACCGTGTCAGTATGGCACACTCCATCGAGTCACGCACCCCTTTTTTAGACCACAAACTGGCATCTGCCGTCTTTAGCATTGACCCGAAACTTCGCTATGAGGACGCTGTTACAAAATCGCTTCTAAAGACAGTTGCGGCTCCGCTTGTAGATAAAAAAATATTATCCCGTAAGAAAAAAGGGTTCTCAAATCCATATATGGAATATCTTGTTAATAGTAAAAAAATTGAGCTGATAAAAGAGGTAAATAAACAAACCGGTATGTTTAAGAAAGAAGCACTTGATGAGCAGATACAAAAAGCCTCAAGCGGAGGCTTTAAGCAGCATATTTGGGGATTATATGTTTTGAGCGTTTGGATTAAAAAGTATCTGTTGTAATTACTCTTCGACTTTAAGCGAGCTAAGCGGAAGAAACTGCGAAATCTCCGGGTCAAAATACTCTATCTCACCGCTCTCTATGTCATAAATCCAGCCATGGATTGCTATCTCCCCGCTCTCAACCCTCTTTTCAACAGCCGGATATGTTAAAAGATTTTCAAGTTGAGAGATAACGGAGAGTTTCTCCGTCAAACGGTACAGAACCTCTTTATCAGCTTTTAACCCAAGAGCCAAAATTGCCTGTGATTTTGCACTCT
The DNA here is from genome assembly GCA_001829675.1 of Sulfurimonas sp. RIFCSPLOWO2_12_36_12. GTDB lineage: Bacteria > Campylobacterota > Campylobacteria > Campylobacterales > Sulfurimonadaceae > Sulfurimonas. Next base: position 69,522 of record MIBZ01000026.1, on the reverse strand, counting down.
CACCCAATGTAAGCCATGTTTTAGTGTGCACAAGTTCCGGATCGCTTGCACAGCTTTTAGTGTGGATTGCCTCTATTGCTCCACAATGAGTATGCCCGCACACGATAATATTTTTTACCTTTAAAACGCTTACCGCATACTCGATTGCTGACGCTGTTGAGTGAAAATCCTCATCCGGTTTATAGGGTGCGACAAAGTTGCCGATGTTTCTGACAACAAACAGATCCCCCGGTGCGCTTCCCGTTATTAAGTTTGGAAGCACTCTGGAGTCCGAACAACCGATATATAAGGCTTTTGGGGTTTGCCCCTTTTTGGAGAGCTGCAGAAACTCTTTTTCATAAGCTTTGAAATAACTCTTTTGAAATAACTCGTTTCCTAAAATTATATTATCGTAAATCATATATAAGCCTTCAAAGATTTTTAATTAAAAAATTATATCTCAATACTAACAACATATAAGATTTTTAACCGATTTTTCTCGCACTCAAAAAGAGGTAATCTTTTCCGGTAACTACCACTCTGTACTTTTTTTGTTGGAGATATTTTTTGCAAAAGTGTATATCTTTTAGAACCAGACTAAGCTCGCTGAAGCTGTAATTTGGAGCCTTTGCACCATAAACCATCTCCCCGTCTATCCATCTGCAGTTTGGAAAACCGAGTATCATCGCACCACCGCTTGCTAAGTGGTTTTGGTATATGGACATAAACGCGGCGTTAAAATCAATGTTTGAACTTTGCAGTGTTCCGATGGAGATAATTAAGTCAAATTTTTCTAGGTTTAACTCCGCAAGATTGTTTATATCATGGCAGATAAACTCTACATTTTTATGCGCCAAAAAATCTCTTTTGGCATACGCTATTGCCGAAGCAGAGTAGTCAACTCCGACAAACTCTATATTTTCAAACTCATCGCTGCTGAGCATCTCTTTGATAACCTTAAACTCATCGCCGCGGTTTACTCCGAGATTTAAAACTCTCTTTTTGCTTTTTACTCCAACAAACTCAAGAGATTTTTGATAGTGGTATAAAAAAGTAAACTGTTTGGTTTTATCTATTTTAAAAAAGTCGCTCTCTGCGCCGTACTTTTCGCTGCCTTTGTCACTGTTGTGAAAGGAGCTCTCAAGATTGAGTTTTTGAAATCTCAAAATGGCAGTTGTTTCATCTTTTTTTATAGGGGTTAAAAGTTTCATAAAAAAGAGCTGTGCCAAATCTGCAAAAGCTTTATAACCGAAACTCTCTATGTCGGATTCTAAAAGCTCTGCCTCAACTATCTCACCGCCCTCTGCGTCTATATTTTCAAAGCACTCTAGTATCTCGAATGAGCTTTTTTTCTTTAAGTCAATAATCATTATTTTACGGTGTTGTAAGAGCGGTCACCCGCGTCTCCAAGCCCTGGAATGATGAACTTGTCGCTGTTAAGCCTCTCATCAATCTGCGCAATGTAGATATCGACTTCAGGGTACGCTCTGCTTACCTTCTCTAAACCCTCCGGCGAGCCTATGATGTTTAGCGTTATGATTTTTAGCGGCTCTCTGCCTTTGATAAGCTCTATCGCGTCCATCATAGAGCCGCCCGTTGCGACCATCGGGTCAACCAAAATAACGGTTTTTCCCTTGCAATCAGGAAGTCTGTCGTAGTAGAGAACGCTTTTGTGCGTAACTTCATCTCTCTTCATCGCCAAAAATCCCCCAGAAACTCCTGGAAGAAGATCCACGGCACTATCAAGCATCGGCATTCCGGCTCTTAGAACCGTTGCAACAATGATGTTATCCTCGTCTATAACATCATAACTCTCTTTGCCTCGCCATGTCGTTATACTCTTTTGAACCAAAACAGGCTCTTTAAGCGCTTCATACATAAGCTGTTTTGTAAGCTCGCCAACCGTATGTCTAAAACGAAGCGCATCACTGCTTTGGTCTCTTAGATGTGCAATCAAGCTCTTTGTAACAGGATTTGAGAGTTCATAAATCATTTTTTTGCCTTTAAAATAAGCTTTTGTTAAATTGTACAGTTGCAAATATTTAATGGCTCTTAATTCTCTTTAAACAATTTTTATCTATCTCTAAAATACTCTTCTTTATTACACACAGCAGATAGTCTATATCCTCAATCTCCTGCGAATAGTGGATACTTATGCGAAGCCATCCAGGCTTCTCTTCCATACTTGAGTTATCGTCCAAACCTAATAAATCATGCCCGTAAGGTCCCGCGCACGAGCAACCGGCACGAGTTTGTATGCCGTTTTGTTTTGACATATAAGAACAGAGCAGATACGGGTCAATACCCTCTATGTTAAATGATACGATTCCGATGTTATCCTCTTGTAAATTGCCATAAATTTTGCATCTTTGTATTTTTAAAAGCCCATTAAGCAGATGTTTTAAGAGTCTATTTTTCTCTTTTTTAATCCAGATAAACCCTATCTCATTACGAAGCTGGTACGCCAAAGCGGCACGAATTAACTGCAATATCCCAGGAGTTCCTGCATCTTCTCTTGACTCTTTTTCATCAATAAAATTGTGAGCGTTGCGGTCAACATACATAACCGTTCCCCCGCCTGCAAATGTAGGCGCAATACTCTCATCAATTAACTCTTTTCTTATAACCAAAAGTCCGCATGAGGCAGGACCTCCTATTAGTTTGTGAGGGGAGAGGAACATCGCGTCATACAAAGAGGAAGGAACATTCATATATGGGGATGAAGCGGCCGCATCAAAGCAGACAATTGCACCGTATTTACGAAGAAGTGCGGAGATTTTCTCAAAAGGGGTGATAATTCCGGTTACATTAGAAGCGATACAAAAAGTTCCTATAACTTGTCTATATTTGCTTGTTTTTAAAATCTGCTCAAGCTGTTCTAAATCAATCACTCCTTCACTGTTAATTCCGATGCGCACCGTATCGCAGAGTGCTTCGCGGTAACTAACCTCATTTGAGTGATGCTCGTAGGGTCCTATGATTATCAAAGGTCGAGAGAGAGTGTCACTTTGAAAATTGAACCGTTTTCGCGTGGCAGGGGGTATGTATATGCCTATAATCTCTTGAAATTTTTTTATCGCCGATGTCGCACCGCATCCGCTTGGCAAAATTGCAAAATCCGGCTCAAGCTTTAGCGAATTTTTTAGATGTCTTCGTGCCTCTTTGTAATAAAAATCCATCTTTGCCGCCATTGATGCCTCTTTTGAGTGCGTGTTGGCATAGGTTTTAAGAACTTCTTGAATGCGAGACTCCACTGCTTTATACGCAAGTCCCGAAGCGGTATAATCAAAGTACTGTTTTTTATGTACTCCGATAATACTATTTTTTATCTCCTCTTTTAGCTCTTTTTCAGTGCCAAGAAGCGGTCTAAATAAATCTTTACTCATAAATTATCCCAGATGCATAATCATAAAAATTTTTGTAGTGGCTATTAAGATAACTCTCGATTATGCTCTCAACAACTCCGATGGCATCTTCTTGGATAAATTTTATGCCTGTTTTTTTTCCAAAACTGCTCTTCTCTGCCTCTAAATTGCCGCCCAAAATAAGCTCAAAACCGGAGACGAGTTCGCCGCCATGCTTAACCTTGCACCCAACCAGACCAATATCTACAATGTGCGGATGTGCGCATGAGTTTGGACACCCGTTTACGCTAAAAGAGATTCTCTCATCAAAGTTTGGAAATTTTCTCTCCAAATGCTCTACCAGTTTTGTCGCCAAATCTTTTGTCTCGGAGACGGCGTATTTACAAAAATTTATCCCCGTGCAGGAGAGGGTTTTTGCCTTAAACGGAGATGGGTTTGCATCGATTCCAATCTCTTGGAGCTCTTTAGTTAGAGCGATTGCATTTTGGCTTGGCACATCCGTAATAACAAAGTTTTGGGTGGTTGTGAGTTTTACAGCCGTAGCTTTGTATCTTTTTAGTATCTCAAAAAGCGCCTCCAATCCATCTGCCCCTATTTTTCCGCCGTTAACCGCACAGCCGATGTAGCTTCTGCCCACATTTGCGCTCTCATGTATGCCGAAATGCTCTCTTTTTGCATAGGGAGTATAGCTCTGAATCTCCTCTTTTTTAAGCGCAAACCCTGTTTTTGAGTGCAATATCTCTATAAATTTATCTATCCCCAAAGAATCCAGCAGATGCCCCAATCTCGCCCTGTTTCTGTTCTCTCTGTTTCCGTACTCTCTGTAAATCTCGCTAACAGCTTTAGCAACAGCTAAAACCTGCTCCGGCAATACATATCCGATGTGAGAAGCAATTCGTCTGTTTGAAGCCAAACCGCCGCCGACACTTACATCAAAAAGAACTACGCCATTTTTCATTTTTGCGGCATTAAAACTCAAATCCTGTATCTCATGAGAAATACAATGCTTAGAACATCCGCCAACACCGACTTTGTATTTTCGCGGAAGATTTGAGAGCTCTCTGTTTGCGCCAAAATACTCATTTATCTCTCTCTCAATCTGCTCCACATCATAAATTTGATGCTTATCAATTCCATTTACGGGGCAGGTAACGACATTTCTTGGAACATCGCCCGCTGCAAAAATCGTGGTTAGATTTACCTCATCTAACTTTGCAAAAATTGCCGGCAAATCCCCAACTTTTATAAAATGAAACTGTATATCCTGCCTCGTTGTAAAATCAGCCGTGCCTCTTGCATACCTCTTTGAAATCTCCGCAACCGCTTCAAGCTGTTTTAAATCCACTCTGCCGCTTGGAAGCTTAACTCTTAACATAAAGTAGAGCGTATCATCATTTTCATCTTGAAGATTGGTGTTTTGCGTATAAAGACCGTACCACTTAAACCTGTCTATATCTTCCGCATTAACCTTCTCGCCGGACTCAGCATAACGGTAAATATCCCGTAAAACATCCAAACCGTCTTTTTCGCTTTTTATCCGCTCGACCCTCTGTGCTTTTGTCTCTTTTGACATGTTGTTTTCCTAAAAAATTTCTCTGCTCTGCCAATGAGGAAAATGTTTCCTTACCAGTGCATTTAACTCCACCTCAAACGGTGTAAACTCTGAATGTTTCGCTTTTGACGCCTCATCTGATTTTTGCACAATCATCCCCGCTCCGACCGTGTTGTTTGTAACTCTGTCAATGATAATAAAGCTTCCCATCGCCTTGTTTTTAATGTATGGGTCATACGCCAAAGAGCTCTCTAAATCCAATTTCGCATACCCTATCTCATTTATATTAAGCAGATTTGCACTCTGTTTCTCCAGCGTATTTACATCCGTTTTATAATAAAATTTATCTATGCTTCCAACACTCAGCGATGAGGCTCTTTTTATAAAGTACTGCTTATGTTTTAAGAGCGGCTCTTCGCTCATCCAGACTATATTTACATCAAAAGCATCTGCACTGTCGGGCTGTTCATCACTCTTTACAATAATGTCTCCGCGGCTTATGTCTATCTCATCTTCAAGTGTTAGCGTGACTGCCTGCTGTGCATAGGCATAATTCAGATTTCCGTCATAAGTCACAATCTCTTTTACTTTAGAGCTTTTTTTCGACGGTAAAACGGTAACAGTGTCTCCAACGCTTATAACGCCGGAAGAGATTGTCCCGCAGTACCCTCTAAAGTCCAGATTCGGTCTGTTTACATACTGCACGCTCAGTCTAAAATGAACCAAATCCCTGTCGCTTTCTATCTCAATATTTTCTAAAAGATGCAGAAGCGTTTCCCCTTTGTACCATGGAGTTTTTTGGCTTGCATCAACTACATTGTCCCCGTTTAAGGCAGACATCGGAATCAAAGTAATGTCCTCACTAAGCCCTATCTCTTTTGCAAAGGAGAGATAATCTTTTGAGATATTTTCATAAACACCCTCAGAAAAACCCATCAAATCCATCTTGTTAACGGCAACGACAATATGTTTAATCCCTAGCAGTTTTGCTATAAAAGAGTGTCTCTTTGTCTGCGTCTGAATCCCGTATCTTGCATCGATGAGGATTATTGCCAAATCCGCCGTACTGGCACCCGTTGCCATATTTCTTGTGTACTGCTCATGCCCTGGAGTGTCAGCGATGATAAATTTTCGCTTATCGGTCGTAAAATATCTGTACGCAACATCGATTGTAATTCCCTGCTCCCTCTCGCTTTGCAGACCGTCTACTAGGAGTGCCAAATCAAACTCGCCGTCCGTCGTACCACTCTTTTTGCTATCTTTTTTAATAGCCGCCAACTGATCTTCAAAAATCATCTTTGAGTCATGCAAAAGTCTTCCAATCAGAGTGCTTTTGCCATCATCAACGCTTCCGCATGTAATAAATCTAAGCAGTTGTTTATTCTCATGCTCTTTTAAATAACTCTCTATATCCGTTGCTATTTTTGTTTCTAAAATTGACATCTTAAAAATACCCCTCTATTTTTTTCTTCTCCATTGACCCAGATGAGTCGTTGTCAATAACGCGCCCTTGTCTCTCGCTTGTTTTTGTCAAAAGCATCTCTTGGATAATCTCTCCCAGAGTTGTTGCATTTGACTCAACCGCGCCCGTTAGAGGATAACAGCCCAAAGTTCTAAAACGAACCATCTCCTCTTTTATCTCTTCGCCCTCTTCGATTGGCATTCTCTCATCATCAACCATTATCTTGACCCCGTCTTTTTCTACAATAGGTCGTTTTTTTGCAAAATAGAGCGGCACAATAGGAATACCTTCAAGGTAAATATACTGCCAGATGTCAAGCTCCGTCCAGTTTGAGAGAGGAAAAACCCTTATGGATTCACCCTTGTGAACTCTTGCATTGTACAAATTCCACAACTCCGGTCTCTGATTTTTAGGGTCCCATCTATGGTTTTTATCTCTAAAAGAGTAAATCCTCTCTTTTGCTCTGGACTTCTCTTCGTCCCGTCTTGCCCCGCCAAAAACCGCATCAAACTTGTACTTGTTTAAAGCCTGCTTCAAACCCTCTGTTTTCATGATGTCCGTGTGAACTGCCGAACCGTGAACAAACGGGTTGATATTCTTCTCTATACCATCAGGATTGGTATGAACTAAAAGCTCAAATCCCTCCTCTTTTGCTCTTTTGTCTCTAAAGGCAATCATCTCCTTAAACTTCCATTTTGTATCTACATGCAGAAGCGGAAACGGCAGTTTTGCAGGAAAAAAAGCCTTTAGTGCAAGATGCAACATCACGGCAGAATCTTTTCCGACAGAGTACATCATCACAGGATTTTCAAACTCCGCAACCACCTCTCTAAGTATATGAATCGATTCAGCCTCAAGCTGCTTTAAATGTGTTAATCTCTTTGTATCTATCACTTTTTCTCCTTTATTTTGTGCAGTCCACACTCTTTATGTTCAGGGCTTTCCCACCACCATCTTCCGCTGCGGATATCCGCACCATCCTCAACCGCTCTTGTACACGGCGCACATCCTATACTTGGGTATCCTTTATCATGCAAAGCGTTATAAGGAACACTATTTTTTTTGATGTAGTTCCAAACATCCGCCTCGCTCCAAAAAATCATAGGATTTAACTTTATAACTCCGTTTGCTTCATCCCACTCAAGAAGCTGCATAGTCTCTCTTGTAGAACTCTGCTCGGCTCTAAGCCCTGTTATCCATATTTCCAAACCTTTTAAGGCTCTTTTTAGCGGAGCAATTTTTCTCACATAACAACACTCTTTTCTATTTTCTATGGATTCATAAAAACCGTTGATTCCTTGCTCTTTGTATAACTTTTCAACATCTTTGGCATCTGGAAAATAAACTCTTATTTTTGTTTTATATTTTAAATTTGTTCTATGCATCACATCGTATGTTTCGTATGGCAATCTTCCCGTATCAAGTGTAAATATCTGTGCATTTGCATCTATTTTTAAAATCATGTCAGTCAAAACCTGATCTTCAGCCCCAAAGCTTGAAGATAATGCGATTTTGCCTCTGTACTCTTTTAAAAAACAGTCCAGCAGCTCTTTTATATCCGTACTTTTAAACTCTCTGTTTAACTCTACTATCTTCTCTTTCACAGCAACTTCCTCTTAAATATGATAATCGTTTGCACTGGCTTTGTATCTGCCCAGATTTATCTTGTTCCACGCTCTCTCATGGTAGTAGTACAAAATCATTTTTGTCACAACCTCTATTGAACCTATTGATGCCGCCATAACTAAATTGCCGGTTATTATGTATGAAATTATTATCGTATCAACTGTTCCAACTGTTCTCCACGAGATAGTTTTGATAACCGATCTATATGCTTTTTCCTGCATTTTCACTCCTCAGTGTAGAGGCCTGAACTTAGGTATCTCTCGCCTGTATCACACAAAATCGTGACAATTGTTTTACCTTTGCTCTCTTGCCTATTTGCAACTTCTCTTGATGCAAAAACATTAGCTCCCGAGGATATTCCAACCAAAAGACCCTCTTTTTTTGCCAACTCTCTTGAACATTCGATTGCATTGTGGCTGCTTACTTTTATTATCTCATCATAAATTTTGCTATTTAGCACATCCGGCACAAATCCTGCACCGATGCCCTGAATCTCGTGATAACCTGCACCCTCTCCGGAGAGCACCGCCGAAGTGGCAGGCTCAACCGCAATAATTTTAATGTTTGGATTATGCTTTTTCAAAACCTCTCCGATGCCGGTCATCGACCCGCCTGTTCCCACGCCCAAAACTAAAATATCAACATTTCCGTCCGTATCCTTAAGTATTTCCAAAGCTGTTGTTTTTCTGTGAATCTCAGGGTTTGCTCTATTTGAAAACTGTTGAGGAACAAAACTGTTTTTTTGCTCCGCGCTGAGCTCTTTTGCCATATCGATAGCTCCGCTCATACCTCTTTTGGCATCTGTTAAAACCACTTGAGCCCCTAGTGCTTTTAAGAGTTTTATTCTCTCCTCACTCATTGAACTAGGCATGGTCAAAATAAGTTTAATTCCTAAACTCGCACACACACTTGCCAGAGCAATTCCGGTATTTCCGCTTGTCGGCTCTATTACAACCGTTGTTTTGGTTATTAAACCCTGCTCAATTGCCTGTTGAATCATATAGCTGCCGATTCTGTCTTTAACCGAATGTGTCGGGTTCATAAACTCGCATTTACCGAGCACCAAAGCGTTCTTGCTTGCCGTATTTATTTTTACAAGCGGCGTATTTCCGATAAGTTCTGTTACATTTTTTGCATAATTCATAGTGACTCCACTGTAATATTCTTACTTTTTAAAAGCTCATAAAATTTACAAGCAAAACAGAACTCTTTTGTAGCTTCAACTATTTTCCACAAAGTTAAAAAAGCAACCAGCGAAAAAGCGACTGCTGTTTGGTTTAAGAGCTCTGCACCTAAAGCAACAAATAGTATTGTCAGGCCGATATGTGAAGCAAACTCTTTTGCATCTTCATCCACAAATTTTTGTTTAACTCCAATAATGTTGACCAAAAAAGTTGAGATTAAATATATCGGACTCATGTAAGGCGTCATATAAATTCTTGTTAAAAAATCATAGATTAAAATATATAAAATAACTGCATTTGAGCTAAAAAGATAAGCACTCATCAAGAGAACTAATAGCCCAGCGTGCGCTCGTGTCTGATTTTCATCAACAAGATTTTGTGTTTTATATTTAATTTTTGACATGTTAATTATTCTCCCATTTCTATTATTTGAGTGAAAGTATAATTGATTTTAAAAGCAATGTCAAATGAAATCGTTGTGTTATACTTTACTAAATCAGTATAGTTATGAATACAAGCCTATAAACAGGGCTATAATCTTATATGTAAAAAATTTATTTAAATACGACTAAATCACTTTACATTATTAAAAAAAAAGTGTATACTTCTCAACGATATATCTAAAAGGGGGTTGTTATGCCACTTATTTCTACCAAGGGAACTTACGGTTTAGCGGCGATATGCGAACTGAGCAAACATAAAGATGACTCCCCGATGCAGATAAAAGAGATAGCACAAAATGCAAAAATTCCTCAAAACTATCTTGAACAACTGCTGGCAAAATTAAGACGCGCCGGAATCGTACAAAGCATAAGAGGTGCTAAAGGCGGTTATGTTTTAGCGCGTGCTCCCGAAGATATTAAAGTGCTGGATATACTAATTGCGCTCGAGGATGATTTAAAGATTGTTGATGCAAAAGTAGAACATCCAATAATAAATCTATTTTTTGAGGATGTGCGCGAGAGTGTAAAAGATATTTTCGACATAAATATTACTAAACTCTCCCACTATCAAAATAAATTTCTAAACTACTCAATATAAGGAAAAACAGATGCCGTCTTGTCCAGTAATATTTAAAAAAGTTGACCAAAATGTAATTAGAGTTATGGCGGGATTAGTCTCTGCCTTAGGGATAGCATTTATCACAGCTCCGCAATTATCTATTTTAATTCTTCTGCTATACGACTTTTTAGTTCGTGTTGTAGGCTATGAAAAAATAAGCCCTCTGTTTTATTTAGCAAAATTTATTTCAAAACTATTGAAGCTGAAAAAAGATGAGATTGATGCAGGTCCAAAGGAGTTCGCCCTAAAAATCGGCTTTTTATTTGTACTCATCTCTTTTATAATGTTTTTATCAGATGAGACAACAGCCGCCGTTTTAGTCGTGGCGATACTGACTATATGCGCACTTTTGGAGGCGGGTTTTAACTACTGCATTGGATGTAAAATGTATATGATTTTAAAAAAGTTAAGAAAATTTTTTTAAAACTTTTTCATCAATTATAGCCCGTGCACAACAGAGAATTTTTTTCAAGTTTGAGGCAAAATCCAGTCAAATTGAGGAGTTTACTTGTAGTAAATGACGAGATTTTACTTAATTTTAACGATGAAATTGGACAAAAGTATTGTTGTGCCATCTTAAGAAAGTATGTATCTTAACTGCATCGCGTACCATAATATTACAAGGTTTAAAAAGAAAATCATCATTGAACTTGCACGAGATACAATCTTTTGAACCTTCGTACGCTCGCCCTTATGCGTTTTCAATGCTATGTTCATATGAATAATGGTAAGCACTGTTATAATTGCTACATAAAAGAGCTTATGGCTCATCATATATCCAAGCTTCGACTCATTTAAATCAAGCGTCAGCACAGAAACAAGATTGAAGTTAAAAAACAGAAATGCTCCCGTACTAAGCAGCACTACCAACCAAAAAGATTCAAAATATCCATAAAGCGGTCCGAGATGTTCATATGTTTGAGCCTGCGCCTCTTTTCCCTTTAAAAAAATCCCCAAAATAAAAAGTAAAAGCGCTCCCCCTATCCATGCGGTTGCCGCTAAAATATGAAAATATAAGACTACATCAACCATCCCATCCCCTTCATTAAATTTTTAATTTTTAAATTATAGTGTAAAATGCCGACAAAAAAGAGGTCAAAATGCAAGAAATCACTATTTGGCATAATCCTAAATGCTCAAAATCAAGCGAAGCTATGGAGATAGTTCAAGATAACAGATGCGAAGCCAAAGTAGTAAAATATTTGGAAGCTGCTCCAGATAAAAACCAAATCAAAACTGTTTTAAAAATGCTCGGCATTTCGCCAAGAGAGATGATGAGAACAAAAGAGGATGTTTATAAGAAGCTGAAACTCGAAGATGAAAAAGACGATGAGGCTCTAATCGATGCGATGGCAAATCATCCAAAACTAATAGAACGCCCTATTATCATAAAGGGCAACAGAGCGATTATCGGCAGACCGACAGAGAGAATTGCAGAGTTTTTAAGGAGCTAAGGTTTTTGATGTGCTTCTAAACTCTTATGTATCACTTTTGCGCTCGGAACGACGGAGGATGACAACTCCAGATGCACATCTTGGTCATCAAAAAATATATCCGCACCAAAAGCTTTTAAAACTTCATACTTTTCACTTCCGCCTAAGAAAAACGCCTCATCTACTCTCACGCCCCAAACATTTAGTGTTTTTATAACCCTCTCATGCGTAGGTGCACTTCTTGCGGTTACCAGTGCAGTTCGTATGGGCGACTCTTTGTCCTTGAACTTTTCTTGAATCGCAGAGATGGTAAGAAGCAGCTTTGCAAAAGGACCTTTCTCCAGCGCCTTGTCTCTGTTTTGCTGCTCATGCTCAATAAAAGCCTCTAAACCATGCTCTTTATAGATAAGTTCCGACTCTTCGCTAAAAAGTACGGCGTCACCGTCAAAAGCTATGCGGACTTGGTCGCCGAGCGAGGAGTGGACATCTTTGCCGGTCGGAAGTATTTTTGCGGCTGCGACTCCGTTTTTGATGGCATTTGCAACATCCGCATCATTGGCAGAGAGAAACAAATCTACTTTGAAAGCCTGCAAATACGAAGATAAATCCCTCCCGCTTGTCCATCCTGAACGCCCAATATCGAGTTTATACTCATTTATGGCATTTGTTATTCTAAGGCTGATGACTGCATTGTTTTTTGAGAGGATAATAACTTCAACCTGCTTCTCTTTCTCGCTGAAATGCCTGTTTATCTTTAGCAGATTTTCTATAAGCCTAAAGCCCGTACCTTTAGAGATGGGAGAGTTTTCATTCTCCAGCTGATAACTGTAATACTCGTCCAGCCCCTTCTCTTCAAAGATTTTATTCTCCGTTTCAAGGTCAAAGAGCGCTCTTGAAGAGACCGCTACAACAAGTTTGTCTTTTAGATTGTATGCCATGTAAACGCCCTATTCTAATTAATATATTGATTTTACTCTAAAACAGCTTCTTTATTTTGACAGCTTTATGTCTGGTTTTTAAACTGTTTTAAGAGAGTGTTTGTAAAAGTTTTTGAGAGTTCAAACTCTTTTGCATAATCTTGAAATTTCAAAAGCGCTTCTTGCACTTCGCCAATAATGTTTTTATACTCTTTGATGCTATGTTTGAATGCGAGTTTTTCTAAATGAGCAAGTGTTGGATTTTTTCCCTCACCCAGATAAGCAGTGCTATGCTCACCCCCCGGTCCGCTAGAAAAAGTCAAGTCATACGCAGGGGAGAGCTTCCAGTTATTTTTACTATTTAATAAAAATGAGAAGTTTTTCCCGTGGTCGTCTCTATTGTGCGTCAACAGATTAAACACTGCCAAACGGAACATCTTTTGTACCTCTTGTGCATCTTTTGTGAGGTGAAACGAAAGCGCCAAAAGATCATCATAATCAAGTGAAGGAACGCGAAAATCACTATGGGTAACTCCTGCTGCACTATGGATATGCACTCTTTCATCTTGGATTCTATCAAATCTCTTTATGGCAAAATAGCTGTTTGCCTTTGTTTGCAAAAGTTTTGTGGGCGGTATGTAGATACCCGCATCTTTTGCCAGCAAGGAGTAGATATATTCGATTTTCCCCATCTCTTTATGGTCGTTTACATTTGTAAATTTTACCATGTAGTGTTCAAACCCATCCACCAAAGCTAAATTACCATGGATAATTTCATCTTTTTCATTGATTTGCACCATCACTTTTGGTCTTGCCCCCGCACTGCTGCCTCCAAGGGCTAGAAGCGTATCAAGAAATTCTGAGCTTGCACCTTGGAGTATCTGTTGTGATGAAGTAGCTAGATCGTCTAAAATGATTTGTTCTTTTTCAATAGCGAAATGTTCATGTATAGGTTCATAGGTTAGCGCTCCGATGCCATACCCACCTACATAACACAGCCTATCAAGCGGAGTGATATCATGATAGTTGATTCCTTTTGTCATAAGATGTCTATCAAGAAGCAGTTTTCCCCAACCATCCGGCAAACTATCTGCAAACGCTCCAAAGAGTCCATCAAATACTCTATCTTCACACACTTGCAAACCACTTTTTAAAGGAAGCATATAAGGGGATAAGTTTATGTTTTGTGACATGAACATTTTGTCATATTCAAAATAGATTTTTCTGTTTTTGTAAGCAAGCGTTCCTACGAAAATCTTCTCATTTTTTTGATGCAAGAACACATTAACGGTTTGTATCATTTTATCGTGCCTCTCTTTTTAAGAATTTTTTCCTTGAGGAGTTCATCTATGGAGCTAAAGGAAGTCTCTTTTTCGTTGGCAATATTTGTAAAATCATCTAAACACTCCAGCACAAAAGCTATTTTTAAAAGTGAATCCAAGGAGATTTGACCGCTGCTTTCAAATCTTTTTATACTTCCTAAGCTTACTCCGCTTTTATTTGCCAAGCCCTCTTGAGTAAGATCAAAGTTAAGCCTTTTTTGTCGAAATCTGCTTTTGAGAACTTCCATAATAGAGTGCGGTGTCAATAGATTTATAGATAACATTTTAGCTCTTTGTAAATTTTTATTTGTATTATAGCCAATATGTTATCTTTTGTAAAAGATAAACTTCTCAATACTGACTATATTTATATTTTCAACATCTTCATTCGTGTTATAGGTGATGAGTATATTTTTTGTTTTGTTTTCACTATTAAAGTAACTAAAAGCATTTACTTCTCGTTTTCTGGTTTTTTCTTCGCTGATGTCGTAAGAGACTTGATAATAACAATCCTCCGCAAAAAAGTCTATCTCCACTCCATCTTTTAGATAATATAGCTCTTCTGATTTTTGATTTAAAATAATAAAAACCATATTTTCCAAAGCATTTCCTAAATTTTTTGATAAAGTTGGGGCAATTTGCAAAAAGCCGTTATCAAGTGCATATATCTTTTTAAAGGATTTAATTCTCTCTTTTGGTTTGTTATGAAATTTATCTAACCTCTTTAACATAAACACATCTTCAAAGTAGTTGATATATTCTCTGATTGCTTTATCACTTATCTCAAATGTTTTTGCAAGTGTGGTGTAGTTCATGATACCGGCAGCATTGCTAAGAAGATAAAAAAAGAGTTTCTCTACAATCTCACTATTTCTTATTTTGTACCTTGGCACTATATCTTGATAGATAATATTTTTGGCATAACTAATCAGTATCTCTTTTTTTATCATCTCATCTTCTGCTTCAAAGACTTCATAAAATCCACCCCATTTTAGGTACTCATCTTTGGCTCTTGCGATATTTATTTTATTGGTAATTTGAATGAATTCACTACTATAATCTATATTTTTGTAATCTAAAAACTCCGTAAATGAAAATGTGTCAAGATGGATATTTAAACTCCTTCCGCTTAAAAGTGTATTCAAATCATTTGACAACATAGATGAGTTTGAGCCTGTTATGATGTATTTTATATCACTTGATTCGTATTTGCTTTTTATATACACCTGCCAATTATCAAAATACTGTATCTCATCAAACAGACAATATATCTTTCCTGTTGGATTCATAAGTTTTAAATACTCTTCAAAAATCACATTTAAAAAAGTAGCATCATGTTTATATGCCAAAAAATAGGGATTTTCAAGGTTTATAAAAAATATATTTTTCTCCTCAACTCCATTGTCGATGAGATAATTAATTGCTTGTTTAGCTAAAGTGCTTTTCCCACATCTTCTTATTCCTGTAATAGTGATGATTTGTTTTAAAGGAAGATATGAGATAAGCCTGTCCAAAGCATCTCTTTTAACACTTTTATACTTTAACTTTTTCCAATGAATGTTCTGTTCAATAAGTATTTCTTTCATCTTAGTTACCTATAATTAGATTTATTAAGAAGTATAATACCGTATAATATATAAATATACAGCTTTATGACCTGTTTTTTAGTTAAGTTAATCACCTGTATCGTTTTTTTGATTCTCAAGTGATTTTTTCATTTTTTGAATGGCAAATTTATTGAAGCTCATGACAATTTTTATTCTCCAAAATATTTAGGGCTTTTTGTAACACACAAATCATTGCATTTTTATGTTTTTCTATTTCATCTTTTTCCCATTTCGCATCACTCATCATAAGTTGTTGCTTTAAACTTTGGTTTTTTTGTTTTAGATAGTAATCTTTTTTAGCTTTTGGAGTCAAATTACTTAATCTTGAGTTCTCACTACTACTTATTAAACATAGATTTCCAAAAGAATTTAAAATATCAACATTTAAAGGATCTATACCCTCCATCGGATGCTGAGGATAATAATGTTCTACGGATGTTCTAAATGCAAATTCAAAGCTTTGATAGCCTATAGAATTAGATTTCCATAATAAATAATCAAGATAGTTAAATATAAAATTTTCTACATCAGTACCTTTATCTAAATTATCCCACTGAACAGTGCCGACTTCTTGAATCGGGTTGCAAAACAAAATACTGTGAAATTCCAAAGGTAATGTATTTAAATATCGATACTTCATATAATTTTTAGCCATACATTCAAGATGATTTATATAGCTATTTGAATTAATTGGCACAGTTGATTTAAATAAATAATCTAAAACACCACTAAGCCAATGTTTATATATTTGTGTTGGATACGAGACATGAAACATCGTCAAAAGCATTAATATTTTCTTATTCTCATTACTATCATTACTATCATCTTCTACGCCAAATGTATTTTTATAGTAGGCGGTATTATTTTTCGAGTTTTTATTTTGAATCAACTGCTTTAAACTCCATTGGTCGAGATTATTCGTGTATTCTCTTTTTGTAATATATTTATCAAATAAAAATCGAAGTTTTAAAAGATTGAAAGCAAATGTTTTAACTGAGTCGCTGTCTTTATAATAATCTGAAAAAGTTTCAAGTAGCCTCTTGTCATCTAAAGGTATATCAGTTTGATTTTGAATTTTCAAAACATGGAGTAAAAAATTTGGAAAACTTACAACCGAAGTAAATCTTTCTGGAGTATCACTATCAACTATTTTTCTATCTTCATAAGGGTTTTGAATTTTTTGACTTGTATCTGCTATAAGCAAAGATATAGCTAAAGATTCTTTTGAACTTGTTTTTTTATCAGGGGTCTGCGAATCTATCTTTATTGCACTGAAATTTTTAATATTAAACTCATTCCATTGTTCACCAAAAATATCATTTCTTAAATTTATAGGAAATTCATATTGAACATATCTTTCCATGTTTGAACAAGCTTCCCATATTAGGTTAAATGTCACCATGTCATCTGGTTCACTACCGAGCTTATCCATCATTCTTGATTTTAATATTTCATGTTTTTCTAACTGCTCACCTCTGTTATTCATAATTTCAAAATAATGATTTAAGTCAGTATCCTGTGGTACTTCTGTTCGTAAAATCACTACATTATCTAAAAGGTACTTTTTGAATTCTTCAACATTAATGTTTTTCTTTTTCAATTTTTTATGAATTTCTTCATAAGCATCAATAATTTTAAATTCTGTTTTATCATCTCTTTGAATATTCCTCTTGGCAACCTTTTCTAATGCCAAAGTAGATTTTTTTCTACTCTCAAAATACAAATTAAATACTTCGATATTTAATGCATTTTTAAATTCATGTTTTAGCACATGTAGTAAAATAAAAAGCGTTGTAAGTCTTTGTTGTCCATCTATAACCTCAAACTTTCCATCTGCTCTTTTATAAACAACCAAAGAGCCTATATAATATTTTTTGTCTTTATTTATTGTAGAGTAATCATTAATATCATCGATTAATTGTGTAATCTCTGGCTCACTCCAAGCATAGTTTCTTTGATATATTGGCACTATGTAGCTACTATCTTTAAAAAGTTCTGTTATAGATAAACTTTTTATCTCATCAGTTTTATTTTGCATATCCCATCTCCTCGAACTTTTCTTCTAATTTTTTAGTTTTTGTAGAAACTATATTTATGTTTTCAAGACTATTGATACTCATATTTACTATTTCTTTATGCGAGGTTGCTTCTCGAATAAATGTAAAAAGTTTTGTTTCAAGTGCATAGTTATCCATTGAAGCAATTTGGACAGAATGTTGAGTTAGTCTTAGTTTGTATGCCCATATAAAAATCTTTTCTATCGCTTTTGTTATTTCAATATCTCCAAATTTATCTCTATAATAAAGTACTGCACAATCAAAAAGATTTCGAACATATTTATCACCCGTGCGATTTTTTCCATCATATGTATCAATTAATTTAATAATTTCATTTTCTTCAAAACTACCCTTTTTTTTGTGAAAATAATATGCAACAAGCTCAAAAAATCTTTTTCCGTTAATTATATTTTGATCTATTTGGAAAGGATAATCTAAGTACTGCAAATCAATTTTTCTATGATAATCACTATTATACGAGTCAATGTAGTGATGTGCGATTTTATATAAATTCCCATAAGGATATTGCTTATTATTTGGGTTTATTCCTTTAAAAACTTCTACATCTTTTTTAGTAAAAAATCTTGCGTTTTTACCCTTACTCCAATTTCTAATGCGAAAGAGATAGTTGTTAAAAAGTACTGCTAATTCATCTGAATCAATATCTTCCCAAGAATCTATAGTATCGATTTTTTCCTCTTCAGAAATATCTCGCATCTCTCGGAGATGATATGCTTTTAATAAATCATGGGGCTCAAGATCTTTGCCTCTTGCATTTTGTGAATCAAAAAATTGAAACGATTCTGTAATGCTTTTTAGTGTAACTGTAACAACTTCACAATGATTCAATAAAAAGTTGATTTTTTGCTCATCAAAATCTTTTAATCTTCGCACTATCTCATTGTAGTTATTTTGAATATTATATTGCGAAATTGGATTTGAGAATTCCCAATTAATTGAAAAATTATTTTTTATCATATCTTTAAGTTTTTTATCATTTTGTACAGCCAGTACAAGCAAAAATAATGTGATTGTTCTTTGTTGACCATCTACAATATTAATTTTTGTATCATTTTCATCCTTATGTAACACGACTGTTCCAAGCCTATAAGCTTTTTTATCACTAAAGTGCAGAATATCATCTATTAGTTGACTTACATTTTTAATCGTCCATTTATAAGGTCTCTGATATTCTGGAATTTTTAATTCTTTTTTTTCTAGCAAGTCTTTTACTGTAATAATTTCATTTTGCATTTACTTTTGTTCCTCAATAATTTTATTTTTATATAAAACACCCTCATGACAAAAAAACCTTATCTATAACAGAGCTTATCTTTTTTGATTCTAGTATTTAATCACTTAAAACAACACCTTATCATCAACATATTTTTCAGCTTGCTTTTATTTTATAAACAGACACTAATTTTTTATGTTGGATATTTTAAAACACAAGAGGCATTTCCATTGCGGTTGAGCAGCTCTTACATAACAAAATTTTTATCATAGTTGTGTCTTGTTGTTCCATCTAACTCTTTTTTTGCCTCTCGTTTTTTTCATCATAAAAACCCCATCTTGTTTGTGCTTATGTTTTTAACGGCAATCTCATCTTGAAGCCTTGATATGAAATCTTTTATATCTTTAATTGGTCTAAATCTGTTTTGCCTCACAACTGCGGCAAAATCTCCGGGGGTCAAGTCTCGTAAACCGCTTACGCTGGTTTTAAAACTTTGCGTCGGTTTTGAAAATTTCAGCTCTTTTGCATAAAGCAAGAACATATTCCAAGCTTGTTCTGGCTTTAGATATCCAAACTCAAGTTTTAGATCAAACCTTCTCAAACTAGCACGGTCAAGATTATCCATAAGGTTTGTTGTAGCGATAAAAACGCCGTTAAAGTTTTCCATCTGCACAAGCATCTCATTAACCTGTGTTATCTCCCAAGAAGCTTTTGCGTTTTCTCTACTGCCTAAAAAACTATCAACTTCATCAAAGAGTAAAACTGCATTTTCTTCTTCTGCTTCTCTAAAAGCGTTTGCTATATTTTTTTCAGTTTCACCAAGCCATTTGCTCATCAAATCGCTTCCTTTTTTAAGCAAAAGCGGTTTATCTAAAACATCGGCTATATATTTTCCAAAAGCACTTTTTCCTGTTCCGGCAGCCCCATAAAGACACAATCTTGCACTGCCTGTTTGCTTGATTCCGGATGCTAAGGCGCTCAAATCTGTTGTCGTGTTTACAAAGTCTGGATTGTAAATATTTGAGCTTACGGAGTTGTTTTCTTTTTTTATCTCTCTGTATCCTTGCGCTTTTAGCGTGTTGTTTATTATATGCGCAAACGCCTCTTTTGAGCTGTTTTTGCCGATGTTCTGCACAACTTTTAACGCTCTTGTGATAACTGCCGGTGCAATGTTTTCATGTTCAGCAAAAAGTTTTATGCTCTTGGCATCAAGAAGATTGTTGCTATGGTTTTTTACAATCTCCTCTCTTTTTGATTTAGAAGGAATCGGCAGTTCAATACTTAAATCAAATCTTCTCACTATTGCATTATCTATGCTGTCAATATTGTTTGTTATCCAGATGGTCGGTATCGTATTTGTCTCCAGCGTTTTGTTTATCCATGCCTTATCTTTTTGTCTTTGCGGCATAAAGAGGCTAAAACTACTCTCAAATATATCTTCGGCTTCATCGTATATAAGAAGTGTATTTTTATTACTAAGAAGAGATTGTGCACTTTTATATGCTTTTACTCTCTCAGAACCGTCTATTGGTTCATCTTCCATGTTTGTATAACTCACCTCAAAAAGTTCTGCTCCCAGCTCACTTGAGAGTACTTTTGCAAGCTCTGTTTTACCTGTTCCGGGAAGTCCGTAAAGTAAAATATTTACTCCATATTGTTTGGTTTGGAGTGCATTTTTTAGATACGGGAGTAAAATTTCTAAATCTTTGCTCACATGGTCATAGTCACTAAGGGCAAGAATGCTTTTGCCGCATACTTTTAGAGAGTCTTTAAATACTTCCGTTATATCTCCGCTAAGATTAAGCATATTGTCTAAAAATGAGTTGTTTAGCGTATCAAATTTTCTATCTAAACTAGTTGTATGATTCTTCTCAATGGTAATAAGTGAAGATTTAATAAATTTAGAATCACTCAAAAATGCTCTTTCTACTCCAGCTCTTGGGATATTTAAGATAACACTTAGAGCTTTTTTTGCCTGAGAACTATTTAAGTTATTCCCAATTAAGCTAACTGCATCATCAAGAATTTCATACTGCTTTACCAGTACAACAAACTCTAAAATCTGCTCTTCATAAGAGTTGAATTGCATGAGGCTTGAGAGCTGTTTTATGTTTTTAGCCAATATTTTTGAAGTGGTAAATTTATTTTTTTTCTCAAGTAAAACAAGTTGATTTTTAAGAAGATCAATAATTTCATTTCTCGTATATTCATCATTATGCATAGGAGCATATTTGCCAAGTCCTAAAAAATGAAGAATATTTTCTTTTGAAAAATAGTTATTTTTATCTAAAAATTCACGATGTCCGCCAAGATTTAAAAGAATACGAAGTATCCATAAAGAAGCTTTATCTATTAAGTCAGCGTCTATAAAGTCTGTTTTTTTGTATGTTATAAGATTGTCAATACCGCTAGTTTTTTTTCTCATCTTAAACTCCTGTGTTGTTTGTAGGTAGAAGTATAAGGTAAGATATAGACAACAAATGTCCATTTGTATTGTTAGACTGTCATTATCAAAATATTAGGAGTTTATCATGTCAAATACATCATCATTTTCCGGAGATACATACACACTTCAAGAAGTAGCTAAACTGCTGGGTGTTACCAGAGAACGCGCCAGACAGATAGAGATGCAGGCACTAAAGAAACTAAAACAACCAAAGCTAAGAGCAGAGTGGGAAAATATTATCGATTCAGTGCGCTATATAAACGATTCTACACAAAAGGCTATTTCATGAAAACTCTCATTAAAAAAGGAGAAAAGCTTAAAATAGTCAAAAGCACATTTTTAGTCTACTGCTCAGAAAAAGATGAAGCACTTACAAAAGCTATTTATACAAAAGCTGCATCATTATTAGACACGGATAAAGGCTTTTTTATCTCATCACACCGCACTCAAGGAGAACAGTTATCGCTTCTGTGTTCTGCGCATGAGGGGGTTGATTTTGAAAAATATTGCCATTTTAAACTACTAAAATGTGATTTAGAAAAAATAAATCGCTCTATGATAAAATATTTTGGAGCAATTGAGCCGGCTACTCCTTCACAAATCCGTAAAGAGTACGCCTATGAGGATATTTCAGCATACGCTCTTTATATTGACTATGCGTTTATAGAGAGATTTGTGGTTAACTCTCCTACAGATATAACATTTTTACAGGCGCTTCAAAGTATCTCAAAGAAGCTTGGTATTCGCATAGAAGTGGGTGTCAAATGTACAAAAGAGTGGCATGACAAAATAAATTCGTTTGCATCGATTTCAGGAGTCTAAAATGAGCAAATTTATCAGAGACAAACTAATTGACGGTGATGAAAAATTCATGCTGTTGTGGACACAATATGAAGATGGAAGTTCAAATCTATCGCCCTTGACTGAATATTTGAAAATTAATGATTTAATGCAGTATTTTTCAATTATTCCTTTTGGATTTGGAGATATCAGAGGGTATAGGTGTTCATGGGAAATAATAGATAAAAAACTCTATCTTGTCTCTTTTAAAAGCACCGCACAGCGATTGTATAAAACTGCACAGTTGTTTGGTGAAATGCCCATAGAACCTTATACGGGAAAAATGCAGATTAGTGTTGAGATGAAGTCAGCTGTAGAATTGATGGACTTGGAAACTCGGAGAAAAATATTGTTAAAAAACAGTGAGCGAAAGCAAATCGTTGAACTGCTTAATAAGCTATACTACATAGCAATGCAAAAAACTCCACTGCCTAAAGATGATGAGAGGGATAATTGTAATTTTTCAGAAGACACTACCCATGTATTTGCTAAGTGGTTTAGTGGCAATTTAGTTGCCTACAATAGATTTCCAGACAATGACGAAGATTTAAACGGATGCTCGTATCGGATTGAGCAAGGGATATTGAGTGAGAAAATTCCGCAGCATATTAAGAGATCAAATATTTAAGAGTCAAAAAAATATAGCAGGAGTAGTTTATGTGTACGCAAAAAAAAGACAGATTGATTTACCGACAATCGAATCAAACAGTAGTGAGTGGTTCTCCTCTATTTAAATGACTATTTTACACCATAAAAATGGAAATATTAAGGAGTGGAGCGATGGTGAAGCCAGTATCTTAGGAGACTTAGTCGTCGAAAAAAACGAAACTCTTATTTTTAAAAATTGTATATTGAGATTTGTACCTGATGCTGGGTTGTTTTGTCTTGGGAAGATAATTGCCCAAAACTGCACCTTTATTCCAGTAGATACAAGCCAACCGCAATGGAGTAAAATTAGAGGCACAACAGGGTGGAAAGGTATAGCTGACATTGGAAAGGGACGTTCATCGTTCATAGGATGTACATTTATCGGCGGAAGAGGGCGTCCACTAGGTGAATTTAAAGATCACTTTATTAGTCGCTATTTTGGAGAGATCGATGATTTGGAAATCGTTGAGGAGTGGACTGAAGAGTGGTCGCAAGAAGAGCGAAGCGAAGCCTATAAAAAGACTATTGGAGGAGCGCTTATCACATTGAACTCCTTGGTTAAAGGGTGTGTTTTTCAAGATTGCAATGTGCAAGAAGATGGTGGCGCGATAGTTGCTACATTTAATGTTCAGATAGAGGAGTGCGGTTTCAAGCGTTGTCGAGCGGGAACGGATGGGGGAGCCGTTATCCTAAAAGGATATTCCACAATCAAACAATGTTTATTTGAGTCATGTAGAGCAGGGGATGAAGGAGGAGCAATTCTTTGTGATGACTCTGTAACAATAAAACAGTGTCTCTTTAAAATGTGTCGTGCACGGACAGGCGGGGGTATCGCCACACATAGTCCAAGCCGTGTTTATAATTGCAATTTTATCAAATGTCTCTCTACTCTTGGCGGTGGAGGCATCAGTGGTGAGATTATAGGTGAACAACTTGTTTTTCGTCAATGCCGATCCCGTAAGGGTGGAGGTGCTGCACTTGAAGGGGGATCAATATTGGAGGATTCAATCTTCTACAAGTGCCGTGCCAAAAAAGAGGGTGGCGGAGTGTGTTCGTTTGCTATCAGTAGGGTAGAAATCGAGCGTTGCAAATTTGTAAAATGCAATGCGGGTGAAACGGGTGGCGGTGCAAGAATTCGTCACACAACGATGAGCAGATGCCTTTTCAAAAACAATACGATAACAGCTGTAAAGTTAGATGAAATGAGTGCCAATCACCTCTATGCTAGCGGAAATTCGCTGATAGATCGATGTACATTTGAAAACAAAATAAATACATCTCGAACCGTTCCAAAGTATATTTTGTTTGAATCTCATCTGATGGAGCAAAAATTTGAACTATCTCAAATATAAACGTCAGAGAACATCAGATAGACATATTTTGTCCATATAAAACTTTATAATAATGGAGATTCATCTACAAGGAGAGCAAATGCCACGAGCTTTAAAAACAATCGAACAATACATCACGCAAGATCGTAAAAAAGATACTATTTTTATAGGGTTTAGTCCTACTTATGCCAAGGCTTTTTTAAGAATGGATATGAGCGAAGAAGAGCGAGAACATTGGCTTGATAAAGAGAATGTAAATTGGAAGAAGCGAGAAGAATTTATCCAATTTATGACTCAAGAAATGCCGCATGTAAAACTTACGGATGTTTTTGATTATGTTTCTCCATCGTGGGAATTATGGCCATTTTTGGGAACGATTGCGATTGATGTTGAGGCAGGTGGTCCTGAAGAGGATGTCCTTAATAGACGATATGAAGATGAAACCGGTGAACCTATTTCTTTGGATGCAGTAGTATATATAATGTCGTATGAAAATGCAAAACGACGCTTTGAAAAACGAGAAGAATTAGTATGACCATGCAAATGAAAGACAGATTAATCCATAAACAATCGAATCAAGCAATCGTGAGTGATTCTCCTTTACATGAGGTACTAAAAGACCGTCAGTTATTGCAATATTTTGGAGGTGGAGCATTAGAATTTCATTCAGGAAATTGGCGAGGATACACATGTGAATGGACGATTATTGATAGAGAACTATACCTGACAACATTTCGTAGCCGATCGATGAGACTACATAAGACCGCACAGATATTTAGTATGGAACCGATTTACGATTTAACCCAGGAGAGAGTTCAAGAGATTGCCAAAGCTCAAGAAGAAAGAGCACTGAGTGAGGTGAATCGTGAAGAAGTAGAAGAAAATTTAACATCAGAAGAAAAGAAAAAAAGAATTAAATCTCTTATAGAGGAAATCTATCGAAAAATGGATGAACCTGAAGTGGTGCCTATTCCACGCAAGATGTCACCGAAAAAACTAGATGAGTTGAAAAAAGAGCTTGATGAAGCGCGTGTGAGAGTTAGGAATATTCGTCTTTTTTACCCTGATGATACAACACAGGTAAAAGCCGACTGGTTCAGCGGGGTAATTGTCGCATACGACCGACGAGCACAAGACGAAGAGGATCTCAACGGATGGGAATACACCTTTCAAGAGGGAAAATTAATCGAGGAGAAAAGAAGATATGTTTGGACTCAAAAAAATCGGTTGAAAGACTATATCGAGGATTGAGATGCCAGTAATGATGTATAAGTGGATATAAAAATATAAAATAAATACATAATATTAGGTTTTCATATTTAATTTTGCTATAATATTTCAAAAATTTACAGCAGGAGTGGCTAAATGCTAGATGAAATACGGGATTATCAAAGAAAAATATTTGCCAAACACAACTTTAGCTACAAAAGATATTTTTATAACAAAATAAATTTCAATCCAAAACTTATAGGAATAGTTGGCGCAAGAGGAGTAGGTAAAACTACTTTTTTAGTACAATATCTAAAAGAACTAGATCTTCCTTTTAGTCAAAAGTTATATATCAGTGCGGACACTATCAACATACCGTCTCTTTATGAAGTAGCTGAAGTTTTTGCAAAAGAGGACGGCAAGATACTCATCATAGATGAAATACACAAATATAAAAACTTTGAAATAGAGCTAAAAAAGATATATGACATCTTAGATATAAAAGTGATATTTAGCGGCTCAAGTGCATTGCAAATTGACAACGCAAAAGCTGATTTAAGCAGAAGAGCTATAGTTTATCATTTTGAGGGGTTGAGTTTTAGAGAGTTTATAGAACTAAACGACAATATCGCTCTTCCATCATATAGCTTACAAGAGATACTTTCAAATCACATCGACATAGCCTATGAGCTGCTTACAAAATTCAATCTCAGACTCTCATATAAAGAGTATATTCAAAATGGGTATTATCCTTTTTACTTTGAGGACAAAGAGAGTTATCTTTTAAGACTAAATGAGACCATAAACACTGTTATAGAGGTGGATATTCCATCAGTTTTTCCCATAGAATACTCAAACATCGTCAATCTCAAAAAGCTTGTAAGATTGGTATGCGAGTCACTGCCATATACACCAAATATCAAAGAGTTACTTTTAAAAATGGATATGAAAGATGACTACAAAAGGCTTTATAGATTTTTAGATTATCTTCATAAAGCAAAAGTTTTAAATGTAGTCAGTGCAAAATCAAAGGGTGATGGCATCTTTACAAAACCGGAAAAAATATACCTCAATAATACAAACTTACACTACGCATACTGCAATGGCTTTGAGATAGGCACCATACGAGAGACATTTTTTGCGACTATGCTAAAAACTGCCCATGAGGTTTCAATTCCAAAAAGAGGTGATTTTTTAATAGATGAAGAGTACACCTTTGAAGTTGGCGGTAAAAACAAAAAATATAAGCAAATCAAAGACTTGCCAGACAGCTACATAGTTTCAGATGAGATAGAAATAGGCAGCGGCAACAAAATTCCCCTTTGGCTTTTTGGGTTTTTATATTGATTCGCTACCCTATCTGAGAAGTAAAGGGCAATAAGCTCTTCTTTGATTAGGACTTTGTATGATGGATGATGTGATGAAGTCATACCAATTCTTGTCCAAATAAATAGAGCATCAGCATGGTAACTCAAAAAATGGACTGAGTTTGTCTAGGTATGCGCTTAGACTTTTATTGAAAATTTAAAAAAAATACTTCTTTGGTGTAGGCATGATGGGAACATCGCCTACACAGCTAGGGATTGATAAGCCTAAAGAGTCTCTACTGCAATCAATAGTTTATAGTTTTTAATTCTCTTGTCGGCTTTCTCATTTATGGAAAAATAGTCTTCTTGGAAGTCTTTATGTAAACAGGCTGATCTATTTTTTAAAAGACTTGAGAGATGTTGATGATCCTCAAATTTTTGTAATAATTTTTCCTCACCTTTCCATGCGTTAAAAATATTTTTTGTAAAATCCTTTTCAATCCATATATCGGCTAAAGCAACAATGATATGTTTATATTGTGAAATATCCATTTTATGTTCATCTTTTATGTCGCGACAATGCTTATCTTTATCTTCATATCCCTCTTTAATTCGTCCTATATCTTTACTTAAACTCCAAAATTTTATTTGACCTACAGAAAGCCTTTTAGCTTCAATATAATATATAGAATTATTTTTTTCAGAAATTACTATGGCATCAATATGTTGTTTATTGTCTTTCCATGGGAATTCAAGCCATTCAAAGGAATCATCACCTAGTGTTTTAATAAGTGCATTTACATAACTATGTACTAAATTTTGTTCAGTAAATCCTGTACTTTGACGAGCTGGATAAAATCCAGTTGAAAATATTTTTTCATATTTTGCAGACATTGTATTAAATGCATTAAGAGCTTTTTCCATATTGATATTCCTGATCTTTTAGTGTCACGCAGTATACTCTAAAATTAGTGACAGTACACAGACACAATTTGTCCCTCAACCCGCTATAATAACCCAACATATTCAACAAAGAGGCACCATGGCAATCTTAGCCGATTACGGAACACGCGGTAACCCCCTTCAGCACAAACGCCATGCCGAGATACTGGAGCGGCTTGAGAATGGTGAAGAGCTTTCCATCAGTGAACTCTCACGAGAGTGGGGTGTTGATTCTAAAACCATTCAGCGTGATTTTGACAAACTAAAGCAGATGTATCCCGGACGAATAGAGCGTGGAGAAGATAAAAAACGCTACCGTAAACCCATGAGCAGATATGCCCAAAATGACGGCGAGATGGTTTTGGAGATGCTTGAGAGCATGGCAAAAGACATAGGAGTTGATTTTTATAAAAAAGCTCATCCGCTCCTAGAGAGGCTGCAACGCCAGATTAAATCCCCATATTACACACGCTTAGATGTTGAAGACATAGGGAATAAATTTGACATTGTTATGCATCTTGAAAAAGCAATCAATCAAAAGCATGAAGTAAGCATCTCCTACACCCCTTATGGTGAAAAAAAACCAAAAAAGTACACCAATGTTCGACCGATTAAGGTAATTGTTTACGAGGGATTTTGGTATCTGCTTGCACAACACAACAACTATACTAAAAAGTTTTATATCAAATCCATAAGCAGTTGTGAAATCAGTGATACGCCTTTTAAGCACAATCCTGAAATAATTGAGCGGCTGGAAAATTCCATCAATGTATGGTTTTCAACCAGTGCCAAGCCTTACGAGGTTATATTGTGGGTGGATGCAAGTGTTGTGGTTTATTTTGAGCGCAAACCCATCTCTAAAAATCAAAAGCTCTACAAAAAGCCAGACGGCAGTGCTGAGATGGTGCTAAAAGTAACGAGTGATGATGAGATTTATCCACTCCTGAAATACTGGATGCCCTCAATCCGAGTTATAGAGCCGGAAGAAATACAAAAAGAATTTGAGAAGATGCTCTTAGAATATTTGCCAAAATGATATGGTTAGATGTACATCAAAATATAGATTGTATTATCCAAATATTTTATGATATAAGGAATACATTCCATATACAAGGAAATAAAATGGATTCAATTCTATTAGAAGACAGCCAGCATTGGCTAAATCAAGAAGTTTATAGGGGTTTTACGCTTATCACTTATGATGTAAATGAGAGAGCTGAGGGCGTGGAGATACAGAGTGTGGATCTGTTTTTGACAACTCTATAAATTTCAGCCTAACATATCTTCGTTATCCCCTCAAGTCCTCCAAGAGGCAGTCCAATGTGTTTGTAGTCCACTTTGTAGTCATTTGGATTGAGCCTTATAAGTTTGCCGTTATACATTTTTGCAATATGTTCACTCATCATTCTTACTGTTGCTATCGCCTCCCCTGCGCCTATCTCAATGATGCATAGTTTGGCACTGTTTTTTCTTATCTCTTTTAGCCATTTTCTAAATCGCATATCTTGTTCATCACTCCTGCTAAAATTCCAGCCAAAATCACCAAACATCAATATATTTGGTCTAGCGAGTGAGCCACAGTTTGGGCATTTTGGAAGCGGCTCTTTTGCCAGAAAATTATCTTCATCTATCTCTACTATCTCATCTTTATTACACCAGACATCTTGAGGGCATCTCGCTAAACACTGATTATGATGGATAGACCCGTGGCACTCAACTATTTTGCTCTCATCAAAGAGGGCTTTTTGAAACTGTCCATCTACATTGGAGGTAAAAATAAAATAGCCGTCTTTTTTTGACTGGACTAAATCCAATAATATTTTAAATCCATTATGCGGAACTGTTTTTCTGTATAGATTTAGTCTATGTCCATAAAATCCCCACGCAAAAGCAGGATTTTCTTTAAACCACTTAGGATTTGCCATTTGAGAAAAAGAGATATTAAGTTTTTTCATAGGCGGATATGACTTCCAAAACCCCTCATTACCGCGAAAATCCGGCAACCCGCTATCCACTCCCATCCCCGCACCGGCGGTTATAAGAATTGCGGTTGCTTCTTGGACTATCTCTTTTGCTTTTTCTATATTTTCAACAATATCTTCATATTTAAACATCTCTAAACCTTGTTCTGATTTTAACTATTTTGATCGTGTGTACTAAAATAATCAAGAGTGTTTTTAATGGATTCAAACTCACTCTCTATAAATGCTGAATTTAGGCAATTGTTATGTAAAAACAGTGCTTTTAAACTTGGCATATTTGCTATTGATTTTGGTAGAGCTTCAAGTCTGTTATCAAATGCTATCAAATCTTCAAGCAGCAATAGGCTTGATATTTCATCCGGTAGTGCTTTGATTTTATTGTTTTGTATCCATAAAATTTCTAATTTTTTCAAATCACAAATTTCATCTGGAAGTGAAACTAAATTGTTATCTGACAAATAGAGTTTTTTAAGATTTTGCAATACACCTATTTCAGAGGGAATAAAACTAAGCCCTATTGCGTGCAAATTTAGCTCACTTAGAGATAGCAGTTTATCAAGATTACGAGGAAAAGTCTCCGCTGAGAGTTGTTGTTCGTCAGCCCAAGAAAGAAGCACTTTTAATTTTGTATATTTTTTAATCATTTTACATACCCCTGATTTTTTGATACTAGAAGTATAGGAAGTAGTTTGACAGCTTTATGTCTGGTTGCTTTATTTTATAAAACAATTCCTTTTAATTTTTCAAAAACCCTAACCATCGCCAAAGTGTCAAGCTTGCAGTATGCAAGTAAATCCGCTCTTATCTCTTCTCGTTTTGATTTGTCTCTTAAGAGATAAAGATTTGCAAAAACATCCATCGCGTCGCCTCCGTTTTGAACACTTCCGAGCTTTTTATAGTCAAGTTCAGGGTCATTTGCAAACATGGCAGGAAGAACAGACTTTATGGAAAAACTGCCGTTAAAAGCCGGATGATAGTAGCCAAGTCCGCGGAATGGCTCTATCAAATCCACAAAACGAGGAACAAGCGCCATAAGTTCATCATGATATGCAGGAAATGCCAAAGTAAGCTCTTTGATGCGTGAAATCTCAAACGATTGGTTATACGCCATTATGCTCCCGTGCGGGGTGATGTCTCTAAGCATCTGTTTTATCAGAGCTTCTCTTGGGTCGCTGTTCTCATCTCCCAAAAACTCTTTATGAAGAATTTCGCCATTTTCATTTTCTATATGCAGGGAGTATTGAAACGGTATCTGCATATACGGTCTTTGTCCATCAAAGCGCGGGATTGGATTTTGAAAAGTCTCAAAGTCAAAGTAGTTTATAGGATATGAAACTTTTTGGATAAATCTCTCAATAACCGCTTTGTCTATATGCACTTCGCCGCTTTTTAGCGTACCGACTTGAAGCTTTTGCGTCGATGTGAGTTTAAAATCATCGGGAATATCATCAAGCAGAAGCACCTTGTTTTTGTAGAGTTCAAACTTTTTGCTGCCGTTAATGCGGTAGAGATTAAAGATGGAGATTTTCGGCACATGCGCCCAGCAGTGGTTTTGAAAGTCGCATTCGTTGGGATTGGAGCAGTGCGCACCAATGTCAATATTTGGCATATCTCCATCAAGAACGCTCTCTATCTCAGCCAAAGTGTCATCTATTTTGCACTGCCTCTTTTTTGCCTCATCGGTAACATCGGTTATGCTAAATAGCTCATGCGGGATTATCTCGCCATTTTTGATGTACTTGTTGTTGATATGAACAATGTAAACCCTGCCAATATTTATGGCACCGCTAAGCGCATAATACTGAATAGCGGCATCATTCAGATGATACTCCTTGACTTCCGTACTCGCTTTTACTTCATAGATGTCATAAAAACCGTTATCATTTAGCACCAAAATATCCGCCATGGCAAATATGTTTTTCTCTTTAAATGTCGCCTCGTAAATCACCGGTGTTTTAAGTGCGATAAGCTCTTTTGTCTTAGCCGCCATACCGCCAAAATCATCGGCGTCAAACTCCACCTCAACACCACCCAAAAAGAGCTCTTTTGCATAGTCACCCACCTGATAGCCAGTGTTAAAAAGCGACTCCTGCTGCTTGTTTGGCTTTGTTCTAAGCTCTGGAGCGTGTTTATGAAGCCAGATAGATTTGTAGCATTGCAGTGCTCTGATGTATTGGGATTTGGAGAGGGTCATTCTTGCTCTACTAGTTCACAACAGAGCTTTTTAACTATCCCCATTATTACTTTGTAACTACAGAGTTCAATTACTTCTTTATAAGTGTAGTCATTATCATTATCTTCAAAATCATTCGCTCGAAGAATAGTTGTAATATTTGCTGGTAATGAATTCCCATTTCTATTACGAAATACAATATGAAAACCTTTGACATAGTAAATTGCTATATCAAAAATATGGTTCTTTTGATAATACCATTTATTCAAAACGATACAAGGAGCTTCCTCTTTTGGTGAACTTGAATCCCAATACTCAATCTCAGTAAAAGGTTCTATTGTATTGCCTTGAAAATATTGTAAATATAAATAATAACTATACAATTCACTCACCCTTGCCCACTGCCAACTAGTTTTCTCTGTATTGCCTCTATTTAAATAGATTTCATCTTCATCTATAAATTTTATTTGGTAATGCTTAGCTCTTGAGATAACCTCAAAATCATCGGTTGGATTGATACAATATAATTTCCAATCATTACAATCAATCGGATAAGCTTTAATTTGTGATTTTAGAAGAGTTTCTACATCAGCATTAGTTAATCCAGCTAATAATTTTTGAAAATATTTATCTTCGCTTTTAAAGACTTGCCTCCAATTTTCATTTTTTACCCTCAAACGATTATCATAATCACAAAATGTAAATTTATCACTATTCCCATGCTTTGGTAAATAATTTCCATAAGTGAGTAAAGCTCTATGAATTATTGTTTGATAAGAGATATTATCATTATTGTTAGGTTCTTGAAAAATTTTATTTTTATCAAATAGTGTAAAAAAATTATCTCTGTATTCGATAAAATTATCTAAAATATTGTCTGCAAATTCAATTAAAAATCTCACTTGTCCATCAAGATACCAATGTTTTTCTGCTTTTATAAACTCCTCTTCCCAATTTAAAGATAAATCAGAAATAATCAATCCTGCTTTTAACTTCTCCTCTGTAAATTGTTCTGATTCATTTTTTAGTGTAATTGTTTTAATGTGTGTATAGACATCAGTAATATTTTCACTTAATCTATTGATAATAAAAATTAGATTTTTAAAATTATCTATATTATTAAATGCGGTATTATTAATTAAATTCAAATTAACTCGCATCCAACTCTTAAATATTTCTTTATTTTCATCAGATACACATCCTACTTTTACGAAAAATTGCGTTAGTCCATAAAATCTAGCTCTATGTTCATAACTGACACTTTGTTTTGCATCATTTTTAATGTAAGGTTTTAAAAAATCTTGAAAAATATCTATTTCTCTAATGGTGTAAACATCATTTTCTTTATAATTAATAAGACAATCTAAAATAGTTTCAATATTTTTTACATGCAATTCTGAAAATTTGAATTTCAATAAATTTGATTGTTCAATTGATTCTAAATTATCTAAATCAAAAAAAAGAGTTAGATTCTCAAAAAAATTATAAAATTTATCATCAGATATTTTAGGAGCTCTTGAAATATTTTCTTTTGATTCTGCTTTTGCAATATTCCAAAAAATATTAAGCCAATGATTGTCTAATTTTGATGCTATTTCATTTTTCTTTTCGTTGTTTGATTTTAAAAAATCTAAATCTAAAAATTCTGCTTTAAAATTTTCAAATTTCGTAAGAGGCTGTCCTCTTGCATTCATTTTTACATAAAGTTCATCTGTTAATTTAAATTCATCAAGATTTAAAAATTCAAAAGTTATTTTTTCAAGTTCTGCTAGAGTTGTTTTTTTAAATTTCTCTTCAATTAAATTTAACATGTTAAGTATCGCTACAACTGTTGGGTCGTGTTTCCAAGACAAAAAGAACCAATTGCTATTTTCAATATTTTTCACTATTTCATCTTTTGTAAGTTTAGAAAAATTAGATTTTTTTGTTAGCTCTTTAATAAAATCTGTTGATGAACTTCTAACTTCGTAAGTGAACTTTTCTAATACATCCAAATATTTGTTTTCTAAAGAAAGATACCAATGCATTAAAAATAAGGTAGTTAATCTTTGTTGACCATCTAGTGGTGTAAAAATTTCTTTCTCTACTTGTCCATAAATAAAATCTAAATTTAATCCAATATTTAAACCATTATTCAGGCTCTCTAAAAACTTCTCAGCTTTTTCCTTTTCTTTAACTCTACCTTGTGCATAATCTCTTTGTATAAGAGGTATAACTATTTTATATTTTGTTATTAATTCTAAAAAATTCATCTTTTTCATTGGATATATTCTCCTATTTCATCTTCTAATGATTTCATATAAATTTTTCTATCCTCATCACTCCAAATTAAGACATCTTTCACATTATTACTAAAATATTTTAAAAATACATTTTTTGTTCCTATTGGAATAAATGAATTATTTTTGTCAAGTTCCTTTATCTTATCTCGTTTCGCTGGAAAAATACTATTACTAAGAGCAGAATTATCTTTACGGCTCAAAAGTGCTAAATTATCAATGGAATGCATTGATCTACTACTTCCATATTTATTGAAAACTTTATCTTGTAAAGTATTAAAATCATCATCAGGCACTTTATCTTTCTTTTGATATTTTTCATACATTGATTGAGCTTCATTTTTTAATTTTTTATCATCGATATAGTCAATTTCATTTTTTAAAAGTAATTCTCTATCTTCATTGCTTGTAATCTCTTTTGAATTTTGAGCATGAATGTGTTCTAAGCTCCAGTTTTGATTTTTATGTAAATCAAAAGGATATTTTGAATAGCCACTTTTCATAGTTAAAATTACATTAAATAAAAATAGAATTTTTTCTATTAATTTATTATCATCTTTATAATCAAGTTCTTTCAATTTTCTGTCTTTTAATTTTATATTCTTTCTAATTTCATCTTTTAAAAAGATAATAAATTCATTCTTATTAGTAGTATAAAACTTATCTATAATATTTTGAATTTTCCCTCCGGTATTTATTAAAAAACCAACTAGATGATAATAAGCTTGAACTTTATTTTCATCTTCATTTCTTCCAGTATATAATTCTTCAAAAATTCTAAAATATCTTTTAATTTCATCCCATAAAAAGTGGACTCTTTGTTGAGCAGTTGTATAATTATTTTTTTCATCATCTAAAATCTCAAATACTTCAAAGAATATATTTTTATCATGGATTAATTTATCAAAAATGTAATAACTTCTTTTATCATCATCTTCTCTTAAATTATCAATTTCTATTTTCATATTATCAGCTATCAAATCAAAGATAAATTCAATTCTTGTAGATTTTTTATAATCCTTGGCGTTTATAAATGAAAATAATTTTTCATCATGTAATATATATTCTATGTTATCCCATTGTGTAGATAATATTAATTTCTCATTTTTTTCATCTATATTAATTAAAAACAATGCTTTGATGAGTTCGGCATTTGTTAAAGGAATTTTTCCTATATTAAGTCTTGTAAACACATTAATTTCATTTTCATTCTTGTCCAATTCGTACCAAATAATTCTAATATTATTTGCATTATCAACATTTATATTATCTTTAATTTGAATATCACTATCTAGCAATACTTTCAAAAATTCAAGCTCTATAGATTTAGAATGAAACCAATTTTTAATTGTTGTATATGCTTCGCTCATATAGTAAAAGTCAATATTTTCACTATGAATATCAGGGTTGATATTTATTTTGTATAAAAAATCCTTACTACTTTTTCCTTTTTCGTTTCTTGTTTGATATTCAATTTCATAAATTTGTTTACTTTTATCATAGAATCTCTCTCTGATTTCTTCCAAATATTTTAAAATAATATAAATAGTTGTTAATCTTTGCTGACCATCAATTACTCGATATCTTATTTTTTCTTCATTATCTTTTTGATATACCTCAGACATCACAACAACAGGTTGAAGGCAATAAAACTCTTTTAAATCCAGTTCTTTTTTATTTTTTTTATTAATAAATTCCAAAATGTCTTCAAGTAAATCTTCTACTTGCCTAGTACCCCATCTGTATCCTCTTTGATAATAAGGTATAAAAAAATCTTTATCTAAGATTTCACTTATTGATTTTAAATTTAAATTTTCACTCATCCCACCACTCCTTATTCATTTCACATATTCTATCTAAATTTAATTTTTTTGTTAAAACACTCCGCTTCACTCACAAGAAAGTTTAAACCAGTCGCTACTCATCACCAAACTCTGCCTCTAGTAGTTTTTGTTTTTTATCATACATTTTTTTTGCATCGTCGTATTCCATTATCCACAATACTTTATTGTTAATCGTAGCATCATCATAAGGATTTCCATATTTTTGACTAAGAGCAATATATGCATCACTTCCGACATCAGTATCAATAGCGATGCAGCCTAAATATGGATACTCAATATATTCGGCACTCACCAAATCAAACACTTCTAAAAGTTCAACATCCGGAAAATTAGTCTCTTTCTTTTTGTAGCTATGTACTCATCGATTGTGTATAGAAGTTGAGGCATAAATTAGTCCTTTTTATAAGTTGTTTATAAAATAGTACTATTGGATTTGACAGCTTTATGTCTGGTTTATTTTTTTACATTCAATACGCAATGTCATATTTAATATTTCTACCTTGAGTACCTTCAATCTGGTACAGACATCCATGCTTGAGAAGTTCTTGAATATCTCTTTTCGCAGTTGCCAGTGAAGTTTTTGTCATGGCTACATATTTTTTTGTACTAAGACCACCTTGAAACTCACCTGCGTTATATTCCAGCAATTTAGTCAATACCTTTAACTGCCGTTGGTTGAGTGCAATATGTCGTATTTTATCCCAAAACTTTGTTTTACTCATGATTTTATGGATTGCACCCAGTGTTTCTTGAAGCGAGTCGTTAAATCTATCTAAGTACCACTCTATCCATGATGTAGCGTCCAAGTCAGGATTGTCTGTTAGGTTTTGGGTAGTCTCTAACTTGTCATAATAGTTTTTGCGGTCATTTGCAATAGCCAAGGAGATGGAAAAATATTTATACTCCAATCCAAAACTTTGAGATATAACATAGTCGCTTATAAGCCTAGCTATCCTGCCATTGCCATCATCATAAGGGTGGATACTCACAAACCATAGATGGGCAATCGCGCTTTTGATATAGATATTATCATCGCTACTATTGATATACTCCAACAAAGAGCTTATATCATCGTCAATTTTTTTGTGAGGCAATCCCTCATAGTGTACTTTTTCTTTTCCTATCGGACCGGAGACGATTTGCATATCATCATAATCTCTAAATACTCCAAGTCTTATATTTTTAAAAGCGCTTGGAGTGTGAGAGAGAAGCGCAATATGCCATTTATGCAAGCGTTCGAGGTTTAGTGGTGCTGTATTTACAATGGCATCCATAAGTATGTTAGCAAGAGCATCGGTATAATAGGTGGATTTATCATCTGTTTTATCAAATTGGGTATCTAGTTTTTTTCTTATGGAAGAGCGCACACTCTCTCTTGAGAGATGCTCTCCTTCTATGGCAGATGTAGAGACGATGTCACTTGTAAAAAGATCTATTTTGATGCTGTTTTGAGCATCTTGATCCAAGAGTGCGATAAGAGCTTTAACCTGACCGATATTTTGAGCAATTTGCGTAATCTTTGGAAGAAATTCATGAAGATTATAGTTAAATTTTGGATACTCGGGATGTTGCCAAATCCATTGTTGCTTCTTTTTCATTTATACCTCATGAGCTACTTAATATGCTAATCGTATCACTATATGAGCTATTTGTCAATTATTAGTAGCTCACTACATGCTCCTTGACCTAAAATCCTTTAAATTTTGTTTTTGCTCTTACAAAAGCAAACCGGACATAAAGCTGTCGCGATAATATAATAGACTTCTCGTAATAAAAACAAGGAGGCTGTTGTGGAACAAATTGCAACAATTAGAAAAAGAGTGGCAGTGGTGGTTGATGGCATTGTTGCTAATTTTGGCTCAGACTCATTTCCCAGAAAAGAAGAAGAGATTAAAGAAGCGTTGCATGGCTCAGAAATAGTCTTTGTTGTAGTTACTATTTGCGATAAAACAAAAATAGACATAGCTTCCGTTGTTGCCAAAACTGCAAAACAAGCAGGGGCGCTTACAATAACTATTGTTAGCAAAGAATGTTCTTTTGAAGAAAATCAAAATGTCAAATTTTCAAAAAAAGCTCTCACTCGGCTCAAAAACTGCTCTGACTCGATATTTTTTATTAACTCTAATGAACCAACGCAGATTATAAATACAATTTTAGAGATGATGAGCAATAATGAAAACGATATCAATTTTGATACTGAGGATGCAAAAACCATTATGTGCAATAGCAGATTTGCATTTATAAGCAGCAATGAAAAAGTAGGTGAAAATGCGGCACAAGAGGCAATTAAGAGTGCGATTGAATCAATAGCGTCGCATAATGTATCTATAAACGGTGCAATGGGTGTTCTTGTATCCTTTAATATGCACCCTAATTTCTCTATAATGGAGATATGTATTGCCATGGCTACTCTTCAAGATAGCGTTCACGAAGACACTGAGATTATCTTTGGCACTTCATCAGACGAAAATTTGCCTACTGATTTTATCCGTGCCACAGTTATTGCTACTGGTTTTGAGGGAAAAAACCGCATTACTGTAAATAAAATCTAATACGCTTTAGGGAGAGAGACCTCAACAGCTTTGTGTCTGGCTGAGTTTAAAACAAAATACAAGGATTAAAAATGGATTATTTACAAATGGTAGAAGAAATAAAAAATGAGTACAACGAAGAGATAGGTGATATGATGGCTATTCCGGAACACAGTTTATTGGTTACATTTGATCTCACAGAAATTGATGAGGCTGATACTCTGAGAGTGGAAGAAGCAAACGAAAACATGGAACATGAATACCTGTATCGAGTAGATGGTTTAAAGGGAATTTTTCATGTTCCTAAACCACTTGTCTCTGATGAAATGCCGTATGACTTAAATCACATAAAATGGGTATTTAAACTAATAAGTAGCTCAAATATAGTAAAAAATATATCAGTCAAATATCCCCTAGATAAAGGCAAAGGTTTTGCTGCCAAAAGCCTTAAGAACTCATATGATGATTATATTATTGACTGTATTACAATTTTAAAGTCTGCTAAATCGCTTGCTATTTGTGCCTTTGATCCAAATAAATATGCCGACGAGCGTATAAAAAGTCTTTTATCTAAGTTCAGTGAACTTGAAGAGTTTATGGTTATTGGAGGCTTACAATCATTTCCAAACAAGAATGAAGTGCCTCCTAGCCTTAAAGTAGCATATTTTGACTATATTGGCGCAAAAAGTTTAAAGAAGATCTTAGAGAATTTGCCTTTAGATCTTGAAATGCTAGTTATTACCTGCACATATTTTGAAAAACTTCCAGATGAAATAGGCAGGCTCATAAATTTAAAATATCTGGAAATATCTAGTGCCTATTATTTTGATGGGGTATTTCCAGAGAGTTTTAAAAATTTGAAACAATTGGAGTATCTCAATATATCAGATAATCTTCTATGCTCTTTTCCAGAGATAATTTTTGATATTGCTGATAACTTAAAATATATATCAATAGAAGAAAATGATATAGAAGAATTACCTGATTTAAGGATGTTTCCAAAAATTGAAAAATTTATCTACTAAAAAATGAACATACTACAAAGCCATCGCGAAATTGCTAATAATTTTGCTGAAGGCATGTTTGGTAATTTTTTGCATTAAGCTTCTTGAATAACCTAGTTTTCGTTCGTGGTGAGCTTGTCGAACCATGTACTTTAATCAACCCTTCGACTCTTCGACAAGCTCAGAGCTCAGGGCGAACGAATAAACTACCTACTGGAATATATATTTGCTACTGTACTAATGTTTATTGAAGCTTTATGTCTGCTTAGTTAAATATCCCCTCAAATCTTCATCTATCATATCCTGTATCCACTGCGGCTCTACAACACGCATATGCGGGAGCCAATATTTTACTATCGGAATTATCTCCATTTCATGTGTTATTTTTACCACGAACTCCATCGCTCCGTCATTGCCAAGTGTTTCTATGCTTTGAGTCGGGAGCGGTCTTCTTTGAAAATACTTTGCAGCTATTTTATTTGCAAAAATCTTTACCTCATAAGGCTCTGCATCTTTTTGAAACCATACAGAGATAGAATTTTCAAGCAGATTTTCTAGTTTTTTTTCGGTAATAAATGCCTGTTTAGTTAGTTTAACATTTGATATATTTTTCAAATAATATTTTTTGAGTGTTCCATCTTGAATTGCGATTAGATACCAAAACCCCTCATAATTTGCTATTTTTAGAGGCTGTAGAGTAGTTACATAAACATCATGGCGCTCATCGTTGTATGAACACTCTACCTCTCTTTTTTCTTTTATGGCTGTTTCTATGATTTGAATATCAGCAAATTTGTCGCTAATGTCTTCTATGTTTAGCTTTGCGTAAATCGGGTTAAAGTCTTGATTTTTGATTTTAGAGAGGAGTTGGCGTGATTTTGTGGCAAATTTACCGCCTATTCCTTCTGTTATTTTCTCCATAATATCCAAAATAATCTCATCTTCTAATGAGTTTGTCTTCTCAACCCTAAATCCATCCTGCATCTTCCATTTTTTATTTTCCTGATATATCGGAAAAGAGAGAAGTCTCTCATTGAAATCTCTCTGAATGGTTCTATCGCTGGTGTTAAACTCTTTTGCAAGTTCTGTTACTGAGAGAGCCTCGCCGTCATTAAGTCTTGATAGTATGAATGTCAGTCTTGTTAAAATTTTGTCATAATCATGTTTATAAGCCATCAATAGCCCTTATCTTTGGATGTTTTGTCGCGCATTTTCAATAAATAAAACTGTTTGGCGCTAAGTATAACACTAAATCTGACATTATTGCGTCTGGTTCTTTAGATGTTTTACGACCGGACATAAAGCTGCCGTTTTATCTGGTCATACTACTTTTTATATTTACCCTTGAACTAAAAGAAAAACTATGCAAAAAAATAAAATTAAATATCATCCGAAAATATTAAAACTATTCGCAAAAGATGAGCTAGATACTTTAGCAGAAAAAGCATTCCATAGTGTTGATGATGATGGGTTTGTAAATATTATTGTGGTATGTACTGACAAAATATCTGTTGAGATATTTGTCAGTAGCGAGGAGCATGCACTGATAGAGCGCCTTGATAGCGAAAAAGTACCCAACAGACTTACTAAGGAGGAGTTTTGGGACATTTTTTCAAGAAGCAAAGCTCAAGAAATCCGCTGTGTAGTTATAGATTAACTAAGAGTTCTAGCTCTCTTTTTTTACAAAGTGGCACTCTGTTGTTGAGTATGGGCAGGTTTTTACTATGCTCATCTCAAACTGCTCCTCATCTATACCGCCTTTTTTACGGTCGTAGTGGCGCATTGCGGCACGAAAAGCGGTAAGCACCATATTTGCGCTATCTTGATGTTCGGTTGATACACGCTCAACTTGTTCGCCCTCAGGCTTTGTAGCATCAACCTTTGGCGCAGGGATTGCCGCATAACTCTCCTGCAAATCTTTATCTAGTGCAGAGGTGGTCTCTATCGCGCCTTCGATACTGTCGCCCTTTATCATCTCTGTAAAAAGCGAACCCAGAGTAGTTGTATCTTGTGTGCCGTTTGTGCCAAACATTACATCTAAAATACTCTTTTCATCTCTTTTTATGTACATAATAACATAGCTTTTTGTAGCGTGGTCTATTCCCACCCCTACACAATCGGCATCTTCTAGTTTCCCGTAATTTTCGGGCTGCATAAGATGTTTGCCTATCT
This sequence comes from Sulfurimonas sp. RIFCSPLOWO2_12_36_12, assembly GCA_001829675.1. GTDB lineage: Bacteria > Campylobacterota > Campylobacteria > Campylobacterales > Sulfurimonadaceae > Sulfurimonas. The sequence goes on along the minus strand of MIBZ01000026.1, from coordinate 28,014 downwards.
CTGTTTCTATCTCTTTTTGTTCGTTCATCGCCTACTCTTTTTGACTAAGCATTTCAATGCTTACGCCATTATCTATAATAAATTTTGAGATGGTAGCAGAGTGATTATGTTCATACGGTTTTAGGTAAACTATGCGCTTAATCCCGCTTGCTATGATGTTTTTGCTGCACTCGCTGCAAGGCTCAAGTGTTACATATATCGTAGCACCCTCTACGCTAATTCCTTTTCTTGCCGCCCAGATAATCGCATTCATTTCCGAGTGTATCTCGTAAGTTTTTGACCACTCATGATGCGCTGATGTGTATTCTCCATCCCAGTGCTCACGGCAGTTTATATATCCGGAGGGTGTGCCGTTATAACCCGTACTGAGTATTCTTCCATCTTTTACGATGACGGCGCCTACCTGTTTAGAGACACATTTTGAGGCAGTTGCTATCTCTAACGCAATATTTATAAAATTTTCATCACTTAACATCTACTCAGCTTTTCTAATTATTTGAATATCTGCATTACCTCTTAGTCTTGCAAAATAGTCACCTAAAACCTGCTCTCTTTTTTGCCCCATAATCAAGTTGGCTATCTGCTCTTTTACATCATCAAAGGCGCTTTTGCTAGGCTTTTGAACCTCTTTTAGATAGAAGCTTACAAAAGAGCCCTTATTGTCTACAATTATAGGAGTAAAGCTGTTGATTTGTGCTTTTTCCAAGAGTTGAGCCAACTCCGGAGAGACTCTGTCGTATGGAAATACCTGCTCTTCTATTTTTATCTCATTAGAGTTAAATACGGGTGTACTGATTTTTTTCTGAAGAATGTCTCTATTTTTTGAAGTATATACCGTTGCCTTAAAAGCTGTAGGGCGTAAAAAATCTTCTTTATGAAGCCCATAATACTCTTTAATCTCATCTTCGGTTGGAGCCTCAACTGATGAGTAAGCTATTGCCGAGTAGAGTTTTTGAGATAAAATTTTCTCTTTGGTTTTTTCTTTAAACTCCGCAGAACTAAGTCCGCTTGATTCTCTTACAGCATCATAAAACTCATCTATGCTCATCTTATTTGCAGCTGCTACTTTTTTAATATCATCATAAACTTCAGTGCTTGTTACGCTGATTTTTTTCTCATTTATCTCTGCTTCTTCGAGCTTTTTTCTTATCAAATTGTCAGTTGCCGCAGCCGCATCAACATTAGATATTCGCATCTCTTCTTTGACATCATAAAGAGTAATTGCTTCGCCTTTGACTACAACGCTAACCCCGCTAATTAGCTCTGCATTCAACACTACACCAAAAAAAAGAGATAAAAATATTTTATACATTTTGTTTTCCTGTAAATTAAAAATAGCATTTTACCCGCTTTTAACAAATGATAGCCTAAAATTGCAGAACTATTTTATAAAGGCTTTTTATGGTTGTTACTCGCTTTGCTCCAAGTCCAACAGGCTATCTTCATATCGGCGGTTTAAGAACTGCTCTATTTTCTTATCTTTGGGCTAGAAAAAACGGCGGTAAATTTCTTCTTCGCATTGAGGACACGGACAAGGCGAGAAACTCACAAGAAGCGGCAGAAGCGATTGTAAAAGCGTTTCATTGGCTAGGACTGGAGCATGACGGCGAGATAATCTACCAGTCACAAAGAGATGATATTTACGCAATCTATATCAAGCAACTTTTGGATGAAGGCAAAGCCTACAAATGTTATATGTCAAAAGATGAACTCACAGAGCTTCGTGAAACTCAAATGGCAAACAAAGAACGAACAAAATATGACGGCAAATATCGTGATTTTACAGGTACTCCGCCGGAAAATGCAGAGTATGTAATCCGCATAAAAGCGCCTCTTAGCGGTGAAATTTTAGTTCGCGACGGCGTAAAAGGCGATATCTCTTTTCAAGCTGAAGATATTTTGGATGATTTTGTCATTGCAAGAGGTGACGGTTCTCCGACTTATAACTTCGTTGTAGCCATAGATGACCATTTGATGGGCGTTACGGAGGTTATTCGCGGTGATGACCATCTGTCAAACACGCCAAAACAGATAGTGGTTTATGAAGCACTCGGCTTTGAAGTACCGAAATTTTTCCATGTTCCTATGATTCACAATCACGAAGGCAAAAAGCTCTCTAAAAGAGACGGTGCAACGGATGTTATGGCATACAAAGAGATGGGTTACACTCCTGAAGCACTTTTAAATTTTTTAGTGCGTCTTGGCTGGAGTCACGGAGACCAAGAGATTTTCTCGATGGATGAGATGATGGAATATTTCAATCCTAAAAATATCAACCGCTCTGCATCAATTTACAACACCGAAAAACTGGACTGGCTAAACTCCCACTACATCAAAAACACTCCGAACAATAAACTTGCAGAGATGCTTGAGCCATACGGTCTGTTACTGACTTCACATGATAAAAAAGAGATTTTACTTGATGCGCTAAAAGAGCGTGCAAAAACTCTTAAAGAGATGGCTCTGCTTGTAAATGAGATAATAATCGCTCCCGCCTCTTATGATGAAAAAGCTGTTGAAAAATCATTTAAAGGCGATGCAGTAGATGTTTTAAATGCTTTTGCAGCAAAAGTGAGTACATCTAGCGAACTTCATCTCCCAAGCGACTACCACCACCTGATGCAAGAGGTAGTTGATGAGATGGGGATAGGTTTTGGTAAAATCGGTCAGCCCCTTCGTGTCGCACTACTGGGAAAAATGAGCGGTCCCGGACTTGACAGCGTGATGGCTATAATAGGGAAAAATGAGACAATTTCAAGAATTAAGAGCGCGATAAAAGCCCACAGTCAAACATAAATATGAATTTTTGCATATCTATATGGATAAATCTCTATGCAGCCGTGCATACTTATCAATATTTTCAAGCAATATATCTACTAATTTAGGCTCAAATTGCTTGCCTCTTTGCTCTTTAAAAAAAGCAATAACATCTTCTATCGGCCATGCCTCTTTATATACCCGTCTGGAGAGCAGAGTGTCAAAAACATCGACAATCGCAACTATGCGCGCATAGACAGAAATCTCTTCGTCTTTTAACCCTTGCGGATAACCGGTTCCGTCATATCTTTCATGATGTTCATAGGCAATAGCAGCCGCAGTTTTTAGTATCTCTCGTTTAGAATTTTTTAAAATGTTATATCCGAAAAGAGAGTGAGATTTAATAATATTATATTCATCTTGCGTCAATTTGCCCGGTTTATTTAAAATGGCATCGGCAATTCCGACTTTTCCTATGTCATGCAGAGGCGAGGCTATCTCTATAAGCTTTACTTGCTCATCGTTCAATCCGTACTCTTTTGCAACTATTGTGCTTAATATGGCAACCCGTTTGGTATGCCGACTTGTAGAGCTTGAACGAATCTCCTCTATTTTTCCTATCATAAGCATAGTCTCTTTTAGAGTTGATTCTATCTCCTCGTTTAAAAGTTGAAGTTGTCTGTTTTTATATATTAGTTCATTCTCTTTTTCTATAACGGTTTTATTAAAACTATTTACGCTTAATGCAACATCCTCAAACTCTCTACTCTCATACTTACTGCTGTCTATGTTTTTATGTAAAAAATAAGCATCTTTAGTTTCATCAATAATACCCAAAAGTGGTCTGCTTATATAACGCTCAATGACATGAAACATATTAAACACTACGACTAAGGCAAACAAAAGCAGTGCTGCAATAATCACATAACTGTTTTTTATTACAAAAATCTGGTATGCATCAATCTTCATTTCAATATCTACCGCACCCAAAACCGTACCTTCTTTGACATGATGACACTGCAGACAGTTAGAATTTGCGATATAAGGAACAACCGATTTAACGCTGCTTTGCATATCTTTCCACTCTACATATACCTCTTTTTTTTCTAAAATGGCTCTAAGGTTATTGTTTAGTTTTTTTTCTGACAAGGTTGATTCGCCATACTCTTTTATGACAGCATCTCCGCGAATAATTTTAATAGTTTTAATATCATGAACCGAAGATATTTCATCCAAAAAATAATCTCGTTTATCCATAATACCTGCTTTCATATGCGATGTCAGACCCGCTTTTATAATTTCTGAAATTGAATGGATTTTATTTTCTACTATAAACTGAAAAAAACTTCTGTAACTTAAAAGAACTATAGAGACTATAACCAATGTAGCAACTATAAAAACCTGCAGTAATCGGGTTACGGTAATTACTTTAATACTTCTCTTCTCCACCCTTGTACCTTTTCTATAATTTTTTAATTTTGATTATAGACTTCTTTAGCTTATCCGATTCTTTTATCATATTTGGTATACTTCCACTAAAATTGACAATTTTAACAGGAATCAGAGAGTGAAACAGAAGATTTTGATTTTGCATGGCTGGGGCGGAAGCGATTTTCCTCACTGGCAGAGCTGGCTCTCAGGAGAGATTGCCAAGGATTACGGTTGTGTCAGTTTTTTAAAACTTAGCAATCCCGACTTTCCAAATAAAAACGAGTGGATAGAAGAGTTAACCGAGGAACTGAAAAATTTTAAACCCAATATCGTGGTTTGTCACTCTCTTGCAAACATTCTCTGGTTTCATCTCTGCAACGAGTTAAAAATCACTAAAATAGAGAAGCTTTTTCTTGTTGCTCCTCCGAGTTTAGAGTGTAAGGTTGAAGAGCTGAAGAGTTTTTTTCCATGCAAGATACCGACAAATCTTTATGCGAAAGAGGCTCTGTTAGTGGCGTCAACAAACGACCCGTATATGAGTCTGGATGAAGCCTCTTTGCTCGCAAGTAGTCTCGGAGTTGAGATGGTTATTCTACAAAATGCGGGGCATATAAACACGGATGGCGGATACGGTGAGTGGCCTTGGATGCTAGAAGAGATAAAAAACATCTCGCAGTAGCGATAATTTTCTGCCTCAAATGAAGGCTAGCGTTATAAAATAAATAAAAAAGAGTCTTATGATACAACTAATAAACATTTCAAAAAGTTTCGGCAAACAGGAGCTTTTTTCCAACTTAAATTTTAAACTAAACTCTGGCAACAAAGTTGGTTTAGTAGGTCGTAACGGAAGCGGAAAATCAACGCTTTTTAAGCTTATATTGCGTGAAGACACTCCCGATAGCGGCGAGGTAGTTATACCAAAAGGGTACAAAATAGGTGCCCTAAAACAGCATCTTGTTTTTAGCGAAAGCACTCTAAGGGAAGAGGCAGCGTTAGCACTTGAAGAGGATATGAAATATGATGTTTATAGAGTTGAGAAAATTCTGTTTGGTTTGGGTTTTACTCAGGATGATTTAGAAAAAAATCCGCTCTCATTCTCAGGCGGTTATCAAATCCGAATAAATCTGGCAAAACTTTTGGTGACTGAACCAAACCTGCTTCTTTTGGATGAGCCGACAAACTACCTAGACATCCTCTCTCTTAGATGGCTGAAAACCTTTTTAAAAGCGTTTGAGGGTGAAGTGATTTTGGTTACTCACGATAGAGATTTTATGGACGCCGTTACAACTCACACAATGGGAATTGTACGCAAAAATATAAGGTTGATTTCAGGAGACACGCACAAATACTATGAGCAGCTGCAAGCCAATGACGAGCTCTATGAAAAACAAAAAATTGCACAGGATAAAAAAGTAAAAGAGCTTGAGGATTTTATAGCCCGAAACAAAGCTCGTGCTTCAACCGCTGCCCTTGCTCAGTCAAAAGTAAAACAGCTTGAGAAGATGGATTTGCTTGAAGATTTGGGATACGACTCATCTTTAGAATTTGATTTTAACTACAAGGATACACCTGCAAAAGTTCTGCTTGATGTTAAAGATTTAAGCTTCGGCTACACACCGGATAATATTTTGTTTAAAAATATCTCTTTCGTGCTTGAAAAAGGTGAGTGTCTTGGGATTATCGGAAAGAACGGCAAGGGTAAATCAACTCTTTTAAATACCATTGCGGGCGAGCTAAAACCGCTTAGCGGAGTGGTAAACTTTCATACAAGTACATCATTTGCACACTTTGGACAGACAAACATTGCAAGACTGCATCCAAACAGCACAGTGCTTGACGAAATTCACTCTGCCAATACAAAGCTCTCCGCACAAAATATTCGCGGTATCGCGGGCGCTATGATGTTTAGCGGAGACACCGCTGATAAAAAAGTCTCTCTTCTATCCGGTGGAGAAAAAAGCCGTGTAATGCTAGGGCAGATTTTAGCCAGAGATGTAAATCTTCTCTTTCTTGATGAGCCAACAAACCACTTGGATATGGACTCAATAGAGGCTCTAACGGTGGCTATTCAAGGCTTTAAAGGCTCAGTAATTGTCGTAACCCACTCGGAAGAGTTGCTTCGCCGTGTTTGTGATAGACTTATTATCTTTGCAAAAAATGGTGCGGAATATTTTGACGGCGGATATGACCTCTTTTTAGAAAAAATGGGTTGGGAAGAGGAAGAGGATGATTTTGTAAAACAAAAACCAAAAAGCTCTTTCAAAGATAACAAAAAAGCAAAAGCAGACCTAATCAGGGATAAAAACAAACTCACTTCACCTATGAAGAAGAGGATTGAAAAACTCGAAGCCTCTATTATCAAATCAGAAGAGCTTTTAGCTTCTCATCAAAAGAAACTGCTTGAAGCATCAAGCAAAGGTGACACTTTTAAGATTATAGAGTTTTCAAAACTTGTCTCTCTTGAGCAAAAAGAGGTTGAGAAGATGTTTGAACTTTTAGAGATTATCCAAAGCGAGTTTGACGAGATTTCTCAAGATTATGACAAAAAAATAGCAGAGATTGAGGATTAAAAAACTATTTATCATTGACTTTATACTCCAAATGGATTCTAATTTATGAAAATGCAAACAAGCGTTAGAGTTGAAAATGTCAAAACAGATAAGAACAGCTTGATTTATAAATCAGCAGATAAGCTTTTTGAAGAGTTTTTCCTCTCCTCTCGACCTTACTAATTTTTCAGTTTCTACTACAAAAATTACAAATACTGCGATAAAATATAACATCAGTAATATAATTTTTGGAGGATTTATCATGATGAATTCGCATAAATTTTTAAAATTAGTTCTTGACACGGTAACACAACATATCTCCGTAATTGATAAAGATGGGGAGATTGTATATGTGAATAAAAATTGGGTTGCATTTGGAGAAGCCAATAATTACTCAATGCATAATATTTGGGATAAGGTTAATTATCTCAAAGAGTGTGACAAATCTGCATTACGCGGCGATGAACTTGGGGCTAAAGCAGCCGAGGGTATAAGAGATGTTATTAACAAAGTAAGAGATTTTTTTTACTTTGAGTATCCGTGTCATAGCCTATATGAAAAGAGATGGTTTATGATGAGAGTTGTACCGTTTGGGCTAGATAATAAAGAATATTATGTTATTTCACATGAAAATATCACAGAAAGAGTATCCGCTGAAGAGAAAGTATTAAACCAATCTCGTATTGACGGACTTACCGATATCGCCAATCGTAGATATTTTGATGAATTTTTGGAAAACGAGTGGAAGCGTTGTACACGCCTAAAGTTACCACTCTCACTAGCAATTATCGACCTTGACCATTTTAAGTTGTTAAATGATACCTATGGACATCAAGCTGGAGACGAGTGCTTAAGAAGAGTAGGGGCCGTGCTTAAAAAATTTGTACATAGACCTGCCGACCTTTGTGCAAGATACGGTGGAGAAGAGTTTGCAATAGTACTAGGTGATACTACTGCCGAAAATTCGTTTAATATGATGAATGATTTGGTTGGAGACATTCGCGCTTTAGGTATAGAAAATAAAAATTCTTCAGTTATTCCTACGCTTACCGCGAGTGTTGGAGTGGCAACTATGTATCCACATAGTTGTGATAGTAAAGAAAAGTTGATAACGGCTGCGGATAAAATGCTATATGAAGCAAAAGAGAGTGGCAGAAATAAGGTTTTACATTCTAAGCTTATGCCCCTGTGAGTGAATCTCCACTTTTTACAACTTTCGATTAATAGCAATGTGCGATACTGTTCCGAACTTGTCTATCTTGAGCAAAAAGAGGTTGAAGATTAACCCTCAACTCTTTTTATAAGCTCTTTAATGCTCTCGTTTTCTTTTTGGGTTATGAGAGAAAAAGTGCAATCGTCTCTATACAATTTTTCAACCATTTTTTTAGCATTTACTTGGGTATCTACAAGAGAGATAAGCAAGAAAGAGCCGTTTGACCAGCGAATCAACATGTCATCTTGTCGTATCTTGCTTTTGAAATAATTGACCAACTCCACCAGATTATTTTCTTCTGTTTTTTCTGTTTTAATTAAAATTGCACTGACTGTTTTTTTGTTAAAAACAACTGCATCCTGATAACTAGTTAACATATGCAAAAAGTAGTTTTTGGAGTAAGCACCGCTTTGCTTGTCGATACTTGTGTTATTTTCAATCATAATCCGCTTAATAAGCGTCTGCGTGATGTTTGTAAATACACCGATAACATACTCATCTATTTTTTCTACATTTACAGAAAAAGCATGCGGTTCATAATTTGGCGTCATCATGCTTACAACTCTTTCTATCTCTGGGAGTTTTGAGATTGCATCAAACCAATTCTCGCTCTTGGTGATTTTTTCTGCATGGAAGTATGATGGGTGCGGAACAAAGCTGTTTACAAAAGAGCCGAACTCATTTTTGTACTCTTCTACCGATGAAACTACAAAAAACTTTTTAAAAGCCTTGTTTATCAGGATGGGGTCACCATTTTGAAAAACAACAATCAAATCCTCTTCTAAATCAACTACGCTCTGAATTAAAAATAAACAAACTTCTTCTCTCACCAACTGTTCCTTTAGAACTTTATATTTTAGAGATTAAGCAAATCTAATTCCACTCATCAATCTTGCCAAAAATATCCATCTGCGTTAAATATAATCTTACATCAAACTCTGTTTGATGATAGGAGGGCTGCATATACTCGCATAGATTGTAAAATGCTTTGTTATGCTCTTTTACCTTAAAATGCGCCAACTCATGCACAACTATCATCTCTAAAAACTCTTGTGGCACACTCTTAAACATCGAAGCTACGCGAATCTCGTTTTTGCTTTTTAGTTTTGAGCCTTGAACTCTTGAGATAATATGATGAGTGCCTAAAGCATTGTGAATAACATTTATTTTGCCGTCATAAAGAACTTTGCTTAGAGTCGGCGCATTTTTTATATGGGCGTTTTTAAGCTCATTTACATAGCTAAAGAGTGCTTTGTCAGTTTTTATCACATGCGGATTTGGGTACTTAGTTTTTAGGTGCAGAGCTAACTTATCTTGTTTTATTAGCTCTAACACCTCTGTTTTTGTTATTTCTGAGTAGTGATTTATATATTTTAAAGAATCCAAATTGAAAACTTTTTACCTTTGATTTTTCCGTTTTTTAGCTTTTCGTGTGCTTCATCAATTTTACTAGCCTCAATCGCAACATAGCTCTGTTTGTCGTAAATATCTATCTTTCCGATAGAGTTGCCATCAAGCCCAGCCTCGCCGGTAAGCGCACCGAGCAAATCTCCTGCACGAACTTTATCTTTTTTTCCGCCCTCTATAACAAGCGTTATATTTTGCGGCTTCATCTCAAAACCGTTTACAGTTTTCAGAGCCTCGGCATCTTCAAAAAGGCGAGTAGTATTTTTATACTCATACGCTTTGTCTTCTTCATAGGGACTAAATAGCGTAAATGCTAAGCCCTCCATGCCGGCTCTTGCCGTTCTGCCTATGCGGTGAGTGTAGGTCTCTTCGCCGTGGGGGAGGTCATAGTTTATAACCATAGAGAGCTCTTTTATGTCAAGTCCGCGCGCTGCTACATCTGTTGCCACTAACACGGGGCAGCTTTTGTTAGCAAACTGAACTAACACATCGTTTCTCTCGTACTGTTCCAAATCGCCGTGGATAGCGAGAGCGTCGATTCTGTTTTTTTGCAAAGTCTCTGCAACCTCTTGAACTTCCGCCTTTGTGTTAGCAAAAACTATAACATTCTCCGGTTTGAAATTGCTTAAGATATTTATAACTGTTTTTAGTTTTTGAGAGTTTTGCACCTCGTAAAATCGCTCCGTTATCTTGTTGGCAACTTCGGTTGAAGTTGTTTTTACATTTATTGCATCTCTTTGAATGGAAGCGCTGATGCCCATAATCTCATCCGTATAAGTAGCAGAGAAGAGAAGCGTTTGTCTTGATTTTGGAACAAACTCCAAAACCTCGTTTATCTCTTCGCTAAATCCCATATCTAACATTCTGTCTGCTTCATCAAGCACGAGCATATCGACATCTTCAAGAGATAGTGTCTTTTTTTTCAGATGCTTTAAAATTCGCCCCGGAGTTCCGACAATGATGTGCGCGCCGTGGCGAAGCGAGCCGAGTTGCGGACCAAAAGCAGTTCCGCCGCAAAGCGTTAAAATCTTTATGTTATGTGAAAATCTAGCAAGAGTGCGGAGCTCTTTTGCAACTTGGTCTGCTAACTCACGAGTCGGGCAGAGTATGAGTGACTGAACTCTAAACTTTTTGACTTGGAGTTTATGAAGCAGACCTATGCCAAATGCGGCTGTTTTACCACTTCCTGTTTTTGCCTGAGCGATTACATCTCTGCCATCAAGTATGTATGGCAAGCTCTCCTCTTGAATCGGCGTCATCTCTTTATAGCCTATTTCACTAAGGTTATGAAGCATCTCTTTGGTAAGAGGAAGGTTTGAAAAATCTCTTTTATTCATTTAGTATATCTCCTTTACTCGTCCGACTTCACGGCTCATAAGGCGAACTTTAATGCCGTGGGGATGCGTCGCCGATGAGGTCAAAATGTCGCGGACTATGCCGTCTGTTAATCGCCCGCTTGATTGGTCTTCTTTGAGTACAATCGCCACGCTCATGCCGCTTTTAATATTTGCTCTTTTTGTGCCGCCCATCGTTTGTCCTCTAAATCATATATGCAATTATATCTGTTTTATCAGTTATGTTAAAATACAAAAAAAATTTACAAAAAGGAGATTTTTATGGAAGAAACAGTTGAAGATTTAGACGAAGAGCTGCAAAAAGCACTTTCAGAGATAGAGAATATTGCAGCAAAAGTGTATGAGGGGAAAATGGACGCATATGAGGGTTTTATGGAAACCGAAAAATACAACAAAATAGTCCTTGAGATAGGAAACAAGTTAAAAGAAAAAGGGATAGATATAACCCAAATAAAAGAGTACCAATAACTAGCTCTTTTTCGTCATTTTATAGATAAAACTAAACACCTCTGCAACGGCTCGATAAAGAGCTTGCGGAACCTCTTTGTCCAGTTCGACTTTTGAAAGAAGTTCTATAAGGTCTTCATCTTTTCTTATGGGCAGGTTGTGAAGTTCGGCTATTTTTATGATGTTCTCAGCAGTGTTTCCCTGCCCTTTGGCTACAACTCTGGGAGCATTTTCTTTGTCTTTATCATATCTTAGGGCGGCTGCTTTTTTCATACCTTTACCTCAAATCCGATGTTAATATGATTCTCACTGCTCTCATAGGGTGAATTTTTTTTAACTGCATCAAAAATCCGTATCTCTCTTGGAGTGATTTGAGACTCAATAAGTGCCGAGCGCAGAGATGCGATATTCTCTTTTACAATCTCTTTAAATTCAGCGCTATCCGAATAGATATGAATATTTATCTGGTTTTCATCGTAAAGTGCAAGCTTAAGCTTGAGTTCCCCGTACTCTTTTAATTTCAAATCAATGTCGCAGTAAAACTTATCCTCTTTATCTTTTTTAATGTTTATATTTCCCTCTTCTAACTGTTCCCATGAAAACGGCAGGTAGAGCGAAGAGGAGTTTGAGAGGTGGGAGAGCAGTTGAAAATAATCTATTTGAAGCAGCAGTTTGTCTACATGTTTTAAAATCTCCGCCTGATTTGGATGCGATGATTTGCTTATCTCATCACCCGCTTTTAACAAAACCGCCTTTAAATCCTCAGATAAAATCTCTTTGACACTCTCTTGGAGTGCCAATCTTTGCGGGTTGCTAAAAGGAGCCAATTTAGATGTAAGAGAGTGCGTCTCTTTTGAAAAGAGAGGGTCAGATTTCTCAATCACACTTTTTATAACCTCAACGGTAGCGCGAATCTCTTGAGGAATTTTTTTTTCCAACAAAGAGTCCAGAGCCGCTTTTGGAGTTGTAACGCTTTGCTCTATAACTTTAAGTGATTCAATAACCCTACCGAGTTCATCCAGTAAACCTTTTGCTTCAGGTGTTGCGCTTTGAGAGAGTTGTACACTTTGTGAAATTTGTGTGCTTACTTGTTGTAACACATCTTGAAGCGAGGCGAGTTTAAAATTTTCACTACTCAACATTTTTGGACTTATAAGCTGTTCCATCTTGGCAAGCTGTTTCTCAAAACCTTTAGTGACTACAACATCAGCACTCTTTAGATTTTCCGTGAGTTTTGAGACAATATTTTCAACACTTTTTGCTATCTCTTTTAAAACCGGTGTTTCACTCTTTGGGGCTTGCAAAATGACGCTGTTTGTTGCCTCTTTCAGAGTTGGCGTTGCAAGAAGCTCTTTGATGTTTTGATGTACGGCTTTTGCACTTGGCATCTCACTTTTTGCAACACTTTTTTCAAGAGTGAGTAGCAGATTTTTCAGCTCCAGTTGAGGATTTTGCACATTTTTTAGCTTTGATTCTAAAAAAACACCTGAATTTTCAAGCTTTTGTTTTAAGATAGGTTCATTAAGCTCTTTTATATCAATAAGAAATTTTTTTAGAGTGTTCTCTATAGGCAGAGGATTTTTATCTGATTTTAGAGTATTTAGCAGCTCTTTTATAGTGTTTGAGACATTGCCCAAATCTTTTAGTGTTGGATTGTTCTTTACAAGATTTAAAAGAGTTTTGTCGGACTCTGAACTCTGCGCACTCTCTTTAAGCAGAGAGCTTACGATGGACTTTAAATCTTTATCTTTTAAAATCGTATCAAGCTCTTTTGGAGTCGCCTGCTCTAAAACTACTGCCAACGCCCTGTTTGTGCTTGGCATAACAATACCGAGTTGTTTATTTAGCGATAAATTAATCATGCTAAAGTATAGCATTTATCGATAAAAAATAGATGTGAACCATGCCACAAGTGTTACCGATTTGTTACTCTATTTGATTTATTGTTACAGATGGGTAAAGTATTTTAACGCTTTTAGTTCTATTCTTTACTACACAAAATAAGGAGCATACCATGACTGTAAGTTCTAATTATAGTGCTTATACATCATACAATTCGTCTGCGACCTCTTCAACTGCACAAAAATCAAAACCTGATTTTGAGGCAATTGCGGCAGAGCTGATGAGTTCGTTAGATAGCGATGGAAGCGGGAGTATCGATTCCAGTGAATTTGCGTCTGCTTTGCAATCAGATTCGAGTGCGGATATTTTTGCACGCATTGATACCGATAGCAACGGTTCAATGAGCAGTGAAGAGTTTATGGCGGCACTTGAAGCATCCAAGCCTGAACATCCTCAAGGGGCTAAGGAGATGGGTTCAATGCCGCCTCCGCCACCTCCGCCATCGGGAGGAGGGAATGAGTCGCAAAGTGATTCTCAGAGTCAAACTTTCTCTGCATTAGATACCAACCAAGACGGAACAGTATCTCTTGAAGAGTTGCTCTTGGGGGCGAGGGAGGAGTCTGCAGACTCTAGCGCTACATCAAGCAGTACATCTTCAGATGATAAATTTTCTAAGTTGAAAACTGCTATGCTTGAGAGTCTTCTCTCCTACTATAGTTCAAATTCATCTTCAAACAGCACTTCTACGCTCAACTTAAGTGCGTAACAATACTACATGCCCATTTTGGGCATGTTACTTTTTATTTACTCCTAAACAGATAGAATTCTAGGCATGTTGAAACTACTGATGATAGAAGATGATAAAGAGCTGGCACAATTGTTACAAAAGCGTCTCCTCAAAGATGCCGTTGAGGTAACAATAGCCTTAGCGCCGCTTGAGGGTTTAGAGCTTTTTCGAAATCAAAAATTTGATTTGTTGATTCTTGATCTCTCACTGCCTCAGATGGACGGACTTACAATCTGCCGTCTTATTCGCCAAGGAAGCACTATTCCCATTATTATCTCTTCGGCACGCTCAAGCATAGAAGATAAAAAGACGGCGTTTGATTATGGGGCGGATGATTATCTTCCAAAACCATATAACCCCGATGAGCTGTTATTTCGCATTGATGCGATTATGAGGCGTATGAACCCTGAAATTTCTAAAGCAAATACGCCTTTTCATGTAGACGAGGGTGCACATGAGATTATGAAAAACTCATTGCCTCTGCGTATAACGCCTGCCGAGTATGAGATACTCTCCTATATGATTCAAAAAGCAAGAACAGTCATCTCTCGTGAAGAACTTTTAATGAATATCGGCTCTATAAAGTATGAAAGCTCTCTAAAAAGCATTGATGTCATTATGGGACGAATCCGCCAAAAGATAGGAGATGATACAAAAAATCCCCGATACATTCTCACTGTACGAGGTATAGGATATAAATTTGTCAATCAATAAACACTCTGTGCTTACCATTATAAGCCTCTTTTTCCTCTTTATCTTTACTCTTATAAATGCTCTTTTTTGGGTTGCTTTGGAGTACACACAAAAGCGTCATGAAGAAGAGCAACTGAGACGATTTTTTCTCGCCGAGAGAGTTATACATGAGAGAGACGAGACGACTTTAAAACATCTTATGATACGACCCTCTTCGATGTCGTCCGCAACTCTGCTTGAAAAAGGAGAGGTGATTCTTGAACTCCCTTTTGCAAAAATGCTAAAGTATGGCGGAAAGAGTTTCTTTATCCATCTTCCACCGCCAAGGCCGCCTTTTGGTTTTAAAGAGCCTCATCCTGATTTTATACCGCCGCCTAACTTTAGGGGTGGTGAAGTGCTTGAAGATATTTCAGAGCAAGACTTTTTTTTACTTTGGGCAGTAGTAGCAGGAATTGATACGCTTATCTTAATATTTTTTGCATATCTGTTTAGAAAACTGCTTCCGCTCTATCGTCTTAAAAATGCTATCCGTATGTTTAAAGAGGGAGATATCTCTTTGGATGCGCCCTCAAACGGCAAAGATGAGATTTCAGAAGTTACAAAAGAGTTCAATCTTGTACTGGAAAAAATTGCATCAATGAGAGAAGCACGAAGTCTCTTTTTACGCAATGTTCTTCATGAACTTAAAACGCCTATTATGAAAGGATCTCTCACATGCGAGTCTCTTGAACCAAGCCATGAGCAAGAGAGGCTGGGTAGGATATTTGTTAGAATGAACTATCTTCTTGACGAGTTTGCAAAGATAGAACGCTTCAGCAGCGGAGCATGGAGTTTGAGCCGTGTGGAGTACCGTTTTGTCGATATACTTGATCATGCATACGATTTGCTGCTATGTGAAAGAGATACTTTTACTCTCAAAGGAGAGGAGTCTGGACTGATAATCTGGGTTGATTTTGAACTCTTTGCCATTGCTATTAAAAATTTGCTTGATAATGCTCTTAGGTACGGCAAGGAAAAACCGACGGTTGTAATCTCTATCGATTCAATCAAAATTTATAGTCTCGGCGATGAAATACCGGAGGCAAAAAGAGATTTTTCAAAGCCCTTTAACCGTGCTTATGAAGGCTCGTCTGCGGGACTGGGGTTAGGGTTGTATCTTACAAATTCAATAGTACAAAAACATGGTTTTACTCTTAAATACTTCTATCAAAATGGATTGAATTGTTTTGAGATTTTCTATAATTTTAAATAAAAGAGGCTATATTACAGTTATGAAAACGCAAACTAAATTTTATTTCACTATATTTTTACTCGTTGGTACTGCTCTAAATGCACAAGATGTCCAGCTGCTATCTGAGGAGAAACAAAATCTTCTGCATCAACAGCAAAAACAGTATGAAGCAGCGCATGAAAAACTGCGAGATAACTGGATAGCACCGCTCAATCTCAGCGGCTCGTATGGTTACGATAAAAGCGCAAATGATACTCGCGGCGACATGAAAAAAATCTCAGCTTCCATATCTCAGGATATTTTTCGCTCAGGAGGAATCACATATCAGATTAACTATGCCGATGCGAAAAAGAGAGCCGATGAGATAGGGCTGAATCAGCAGATTGCCGCTTTAAATGAGGAGCTGTTTACCGCACTTCTGAACTACAAAAAAAACGGTTATGAGTTGGAGCAAAGCGGCAAAAGACTTGCCAACTACGATATTGAGATTTTTATAAAACGACATCTTTACGATGCAGGCAAAGCAGATATTACCGAGCTTAACAATGCGCTTATGAGTAAAAGCAGTGAGCAGAAAAACTATGTTTCGCTTGAGTATGCCATGGCAAAAGCACGGCTAGATATTTCAAAACTCAGCGATATAGATCCGGATTCTTATCCTCTTTACTCTTTTGATTTGGTTGATGAGAGAGAGTATCTTCAAAACAGTTTTGATTTGCGTTATGCCCGTGCCCAAAGCCAAACTTATGAGCATCTCTATCAAGTGACAAAGAGCAGCTATCTTCCCTCCATCGCCCTAAACGGCTCTCTCGGGTATCAAAATTATGACTCAAAAGAGCAACTAGGCGGATATAACGGTGATTTTTACAGTGCCGGAATTTCAATCAATCTCCCTCTTGCCTATAACGCTTCTGCCGCTAAAGAGGAGGCTAAAGCGATTTATTTAAAACAAGCCGCCGATACTCAAGATAAAGAGCGCGGAATGAGAGCATCCTACTTGCAATCTATCGAACTTATAAAAAGCTACAGCCGTTATATAGAGATTACTTCAAAAAACCTCTCTCTTTATGATGACCTCATAAGCGTTATCCGAGCAGGCGTAGAGTCCGGATATAAGACCGGATATGATTTGCAAACCCTAAAAAATTCCAAAACAATCGATGAGTACACCATTAAGATAAATGAGATAAACATACAACTTGAACTCTCAAAACTACATTTTGCCACGAGCGCAAACAAGGAGACAAAATGATTCCATCAACAGATGCTATACAAAAAACACTCTCTCAAGGCTCCAAAAAATCTTCTAAAAAATATATTTGGATAGCAGTTTTCCTGCTTCTTCTTTTGGGCGGAGGCATATATTATAAATTTTATAGCAAAAAAGATATCGTCTCCTATCAAAGCGTACCGGTCGAGTTAAGGAGTCTCACGACAACCGTATCTGCAACAGGAAATCTTGAACCGACAAACAGCGTTGATGTGGGAATCGAGGTCTCGGGAACTATCCGTGAAGTTTTAGTTGATTTTAACAGCCGTGTAAAAGTCGGACAGATTATGGCAAAACTCGATACTACCCGTCTCGGTTCTTCCGTTGCAAGTTCAAAAGCGGCTCTCTCGCGATATAGAGCCAATGTGGCAGAAGCTAAAGCATCTCTGGTATATGCACAGAGCGAGTGGGAGAGAGTAGATAAAATGTACACTTCAACACTCGGCAACTATCCGTCAAAAAAAGAGTTAGATGAGGCTGTATCTTCGATGGAGAGAGCCAAAGCTCTACATGATGCGGCAGTTGCTCAAACAAAACAGGCATCTGCGGAACTGACGGCAAATGAAGACAATCTGCACAAAGCTATCGTCGTCTCTCCCATAAACGGTATTGTCTTAGAGCGTAAGGTTGAGCCGGGGCAAACCGTAGCTGCTACGATGCAGACGCCGATTCTTTTTAAAATGGCAGAGAATCTCACAAAAATGCGTGTAATCTTGAGTGTTGATGAAGCTGATATCGGCGAGGTGCGTGAAGGGCAAAAAGTTCAATTTACAGTCGATGCCTATTCGGATAAAAAATTTAGCGGCACCATCACACAGGTTCGCCTAAACTCTGAAATCATCAACGGAGTCGTGACTTATGATGCGGTTGTTGAGGTTGATAACAGCAACTTATTGTTACGCCCTGGAATGACGGTCTCGGCTTCCATCACTACGGGAGTTTTGGAGAATATGCTTTGCGTGCCTAATGCGGCGCTTCGTTTTACACCGCAAGAGAGCCAAAAAGAGAGTGAAAAAAAGGCTAAAGAGTCTGCACAAACATCGCATGTATGGGTATTGCAAGAAAATAAACCTCTAAAGGTAGCACTTAAGAGCGGGAAAAGCGACGGTGCATTTACAGTTGTTAGCGAATCGACTTTAAAAGTCGGAGATAACATTATTATCGGAATAAACAAACCATGACACAAGAGATGAAGAGGTCTGTTATCGAACTTCGTGAAGTCGTTAAATCGTACGGAGAGAAAGAGGCTACAACTTATGCTCTTAGAGGTGTAGATTTAAAGATTACACAAGGGGAGTTTGTAGCGATTATGGGTCCGAGCGGTTCAGGAAAATCAACGGCGATGAATATCATCGGCTGTCTTGATACTCTTAGCAGCGGCGAATATCTTTTCGGCGGAGTCGATGTGGGAAATCTTTCGCTTGATGAGAGGACGCTTCTTCGTCGCAACTACATCGGTTTTATTTTTCAGGGATTCAATCTGCTGGGTAAAACGACTGCGGTCGAAAATGTGGAGCTTCCTCTTCTTTATAGAGGATTTCCTGCTCACAAGAGGCGTGAAATGGCAATGGAAGCTCTAAAAAATGTGGGACTGGAGGATGTGGCACATCACACTCCGGGGGAGCTATCAGGCGGACAGCAGCAGCGTGTCGCCATTGCACGGGCGATTGTAACGGATCCGTTTATTCTATTAGCCGATGAGCCGACGGGAAATCTTGATACCGCTAAAAGTATAGAGATTATGAATTTATTGCAGTCGTTTAACAAAGATAAGGGGATAACCATTATCATGGTAACCCATGAAAAAGAGATGGCGGCATATGCTTCTCGGATTATCCGTTTCCGTGACGGCGGAATTGACAAAACTTATGAAGAGAAGATAACCACATGATTTGGAACGCTTTTTTACTGGCACTTAGAGAAATCCGCAGAAGTGCCATGAGGTCGGCTTTGACAACGCTTGGAATCGTCATAGGGATAGCATCTGTTATTGCCATGGTAATGTTGGGCGATGCAACAACCGCTTATGTAACGCAAAGCATATCAAAACTGGGTACGAATATGCTCATGGTAATTCCGGGGCAGGAACGCAAAGGACCGCCGAGCAGCAACCTTACGGCAAAACGATTTACACACAGCGATGTTGAGGCGATAAAAAAGGAGATAGGAAATATTCGCGGTGCGGCACCTGTAGGTTCAAGCACGATTCGCGCAGTTTACGGCAATCAAAACTACTCAACAACCGTTGAAGGTAGCGATAACGACTATTTTATCGTCAAAGATTGGGTTTTTGCGTCGGGGAGAAATTTCAGCGAGGCTGAACTTCGAGGCGGGAAAACGGTATGTGTTATCGGAGCGAGTGTAAAAAAAGAGCTTTACGCAGAGCAAAATCCGATAGGAACTTCGCTGCGGTTGGAAAACTTTTCTTGCGAAGTTATAGGGCTGCTTGAGTCCAAAGGTGCGGCGATGTTCGGGATGGATCAAGATGATATTGTAGTTACCCCTATTCGGATGTTTCAACGCCGTATCAGCGGAAATCAGGATATTGCCAGAATTATGATTTCGGCAAATAGTTCATCGGTAATAGAAGATGTAAAATCCTCTACAACACTTCTTATGCAGGAACGCCGCCGTATTTCTCTTAATGAAGATAACGATTTCCATGTACACGATATGCGAGAGATGGTTCAAACACTTTCATCCACGACACAGATGCTGACAATTTTGCTCGGAGCCGTTGCGGCTATCAGTCTGCTTGTAGGCGGTATAGGGATTATGAATATCATGCTTGTTTCAGTGACAGAGCGAACTCGTGAAATCGGGATACGCCTTGCTATCGGTGCAATGGAGAGGGAGGTTCTACTTCAGTTTTTGGTTGAGGCGATAGTTCTTGCTTCACTCGGCGGAATCATCGGTATCGTTTTGGGGGTCAGCGTTGGAGTCGGAATCAGTCTATTCTTTGAACTTCCTCTGATTTTCAACACCCTTATCGTTATCATCGCTTTTTTATTTTCTACCTTAGTGGGGATAGTTTTTGGCTATTTTCCGGCACGAAAAGCGGCTCGTCTAAATCCTATCGATGCACTTAGGTATGAATAGCAATGGAATAAGTTTTGCTCCACATTTTTTATCTTAACTTTTGTACACATATAAAGGAGAAGTTATGAAAATAGAGAATTTTGCACTTAATCTTCACTCTGAATCATCAAAGAGCAGCAGCACCACAATCACAACTTTCGTTGGTGAGCTGGAGTCTCAAAATACCAAACGCCTAGAAGAGGCAGAGGCTCTGGACAGGCAGGTTGAATTTTGCAAACGGCTTGAGTTTGAGCTGATTGGACAGCTTATGTCTGCGCTAAACATGAAAGATTATTCAAAAGAGTATTATAAGTTTAAAGAGATGGATGTAAGCGGGTTAACAAGCCGCGAGGTCTCAGTGCACAAAGAGTACAAAGAGTCGCAAAAACTCGATGTCAGCATGAGCGGTTTTATTCAAACATCTTGCAAAAAAATTGAGATAAATATCGATATCTCGATGTCACACTCTTTTGTTTCAAACAATGAGATTATAAGACAGCAGTTTTATGACCCTCTGGTTCTTAACTTTGACGGGGAGTTGCCCAGCCTTGATACTCAAAACTTCTCTTTTGATATAGATGCAGACGGCGAGTGCGACCAGATATCGATGCTTAAGGGCGGAAGCGGTTTTTTAGCGCTTGATAAAAATAAAAACAATAAAATCGATGACGGGCTTGAACTCTTTGGCATGCAAAACGGAAACGGGTTTGCAGATTTAAAGAGGTATGACAGCGACAACAATAACTGGATAGATGAAAATGACCCGATTTTAGACTCTCTTCGTATCTGGGTAAAAAACAGTGATGAAGAGCGTCTTGTTACCCTTGGAGAAGTCGGTATAGGCGCTATTTATCTTGGCAATACAAGCGGGCAGTTTGATATTAAAAATGAGAAAAACGAGACACTCGGGCGCATAAGAGCAAACGGACTTTTTCTTAATGAAGACGGAACAAGCGGAGTAATGTCTCAAATAGATTTCGCACGAAAGAACAAAGAGGTAAACAAACCGCTGGACTCTTCGCCGCTGAATGAGTTTTTGAAGATAGTGTAAGTGGTCTCCCCACGAGGAATCGAACCTCGAGCTATCCCTTAGGAGGGGACTGCTTTATCCTGTTAAGCGATGAGGAGAGATAAATAAAGACGAGATTTTACCACTATAAGCTTAATAGAGTTCTTGTACAACGATACAATGGGCAGTTTTTTTATACCCAATTATCAAGTTTTATATTTTCAACCCTCTTAAACTCTTTTGTATTGTTGGTAATAAGTATCATATTTTGTGAAAGCGCATGTGCAGCTATCATCATATCAAGCCCGCCTATTACCTCTCCTTTTTTTTCGAGCTGAGCTCTCATTTTTCCATACTCAATCGATGCTTTAAAATCATACTCCAAAATATCAAAAGGTTTTAAAAAGTGCTCGAGTGCTAGGAGATTTTTTTCAATATATTGACTCTTATACACTCCATAATAAAGCTCGCTTACGGTTATTGTTGAAATTGCCAAATCCCCGATATCAAACTCTCTAAGCTTCTCTCTTACGCTGCTTGGCTTATTTTTAATAATATATATACAAATATTCGTATCTAGCATACATCTGCTCAAAACAGACCCTCTCTCTCTTGTGCAGGTTGCTCTCTTGTTAGCATAAAATCATCTGAAAACTCATTTAATCTTTCAAACATATGATCCCATACGCTTTTATCATGTTTTGGCATCAATATAACGCCATCTTCAATTTTTTTTATAAAGAGCTCCTCTTGATTTTCAAAACGAAACTCTTTTGGCAATCTAACTGCTTGGCTCTGACCATTTTTAAATAATTTGGCTACCGCTGTCATGTTAAATCCTTTTAAATATATATTTTAAAGTATATACTACATTCATTATTTTGTCAAGCAAATATGCTGTTTCAATTTTTTTCCCCATTATATACCATTATGTCTTGTGAATATTTCAGGGAATTATCATTATTTATTTGATAGTATTAAAGATTATGCAAATATATGATTATTTTGGTGTTAAAAAGATATTTAAGAAACGGATATAAAAATTTGTTTCGATTTTTATAATTTAAAGAGGATAGAAAAAATGAAAAATAAATCAAAAATATCGGCAGCAGCTTCACTATTACTACTCTCATCTTCACATCTCTACAGTGCTTCTATAAATGGTCTTGGGGATTTAACAGGTGGGATTTTTAAGAGTGAGGCTTATGCTATAAGCGCCGATGGAAGCGTAGTGGTAGGATATAGCCGTTCAGCCGATGGAGATGAAGCCTTTCGCTGGACAGAAGCAGGTATGATTGGTCTTGGAGATTTAGCAGGTGGGATTTTTAAGAGTGAGGCTTTTAGCGCGAATGCTGATGGAAGCGTAGTAGTAGGATATAGCCGTTCAACTGATGGAGATGAAGCCTTTCGCTGGACAGAAGCAGGTATGGTTGGTCTTGGAAGTCTGGCAGGCGGCTCTTATAGTTATGCTTTTGATGTTAGTGCTGATGGAAGCGTAATTGTTGGACATGGCGATTCTGCTATGGGAGACGAAGCCTTTCGCTGGACACAAGCAGATAACATGCTTGGTCTTGGGTATTTAGCAGGCGGCGGTTCTTATAGCTATGCCTCCAGTGTCAGTGCTGATGGAAGCGTAGTTGTCGGGTATGGTGACTCTGCCAATGGAGACGAAGCATTTCGCTGGACGCAGGCAGATGAAATGGTTGGTATTGGAGATTTGGCAGGCGGTACTTTTTATAGTGCAGCATATGCCGTTAGCGCTGATGGAAGCGTAGTTGTTGGAGAGAGTCATTCAGAGAATGGGTATGAAGCATTTCGCTGGACAGAAGCAGGTATGATTGGTCTTGGAGATTTAGCAGGCGGTGCTTTTAATAGTTATGCCGTAGGAGTCAATGCCGATGGAAGTGTAGTTGTAGGTGATGGCACTACAGGGAGCGGAAGAGAAGCATTTCGCTGGACACAAGCGACAGGTATGCAATCTTTGAACGAATGGTTAGCGGAGGATGGTTATACCTTAACAGGCTGGAGTGGTCTCGGTGCAACCG
The DNA here is from genome assembly GCA_001829675.1 of Sulfurimonas sp. RIFCSPLOWO2_12_36_12. GTDB lineage: Bacteria > Campylobacterota > Campylobacteria > Campylobacterales > Sulfurimonadaceae > Sulfurimonas. The sequence goes on along the minus strand of MIBZ01000026.1, from coordinate 4,900 downwards.
GAGTTAGTGACGATGGAAATGTAGTCGTTGGGTATGGTAGTTCATCTAATGGGCTGGAAGCTTTTATTGCAAGAGGTGGGAGCGGACTTATAGGTCTTACCACTTTAATAAACTCTATTGCAAGTGTTAGTAATATGACTACGCAAGGGATAAATCTAGCTCAAACTGCACTACATGGAGCACATGGACACCCTGGAGCAAACAGAGCAATAGATGACAAATACTATATGTGGCTTGCAGGAGATTATATTCGTGATAAACGATATGACTCCAAAGACGATTTTTATCTTGCCGAAATCGGCGTGGGATATAGTTATAATCAAGATATAAAATACAGTATTGCTTATGGAAGAACTAGTGGGGAGAGCGATCTTTTGTATAACGGTAAAAGTGAGGCAGACGGGTATTATGTAGCTATTGATACAGACATAAAATTTCTCACACAAATACCTCTGTATGCTACTTTGACTTATCTTTATGGTAAAAATGATTTTGACATCAAACGAGGGTATGAAAATGCCGGCAACTTAGATGCCTCTTATGCCGGCACAGATCAAAAAATAGAGGCTTTTAGAGCAAGACTTCAATGGCATGCAAAAGAAGACTTATTTCACCCTTATGTAGAATACAATCATATTAAATTAAAAACAGATGGATATACTGAAATAAGCGGAGGATTTCCAGCACAATTTGATGCATATAAAGAGAGTGTAACCGATTATCGATACGGTATTGATTCCAACTTTCAACTCAATGAAGACAATAGACTTATAACAACTTTAGAAGGGGTTCATAGAACAGATAAAGAAGCTAATGGTATAAGTGGGGAGTTGATTGGTTTGCAATCATTTCAAATAAATGGGGAAAAGTATAAAAGAGATTGGATGAGAGCAACTCTTGGAATTGAAAGCACATTCGACATAGGAAGATTTACTTTAACATTAAACGCTTCAACCAAAGGAGCAGACCCCCAATTTTGGAGCGGATTTAATTATACGGTGGCGTTTTAATAAATTAGATGTAATAAAGAATTACATCCAATCTAACTCGTATTTACGCATAATTCAAGTATAATTTCAAAAACCAACCAAAGGCTTTCTCATGGCAAAATATCCCACATTTTTAGAGCAGTTTCGCTCTTTTTGTTTTCAAAATAAGCCGCAAGAGCTTGAGCAGGCGATAGAGTATTTTTCTGTTTTTGGCGGGACAAGCTGGAGTGTTGATATGACTAAGAGCCTTGAGGAGCTTATAGAGAGCAAGGTTTTAAAAAACTATACCTACATTCACGGTGATATTACAAAGATTACGCAGAGCGACAAAGTGAGTCACTCACTTCTTAGTGCCGTTGCAATGGGGGATGGGAGAGTTCACTCTGCGCTAAAGAGAGCTCGCATATCAAGAAATGAGGGCGAAAATGCCATTGACGCACTTTGCAGTAAAAATCTCCTAAAAACTGAATTTCCGCTAGAATCTCCGCCTGATTCAGATGAAAAGATTGATGAGAAGCTAAATTTCAACACCCCTTTTATGCGTTTTTGGTTTGCATTTGTTTCTCCGTTTTTTAAAACCATAAAAGAGGGTGATTACAAAGAGGCAAAAGAGCAGTTTAATAACCGCAAGAGCGAGTTTTACGAGCTTACTTTTAAAAAGCTCTCAATGGAAGTTATGAAAAAAAGCTTCAAAGATGACCCTATCGCAGAGATAGGAAGCTATTGGGACAGAAATACACAGATAGACATTCTGGCAAAAACCGCTTCTGGAAAAATCATTGCGGGAATTTGCAAATACTCAAATTCCAAAGCAAAAAAGAGTGAACTTACAAGATTAAAAGAGCAGTGTGATGCGGCAGAGCTTACGCCGGATATCTCCGTAATTATCTCAAAGGGCGGTTTCTCAAACGAGCTAAAAGCCCTTAAAAGCGAAGATGTAAAACTGTTTGCTCTTAAAAATTTTAAAACGCTTGTGGAAGATTTGAGCGAAAAAGATTTTATTGAGTGCGTAGGAAAAAAATATTAACAATTTAATAAATTTACTAACCAAAAAAACGGCTTTAAAAAAAGAGCATATAGAAAATATTTTAAAGCTTCTTGACGAGGGTTCGACGATTCCTTTTATAGCCCGATACCGCAAAGAGATGACGGGCGGAGCAGATGATGAAGTGCTTCGTGAGTTTGAGACAATTTACATAAGTGCCAAAAAACTCTTAGAGCGAAAAGAGGAGGTCTCAAGGCTCATCGCCGAGAGAGCAATTTTGAGCGAGGCTATCAAAAAAAGCATAGATGAAGCGGATAGTTTGCGCGTTTTGGAGGACATCTACCGTCCATACAAAGAGAAAAAAAACTCCCGTGCCGCAACCGCCATAGAAAATGGGCTGACACCGCTTGCTAACATTTTAGAAAAAGCACAGTTGAGTATTGAGGAGTTTAAGGCAAAAGCCAAGGAGTTTATAAAAGGCAATGTTGCCTCTGTAGATGAAGCCATTTCCGGTGCGCAGGATATTTTAGCTGAGCGTTACGCCGATATGCCTCGCGAGCGTGAAGCCATCCGTAGCAATATGCTTCGCCAAGGCATTTTAGAGATTAAAAAAACAAAGAATTTCGACGAAAACGGCACTTTTAAAAACTTTGCCGGTAAAAGTGAAAAAGTCGCCTACATTCCGTCTCACCGCTATTTAGCTGTTATGCGCGGAGTTAACGAAAAAGAGCTATCAGTAAAGATAGCCGTTGATATAGAGCGAATCGAAGCAAACATAAGAGAGTACAAAATTCCCCGCAATGCTTCAAGTTCAAAAGAGCTGCTTTTTGAAGCATACAGAGACGGATTAAAACGCCTTATGCTTCCCTCAATCGAGAGAGAAGTGCACTCTGAGTTAAAAGAGCGAGCCGACATAGCGGCAATATCTGTTTTTGGCAAAAACCTAAACCAGCTTCTTATGACTCCGCCGGTAACTAAAAGAGTTATCTTAGGAGTTGACCCCGCATTTAGAACCGGATGCAAACTAGCCGTCATAGATGAGAACGGAAATTATTTGGAGTCGTGTGTTATCTACCCGACAGAGCCTCAGAAAGATTATGAAAACTCCAAAAAGAAGGTGCTTCTTCTTACAAAAAAGTATAACATTACCGGCGTAGCTATTGGAAACGGAACAGGCTCAAGGGAGACTCAGGAGTTTTTTGCACGACTTAACAGAGATGAGAATGCGAAACTAAACTATACGGTTGTATCAGAAGCCGGTGCTTCAGTTTACTCCGCTTCAAAGATAGCCTCGCAGGAGTATCCAAACCTTGATGTAACAATAAGAGGTGCTATCTCAATAGCGCAGAGGCTTCAAGACCCGATGGCTGCACTTGTTAAAATAGACCCGAAAAGTTTGGGTATCGGGCAGTATCAGCACGATGTTGACCAAAAACTTTTAGAGAAAAAACTGACCGATGTTACGCAAGACCTAGTAAACCGCGTCGGTGTTGACATAAACTCGGCATCGGCTTCGCTTCTGGCTTATGTAGCCGGAGTTGGGGCAAAAGTGGCTCAAAATATCATCGCTTTTAGAGAAGAAAACGGTGTGTTTAAGACTAAAGAGCAGCTCTTAAAAGTAAAAGGTTTAGGTAAAAAAGCTTATGAACAGGCTGTCGGATTTATCCGTATCAAAAACAGTAAAAATATTTTTGACAACAGCGGAATTCATCCTGAGAGTTATGAAGTTGCGAAAAAACTTATCGGTTTGGATTTGGCAACTATTGATATCAAGCAAAAATCTGCGGAGCTTGGCGTTGGAGAAGAGACGCTAAAAGACATCATCAAAGAGCTGCAAAAACCAGGATTTGACCCAAGAGAAGAGTTGCCGCCTATCCCGTTTAAGGACGGCATAACGGATATTAAAATGCTAAGTGTCGGGAGTTTTGTCTCAGGCGTTGTCAGAAATATTGCCGATTTTGGCGCATTTGTGGACATTGGGCTCAAAAATGACGGCATGATTCACATCTCAAAAATGAGTCCGACCAAAATTTCACATCCGCTTGAAGTTTTATCTCTAAACCAATATCTGCCTCAAATAGAGGTTGTCTCAATAGATGAAGAAAAAGGAAAAGTCGGACTTAGTCTGATATAAAACATAATGAAACCAACACTCTATTTTCTAAGGTCTTCAGAGCAAAAAATTGCAACCGATATGCTCCACTATGCCTACCGTCTTGATGAGGCGAACAAAAAACTCCAAGATTTTCCGGAGCTTGACATCTACTGCAGATTTTACGGATTATCCTCAAAAGATCTCGGACTTTATGCTCTAAGTGAGCATAAAATCGCAGGCGGTGCTTGGATACGACTTTTAAAAGAGGACGACAAAGCAAACGCTTTTATAGATGAGGAAACGCCAATCTTAACAATCGCGGTTATGCCTGAATTTAGAAATCAAGGCATCGGCTCTGCAATGCTGGAACAGCTATTTTTAGAAGCTGGCGCGGTTTTTGAGAGAATGAGCGTTAGTGTTTTAAATAATGAAAAAACAGTCGGTTTTTTTAAAAAACATGGATTTGTAGAAGTTGAAAACTCTTTTAGAAAAAGCCCTGTTGACGAAGCCGAAGTTATAACTATGGTAAAAGAGCTGCCAAAAGAGAGGGTTGTGCGACCGACTGACGGCTACGACCCTCGAAAATGGATGGATTGAAAAGCTTAAAAACGAAGCATCAAACCTGCGTAAAATCCAGAGAATTCGATATCTAGTTTTGCATCAACATCGCTTTCGTCAATATCTAGCTTTTGAACTCTATAGCCTACCTCTAAAGCAGGTTGAATAGCAGGAGTAAAATCAAAAGTGTAATCAACTTTTGCCCTAACATCATAAACGGTAGAATCGCCCGTTGTGATGTACTTTATATCAGCCTCAAGACCGATATCGGTT
>MIBZ01000025.1:7486-7863 GCA_001829675.1 Sulfurimonas sp. RIFCSPLOWO2_12_36_12 | reverse complement strand
GTTAATTTTATAGCATGGGATAAAAAGTGTCTTTGCAGACTCTAGTGTAAAGTCGTGGTTTTGTTTTATACAGTGTAATTTGATTACAATGTTGTCAAATTTTTGCTTGCATGTATTACATGCATGCCATCCGCCTGGAAGACGTATCTCTTTTTTCTGATCAGTGACTTCTCTTTTACATTTTGGGCATTGCTCAATTTTTTCTAAAAAGCTTACACCAAACTCTTTCATATCGGCAATATATCCACACACTTTGTGCTCAACTAGGTTTAATTTTTCCACATTTAGGCTTGAGCAGTGAGGACAATACATTCTCACAGTTGCAAAAAGATTATCAGGATGATCAGGGCAGACCAATAGTCGCTCATAAATCTCTC
>MIBZ01000025.1:0-7250 GCA_001829675.1 Sulfurimonas sp. RIFCSPLOWO2_12_36_12 | reverse complement strand
TCTTTGGCTGCCCCAGAAATGACTTCAAATCGAGAAGCATTAGGATGGTCATGCAGCTTTCTAAAGCTATTTTCGACTATAACAACTGTTCCGTCAACAATCATACCCACGGCAATAGCCAGACCGCTTAAACTCATCAAATTGGCACTAAGTCCATAATAATCCATTAGTAAAAAAGCTATTAGCAATGAAACTGGAAGCGAGAGAATAACGATAAATGCCGAACGTAACTCAAATAAAAATAAGAACAGAACGATTCCTACAAGTATCATTCCGCCCAGCAGCGCCACATCCATTGTATCAACAGCTTTTTTTGTTATTTCTGTGCGGTCGTATAAAAGTTTGATGCTGACACCTTCTGGAAGCGTTGCGTTGACTGTTTTTGTTTTTGCCTTGAGTTGTTCGACAACATCAGCCGCATTGGTCTGGGTGCGTTGCAACACCATCCCCATAACAGCTTCCTTTCCATCAACCGATACCGCTCCGAATCGTGGCGATGTCCCTTCTTTGACTTCTGCGACATCGTTAATGGTTATAGAATCCCCGTTTAGATGTTTTATTGGAGTATTTCGAATATCATCCAATGAACTGTAAAGACCTACGCCTCGTATAAGATATTGCTCTTGGTTAAATTCGAGATATTGTCCTCCTGCCGCACTGTTGCTTTTTTGTAAAGCATTAACCACACTATCGTATGTTATATCGAAATCTTGAAGCTTTTGTGTGTCGATGAGTACATCATACTGCTTTTCATGACCTCCCCATCCCGTAACCTCTTCAACCCCTGATACGCTTTTATATAACGGAGCTACGACATATTCTTGAAGTTGTCGCAATTCACTCAGCGAAAACCGCCCTGTTTTATCATATATTTGATACCAAAGTACTTGACCAAGACCGGTGGTATTGGGACCAAGTGCAGGTTTTCCCCATCCTTGTGGTATCTCAACACCGCTTAGGCGTTCATTAACCAGCTGGCGGAGAAAATAGATGTCCATATTGTCTTCAAAAAAGATGGATACATAGGAAAGTCCAAAAATAGAGTTGGACATAATCATTTTGACACCTGCCATACCAGAGAGTGCTGATTCAATCGGATAGGTGATTAGTTTTTCAATATCTTCGGCGGAATTACCGGGACTTTCGGTATAAATGACGACCTGCTTTGGAGTAATGTCCGGAAATGCATCAACAGGTATCTCATGATATGATTTTATTCCAAAAGCAATAACAGCAAGGAACGCTACAAGGACCAAAACACGGTATTTAAGGGCAGTATCTATAAGTTTATTTATCATCATAATTTCCTATCAATGCCCATGCTCACCGATAGCTGATTTTAACAGCATCGATTTTACATAATAGCTTTTATCGCTGACATAGCTCTCACCTTCCTCTAGCCCACGAATTGCAATATAATCATCATCTTTGGTGATTATTTCAACTACTCTGGCTTCGTACTGGGGACTCTCTTTATGCTCATCAAGTTCTCCATGTTCTCCATGCTCTTCTTGTTTTGCAGAAAGGCTTTTTTGTACTGGAACAAATACAACCCACTCATTTTGAAAAAAGGTGAGTGCAGATTTTTTCACAGAGAGATAGTTTTTGTCTTTTTGGGTGTAGATAGTTGCACCGACATATTGGTTTAGATAAAGCTCTTGCAAAGAAGGTTCTATAGAAGCCAAAACACTTATACGCTGAGTTTTTTCATCTATCGACGGCAAAATACGCTCAACCTTCCCGTATATAGGAGTTGATGCGTTATTTTTTATAAGCACCTTTTGCCCATTTTTTACATTCATAGCGTAACGCTGAGGAACATAGCACTCTAAAAAGAAGGCATTTTTATTGATAATGAGCGCTATTGAGGTGTCTTCTTTTACGTATGAACCAAGAGGCTGAATAATCTCAGAAATACTCCCTGAAGCGGTTGCATAAATAAAGTATGCAGAGTTTGGAGTGTTAAGTGCTTCCGGTTTAATATTTGATGTTTTAAGAGTGGCTTCTATGCTTTTTATTTGCCAAAGCATGGCATCTCGTTCGATTTGTTTTGATGTAAACTCCTGAGTAGAGAGCATCCCGCACTCATACAGCTCTTTATTGGATTGAAAATTTTTATCCAAATAACCGTATTGTGTTTTTAACGACTGATAATCTACTGCCATTTTTGAAAGTTCGGCTGAGACTATTTTTGCTATTTTGTCTCCTTTTTTGACTCTATCTCCGGCACGAACATAATATGCTTCAATGTATCCGCTCAAAGGGGATGTGATGGCTTGCTGATCACTGTTTTGCTGGATAATTTTGGCGTTAACATCGATTGTTGCACCAAAAGGGCGAATTTGAACTTTTTGAGTTGGAATATCAAGCGCTCCAAGCAGTGTCGCTGATAGTAAAAAAAAGGCTCTCAATACGATTTTATTCATTATAGTTTCCTTGTGTGTAGTTGTAGTCGATGGTGGTACGGCTTATCTGTGATTGCAGATTTATTACTTCGCGTTTTGTTGAAAGAAGTCTATTTTTAATCTCATAGAGTTCTAAAATATTGATTGTGGCTATAGCATACGCATCATTGTACATGTTCATTAGCTCCTGTTCATTTTTTAGATTGGATTGACGCTTTTGAAGCAGTCTGTTTAGGGTGTCCAACTCTTTTTTGAGTGTGGTTATTTTAGTTTGAAGACGATTTTTATAAGCCTTTAATGCTAAGGCATTACGGCGTTCTTGCAGTGATAAAATCGATTTTTCTTCACTCTTGTCATTAAAAAAAGGCAAGGCAATTGAGACTCCGGCGCGGTAAATATTTTGATTGCCCTCTCTTTCATATTCACCAAACACCTCGATAGACTCAATCGCATATGTATTTAGCTTTGATTCTGATATCGACATAGCATTCTCAGATTCAAGCAGTGCGATATCCGGATTCTCTTTTTCATCATTGATGAGTCCGAATTGATAGTTTGGTTCAATCTGGAGCTCTTCGGTGACTCCTGCAAATGCCAACAAGTCGTAATGGCTTAACGAATGCTCTCTCTCATGTTCAAGAACATTGCTTTGCGCAGTTGCGTAATCGATATCCGCTTGGAGCATCAACGCTTTGGATAACGAACCGCTAAGAAAGCGCTGATTTGATATCTCATTTATTTTTTGAGCTATTTTAAGCTCTTCGTTGGCTAAATCCAGCAGTTTTTGTTTTTGTGAGTACTCTACATATAAAAGAGACATCTCTTTTACAAACTGCGCATGTGCGGCTGAAACATTGACTTTAGCATTTCTCTCTTTACAAGTTGCGAAATGTTCTTTATCGGCGCTTATGTCCAAAAGGCGGATTGGCTGAGTGATGGCTACACGATAGCCGCTTTCGCTTTCAAAGCTGGATGCTTCTATCTCAACCTTTGGGTTTTCATACCGTTTTATGATGTTTCCCTCCAGACGAGATTGTTCAATCGTTAACCCAGAGGATTGAAGATATATACTATTTTCAACTGCACGTGCCAAAAAAGTTTCAAAGTTTTCGGCGTAACTTAAACTGCATAGAAGTGTGATGGGTAAAATAAACTTAATCATTTTTTTACTTTCTTGAGAATTGTTCCATCAATTGCATCGAGCTCAATAGTATAGTTTTTGGTATCAATATCATAAAAAAGAGAGTTTCCCTCATGTGTTAATGTATGAGAAATAATCTCTTCACCCGTTTCATTTTTAACTAATTGTGCCGCCTGCTTTTCATCAATTTTGTGTAAATCGTGCATTTTTCTTTTTTTGTCCATTTGCAAAATAGGACGACTATTTGTGTTATGAAAAGAGTTGTGTTCTTGAACGGTAATATTTGTTGCTTCTGCCTGTAATACGAGCATTATGCTCCATATTAATAGGATAAATTTCATGTGTAATCCTTTGAATAAATACATAGGTATATAATCTCCCTCAGAAGGGAGTTAGTGGTAATGGTTTAGTGTGTAAATAAAAAAGTTAAGCGGTAATTGGAGGGCGGTAAAATGGTAAAATTGAGCCATTTTGATAATGCTCATTAGGATGAATAGGGGGAAGTAACTGGCTATTGTTATATATGTTGAGACTGTTTTTCAGAGGAAGGATATAGCTCATATGAAACATATAGTGGATATCGCAGAGATCTCCACAATCTACAGGCTCCGAAAGTTCCTGAACGTATCTATCAACACTGCAGTGCTCATCTTGAACTGCCGAGAAGACCGAAGCATGTGCTACGAAAAAACTAATCGAGATTAATAATAGCAATGTCCAGAATTTTCGTATTCGCATAACTTGAAGTGTAACTAACAATAGTAAATAAAAAGCACTGACTTATTAGCCATATTAATTTTTACTGACCACTCTTGACTTACATTTTTATCCCGAATTTTCCAAGAATTAATATCATTAGGTAATAAGCAGTTATTGTAAGTATTACCGAAATAGCCATACTAGGAAAAAAGCTTACTCCTTTTTTTATGAGTATTGGGAACATTATAAACAGTGTCATTGACGGAGGAATCAACCAAATAATTTTGTTTGAAAATTCTACCGCAGCATTGCTGTTGTTTGTATCTAAATACATCCAAGTCATAGCCAATATTGAGACTAACGGAATAGCCGCCAACAAAGCACCCACCAGAGAGCTTCGCTTTGTTATTTCAGATATAAGCACGATTAAAAGCGCTGTAATAACGATTTTTGTAATGTAGAAATACACCTTATTCTCCTTGAATCATGCCAGCCAAAGAGGCTGACACACTCTCTACTTGCCAGTAAAGTTAGCACCAATTATTTCGCCGTATTGGTTTACAAAAATATAGAGATTTTGCTGTTCTGGGTTCGTCTCATTTTGATTTTTAAAAGCAACTATCCATTCAGGTACAGATTTAAAAACCTGCTGTTTCGCACTATTAACTGGCACACTCTCCCAACTCTTCTCAAGCTTTCCCTTAAGAACATACTTTCTCATCTCTTTTATAGCAATCTCTTTAGCTTTTGCCTCATTGATTTTTTCCTGAGCGTGGCTATGCCCGTGTTCATGGTCATGCCCTGCTCCAGCATACAATGGATTTACCCCGAGTGTCAAGATGGCTGCAACTGCAACCTTTGTAATCATTTTTTTCATTTTGTTCTCCTTTTATAATGAACCGTGTATATTTTGTTTTGACTCTTCTGCCTTCATATCAAGATGAATATGCGTATGAGCGTCTTTGTTAAAGCCGAACTCCTCTTCGTTTGTGGTATGCAAATAGCCATGTAACTGCATAAGCAAAAGCATAAAACCTGCGAACATAAGAGCGTGGTTGGCAACCTTGCTGTGCTGCATAAATGACTCTTTTTTGCGCCAAAGCATTAGAATGAAAAGTATTGGAATCAGGGCAATAATTTGTCCAAATTCAACACCGATATTGAATGAAATAATTCTCAACAACATGTCAAGGCTCTCTTCACCAAGAGGAAGCTGTTGCAGGCGAGTGGAGAGTCCAAAACCGTGAATAAGCCCAAATAGAAATACAACCCATAACAGGTTTGGAGATTTGACATGCAGGTAGTTTTGGAACCCTTTATTGTTGTCAAATGCCTTATAGATAACGCTGATTGCTATTACGGCATCAATCAAGTAATAGTTAGCATTAACTCCCACGAAAGTTGCCAGAATCAACGTGATACTGTGTCCCAATGTAAAGACGGAGACGAATTTAACGATATCTTTGAGTGTGTTTAAGAAAAAGACCACACCGAACAAAAATAACAGATGGTCATACCCGCTAAGCATATGGGTAGCACCAAGCCAAATATATTTGAGGTTTCCCCCATCAAGCATTGCCTGCTTGTCTGCAGCTGAAATACCGTGCGCGAAAGCCATGGTACTCAGCAGAAGCAATGCGCCTAAAATTAAAAGCGTCTTCATAGATTTCCTTCTGAAAAATTGTAAAAGTAATAATAGAGTTATTGCAAAACTTAAAAAGAAAAAAATCAGACGATAGGAGGACGGAACAGCTCTTTAGATATGAAAGAGTGATATAGCAAGACAGACTCAAAGTTGTTTTCTTGCATATAATAGGATGGCTCCATTTGAGTAGCGTCTGATATATAAAAATCGACAAGATTTACTTTATGGTTATGGCTATGCGTGTGTTTTAATGTATTATGGGAGTGCTGATGTTCATGGAGAGAGCAGAGTTTATTATGAAAATCGTGTTTTGAAAAAATATCAGTTGTTGCGAAGAGGTTGACACAGAAGATGGAGAGAATAATAAAACCGATAATAATATGTCGCTTCATTACTCTTCCTTCTTCGTTAAATAGATGCTGTGATTATATCAGTCAAATATTAATACACTAGAAGACAGCTTTTACTTCGCCGTAAAGCTCCTCGCCGCAGTAGAGTGAGAGTTTTTCGTCCATCGTTACGCTCTTCTTTGGGTCAAAAAGCATAGCAGAGGCTCTCTCTCCTACTTTTATAGCTCCGCGTTTCTCTCCTATGGCATCTGATGGATTTTTAACACAAAGCTCCACAAGTTTACTCATTGAAATCATACCGCTCTTTACAAGTTTCGTATAGTAAAGGCTCATAGCATTTTTAAGCCCTTCGCAGCCGTATGCCGCATCATAAAATGCCACCTCTTTGTTTACAGGCGAGCTTGGCTGATGAAGAGTAGTCAAAATATCTATTTGGTTGTTTTTAAGCGCATCTTGGAGGAGTTTCATATCATCGTTACAAGAGAGAGGCGGATTTAGTTTTGCAGTAGTGTTAAAGTTTTTGCAAGCCTCATCAGAGTTTAAAAGATGATGGATAGAGACTTCGCATCTGACGTCCACACCCTCTTTTTTCGCTTTGTCTATAAGGTAGATTGAACGAGGCGAGGCGATAGACTTGAAGAGGATTCTTATCTTAAAGTGTCTAGCTATCTCTATCATGCGAGAGACATGTAAAACTTCGCTCAAATCCGGTATGCCGGCAAGCCCAAGCTTTGAGCTGACATCACCTTCTAGCATTACGCCGCTAGATATAAGAGAGTTATCCTCAGCTTTACAAAATAGCGTCACTCCGTACATCTGGCAATACTGAGCAATCTTGATGGCTACGTCATTTTTGGCGATTGTACTCATGTAGGGTGCGATTGCGCCGCGTTTTAGTAAAATTGCAATGTTGCTGAGCGTTGCATCCTCTTTTAAAGTGTTTAACATCAAATCAACTTTTGCACCGCTTAGGTTATGTAATCCGTTTTGAGCAAACTCAAGCACTATCT
>MIBZ01000024.1 GCA_001829675.1 Sulfurimonas sp. RIFCSPLOWO2_12_36_12 | reverse complement strand
CGCTAATCTTCTCGCCGCTCTTTAAAACCGCTATAAAAAAAGCCTCCTCTTCAAAGAGAATCTTGTCAATCTGACCTATGAGGGTTTCAGCCAATTTTTACCTTACCTATTTTGTGCATATGTTCTTTTAAAATTTCCAATGACTCTTCAAAACCCTCGGCTTTTCCGCCAAGAAATTCATTAAAACCATACTCTTCTATTTTCATGGATTCACACGCTTCTCTTTTCCAAAGGTTTCTATACTCTTTTGCTGATGTTTCAATCTGTTCTATAGCATCATCATCATCATCATAAACTATCTTTTCAATAAAACCTTTTGACATAAGCTGCAAGGTTTCCAAATCTAAATGTTGTAAATTTTCTATCAGTTTAAAGTCCTTAAACTCGTCATTGCTCAAAACTTCATCAAATATCTCTTGCAAAATCAACACATCATATAGCTCATCATCTTCATCAAAATTTATGCAAGCAATTTTAAATGGAAAGTAAAAGGATGGATTATCTAACAAGTATTTTAAAATTCTGAGTGCTAATTCTCGTGTGATTTGCATTAATATTCCTAAATTTTTTAATCTTGCAGATAAATCTGTTTGACATAGCTATTGTTAAGCCAAAAACAATGCTTTGTATATTTCTCAGCTTGCGTCATCTTGTCTTTTATTGGTAATTCTATAACATCATTTGCATTGAGTGCATGAGGTCTTACATGAGATACAGAACTAAATTTTTTAGATGGAAAATTTGTTACTCTTATTTTTTTACCATTTTTATCTACTTTAACATCTTTTACGATTTCTCCACTTATAATCACATGCTTTGTTCGTTCCCATACCTTTTGTATCTCATTGATATCTTGATAAGGCATATTCCAAAATTTTACCTTTTTTAAAACAAGTTGTTCTTTTTCAAATTTAAAAAAGACAAATAAAAATTTATGCTCTAGAATATCTTTAATATCAGATTCTTCCCACTCTTGCGAAATAATTTCCGTATATTTAAATACTGGGAAAGAGAGATCTTCAGCTGGAAGATTGTTTTCTTTCAGGCGCACTGTTTTAACTATAATATCTGCTTTTGAAAACTCTTCAATCTCTTTGTTTAACTCAATTCCTAAAATTGCTTTTGAAAGATTTGCATAAAAATTTTTTGCTTTTTTATTTATGGATATATTAAGCAGCTTTAAAATTTCTTCAATTGTTTTACCATAGTAAAATTGAAACTTTGAAACTACTATCTCTTCAAGGGAAGATGATTTCACAAGTTCTAAAGATGAAATAACTTTCCCATATATTGGGTTTTTCCCTGAAAGTGAAGCAATAATATGATTGACATATCCCTGCTTTAGTGAGTAAGCTCTTTGCTTTGCTTTTATTTGTGCGTAGGGCTGTTCTCGTAAATTTCCGCCCTTGCTTCCTTTTGTACAAGCTCCTAAATAAAGAGTATCTCCTTCGGAAAGTTCGTGAGCTTTTCCATTTTTAATTTTATTTGTGATTATCTCCCAATCATTTTTTATAATTTCCAAATCAATATCAGGAAAACTCCATTCATCTGCTATTTCAATTTTATAATCTAAAAAGTTTTTTTCTAATTCGTGAAGATAAAAAATCAAGAGTAAGTTTTTATTTTTTTTCCAAAAAGAGCTGTTATCAAAATTTTGTTCTGCAACTTCCATGAAATTAATTATGTTTAAAACCAATCTCTCTTTTGAAACATAATGAAGTTTTTTTAATTTTTTTATCGGAGATGCTTTTAGTTCAAGTCCTACCTCTTTAAAATCTGGTTCAGAGTTTGAATTTGGTTTATATAAAAAATAGTACTGTTCTAAAATTTGACCAAAATTCCCTTTATTTTTTATTTTTTCTGGCTCAAGCACTTCTTTACATTTAAGCCTCAATGTTTGATGAATCAACTCTTTAGCGTAAGCAATGATTGAAGCTTTACTGTGTATATCATATGGGAATTCTTTCACTACTCTAACTCTTCTAGCAGTTTATTTCCAAGTCTCTCAACAACTCCAACTACCAAAGCATTTCCCATTAAAAATGCTCTTTTACTATCACTTACACCTATTGTATGATTATCCGGAAACATATTTAATCTCTCTAGTTCAACTGGGGTCAGTCTTCTGTATCTTCCATCAACACAAACGACATGCTTAAAGCGTGAAGCACTTGCTCCACCTTCACCTGTTATAATTGTTCTAGATGGTTTCTTAAGACAATCAGGAAAACCCATGCTGCCTTCACTATAAAGATATTTATGTCCTGTTGTTTTATTTACTCTCTCGATTGATTTTGAGCCTTTGTGATATTTCCATTTTTCAAGCTCTTCCTCAGTTATATAAAACTCTTTTGGCACATCTTTTTCATCTTGTAAAAAATCACCAAGGGCACTAAAGTCCCCTTGATGTTCAGCTTTACATGTAGCTGTATAACACACTCCGTCTATCATGTACCCAGTCTCATAAAAACTATTTTTTTTTGGGCTGTTTTTATTGAAATTATTTGTAATATCGACTAAATCATCGGCTAACTCCAAAGAAACAATATCCTCTTTATAAACCGTCTTAATGGGAAATGTTTTAGCAAAGATGCCCTCTTTATTGAGAATTTCTTGAGGCATTTTTTCTTTCAAATTTAGATGAAGCTTTGTCCCCTTTTTATAAGCCATTATAAAAATTCTTCGTCTTCTTTGCGGCATACCATAGTCACTTGCATTTATAACTCTCCACTCAACCCCATAGCCCAGAGAATTTAATGACGATAATATAATTGCAAAATCTCTACCTCTTTGAGAAGCAGGAGATTTTAAAAGTCTATCTACATTTTCAAGCATTAAATATTTAGGTGCTTTTTCTTTTTTTTGCTCTAAAATTCTGTAAATTTCCCACCAAAGAACACCTTTTTTACCAATAATTCCATGTGAATTTTTAAGAGTACTTGCAACAGAATAATCTTGGCAGGGAAAACCGCCTACAAGCAGGTCGTGCTCAGGAATATCCGCCACATCAACTGTAGAAATATCTTCATTTGAGTGATTTCCATACCCAAATCTAGCACAATATATATCAGAAGCATGTTGAGTTTTTGTAGAAGGCTCCCACTGGTTACTCCAAACTACTCTATAAAATTTGTTTTTTAAACTAGCTTTTTCTAAACCAAGTCTAAAACCACCAACTCCTGCAAATAATTCAATAGTCCTAATGGATAATAATTGTGATATTTGCATATTCATATTTAACTCATCTTTGTAGTTGTATGTAAATAAATTTGGTAGTTTCATACTATTTCTCCTAAATTAAATTAGGTTTTATAGTAACTAAAAATATTTAATTTTATAAAAAATATGACAAATTGCCATATTTTTATGCCTTAATTCCCTCTATCTCATATACTCTTTTGGTATCTGCTGCGTTATTGTTCCGTCTGGGAGTTGAAAATAGATAGTTCCGTTCTTAGCGTAAACATTTGCAACCCCATTTTCCAAGCTCTTTCTTTGAGCCTCTTTAACAGCTTTTGAAGCTACTTTTAAAATATCCATTTCAAGCTTCAAATCTTTCATTTACCCCTTAACCCTCTTGTTTCTCTCTTCTTCTTGAGCTTTATATAGCTCTGCGCACCCTTTTGAAAGTTCACGAATTTTTAGTATGTAGTTTTGTCTCTCTGTTTGGCTGATTGCTTTTCTGGCGTCAAGAACATTAAAAGTGCTTGCGGCAGACATACACAAGTCATAAGCAGGAAGAGGAAGTCCAGCCTCTAAAGTTCTTAGGCACTCTTTGCTTTTTGCTTCAAATTCCCCAAACAACATGGCAGTATCTGCTACTTCAAAGTTGTACTTGCTAAACTCTATCTCAGCCTCTTTGTGAACATCGCGGTAAAGCGTTTCCCCATGCTCATTCTCACCCCAAACTATGTCAAAAACAGTATCCACGCCTTGCAGGTACATAGCAAGTCTCTCTGTTCCGTAAGTTATCTCAACCGCAACAGGATTGCACTCTATGCCGCCTACCTGCTGAAAATATGTAAACTGTGTCACTTCCATACCGTTAAGCCAAACTTCCCAGCCAAGTCCCCATGCGCCAAGCGTAGGCGACTCCCAATTATCTTCCACAAAACGGATATCATGATTTTTTACATCAAGCCCCAAATACTCCAGTGATTTTAGGTAAAGCTCTTGAATATTGTCGGGAGAAGGTTTTATAAGTGCCTGAAACTGGTAGTAGCTTCCTAGACGGTTTGGATTTTCGCCGTATCTTCCGTCTGTCGGACGGCGAGACGGTGCGACATAAGCGACTGACCATGGGGTTGAATCAAGTGAGCGAAGAAATGTAGCCGGATGAAATGTTCCCGCCCCTGCCGGAATATCGTAGGGCTGAACAATATTACACCCCTGTTTCATCCAAAATTCTTGTAGTTTTAGTAACATGGAGCTAAAAGTTATCATCTATACACCCTAATATTTTTTAATTTCGCAATTATATCAAAGCAAAACTTTAATTTATAATTCAAAAAAATTAGGTGACTTTTTTATTTGTTTAGTTTATTTTAAAAATTACCTATTATAATATACCTATATTTTATTATGAAAGTTGATTCTATGAAGCATGTGTTTTTTATTTTCTCTATTGTTGTTGCAGCCCTGAATGCGCAGGAGTACAAAGCGGTTTTTAACTGCAACTCAAACGACATGCAGTACATAGCGAGTCGTATGGTGTTGGTTGAGAGAACTATGGATATGATTGAGAAAAACGGCGGTACTTCAAAATTTGTCATTACCATCCATGGAGGCTGCGCTCCGATAGTTTCAAAAAATTATGATGAGATAATTTTAGATGAGAAGGATTTGGCATCCGTTGATTTATCTCAAAAGCAACTTGTAAAATTGGCAAACAGGGGCGTAGAGATAGTTGTTTGCGCTATGAGCCTGAATGCAAACACTATTGATGAGAGCAATGTAATTCCATCTGTAAAAATATCGCCAAACAGCTTTATGGAGACTATTTCTTACCAAAACAACGGATATGCGCTAATGGTGTTTGAGTAATTAACTAAACCATTTTGCAGACTATATCGCCGACCTCTTTTTTTAGCGAGGAGGCAACAACTCCGCACTTTATTTTTAGCAAAAAGCAGATATCTTTTCTATGCGATGGGCTCATGCACTCATAATTTCCCATACCCTTGCTTATAACCAAATCTGCCGTGTCAAAAAGCTCTTTTGAGTAACTATTAGCTCTGTAATAAGTAAATCCCGGTGTATTAACTCCGCTGTCAACAAGCTCGCAAAGTTCATGAAACCCAGCCTCTTTTGCCTCTTTCATGGTTACATCGTTGATGATGGGATTGCCTCTGACCATATATGAATATTTGACATTCGGGTAGAGTTCTTTTAGCGTCTCTATAAACATATAGTCAAAAATGTGCTCTCCGACATTGTCGCCGATAACTAAAACACTTTTTGCGCTCTTTAATTTCTCTTCAAACAGAGCAAAATCATCGTGAGCGAACTCTGTATAAAATATTTTAGAGAGTTCTTCTTCTAAATCAAACTCTACCTCGGCAGCCAAATCTATAACATTTCCGGCTACTGCTATTTTTGTGGCAGTTAAAAGTTTATCTTTGGAATTTAAAAGTTCTTTTTTTAAAAGAGGTACAAATGAGAGTGCTTTTTTTGTGGATAGCTCTTTAACCTCATCAAAAAGGTCATACTTATTTGCAATTTGTGCCATTTTTTCATAAACATAGGAGGCAATTTCTGGAGGAGCATCATTGTAAGAGAAAGTTTCACTCATTTTAGTAACGGCAGATTTCAACTCACCTGAGAGCGACTCATCTGCATGTATAGCATTTGCAACTTTAACGCTTTGATTTATTATACAGCCGACACAAGCCTCATCAATAGTCATATTTTATAAACCTTTTATTTCTCAAAAACTTGTTTTTGTAGCTTTAGGGGGTTGTAGGGACTTTAGTCCCTGCCGTTGTAATGAGCTTTGCTCATTATAGACTATCCTGTAGTGTGTTCGTCGATAGCTTTATTCCACATAAGTTTATATTTTCTTCTCATAAATTCAACTTCTTGCTGTGAAAGTTTTAGCTGTTCTTGAAGTGTGTGTATTGTTTTTCTATCTTCATCATAAAGCTCCTGCAAGGAGCCAAGAGCCTCTCTCAAAAACTCATTTTCAACCCTTACCGCTGCAAGAACTTCCTCTTTTGCATCGAGAACTTTTTCGTGAAGGTTGATTATGGTTCCTATTGTCTTTTCAACAAACTGCGGCTGAACCAACATCTCTTTAGTGTTATGAGCGGAGAGTTCTCTAAGCTGTGCAGGAACTACTGCTTGTGAGCCTTTTGAGGGGTCTATATATCTGACACCGTCTTCTACTTTTAAAGTGAGTTTTCCTCTCTCTGCCAAATCATCGATAGCAGATATGTCCAACCCAGTCAGTTCCATATACTCTTCGTCGCTCATCCACTTCATACCCATTCCTTTAATTTATTTTATAAATTCAAGGGAACCTTTGCATATTAGTTAATAACGGCCAGGGAAGTAATTCCCTAGCCTACGCTAACGCTTAGTTTCCCTCGGCGGGAAGCCCACGACACTAGTGTCGTTTACAATTTATCTTTTGCTGTTACGGTAATATAGTTTCTATCTCCATCGAATCCATCTCAACATTTTTTGCTTTAGCGATGCGGTCTTCTTTTAGTTTGATAGCCAACTCTTCATTGTCAAGCGCTAAAATCTGCATAGCCAGATAAGCCGAGTTAATTGCCCCTGCTTTTCCTATTGCAACGGTAGCAACAGGCATTCCGGCAGGCATTTGAACGGTAGAGAGAAGTGCGTCAATTCCGGCAAGAGCAGATGCGCTCATAGGAACACCGATGATAGGTTTAACAGTTTGAGATGATAAAACACCCGCTAAATGTGCAGCCATACCGGCAGCAGCTATGAAAACTTTGGCGCCTTTTTTCTCAGCATTTTTAATATACTCTTTAGTTCTCTCAGGTGAACGGTGAGCTGAGGAGATAATCATTTCATATTGAACACCAAACGCTTCTAGCGTGTCTGAACAAGACTTCATTATCTCATAATCACTTTTTGAGCCTATTACAATTGAAACAAATTTCATCTATTATCTTCCTTATTTTTGATGGGCGATTATATCATAGCTTTTTAAACTATATTTTTACGCATAAAAAAGTTTATTAAACTTTTGGATAAGTGCCCATATCAGCAGTTGCAGGGATTCTCAAAAATGTGTATGGCGGAAGTTTTGTCGGAAGCGTTATAGGATTTATATTTCCGCTATGCACCTCATCCCAAACTTTTCTATTTTGAGCCAATAACTGCTTTAACTTCATATAAACTCTTCCATCTCTCTCGTAAGTTGTGCCTATTTCGTTATCCACAATTTCAATAACGGAGTTTAGCGGAGCAACTATTTCAAGCTCATCGTTAGGCAGAGTTTTATATTTACATAAAAAGTGTGTACCCTCTTCGTTTACAACTCCGCTAACCTGATGCGTTCCAAGCTGCATTGTAAAATCCAAGCTCTGCGTATCATGTTTTTCAAACGGTCTTGAAATCAAATAAGCATCCGTATAACCGCGGTTTTGAAGAGATTGCAGCTCATATTGATATTTCTCTACATCATTTATGCCATTGTAATAGTCATCAATCGCCATTCTGTAAGCTTTTGCGGTCACTGCAGCATAGTAGGCTGTTTTTGTGCGTCCCTCTACTTTTATAGAATCAACGGCACCGCTGTCTAAAATCTCTTTGAGATGTGAAGCTAAATTCAAATCTTTTGAGTTCATAATGTAAGTTCCGACACCCTCTTCCTCTTCAAGTCTAAAAAGCGTTCCTGTTTCGGGATTTGCCGCATACATCTCATAAGGAAATCTGCAATCATTTGCACAGCTTCCGCGATTTGGTACGCGTCCGCTTTGAAGAGTTGAGATAAGACATCTTCCGCTGTACGCAAAACACATAGAACCGTGAACAAATACTTCCAGCTCCAAGTCAGGAAGCTCTTTTTTTATCTCTACCAAATCCCTTAATGATATCTCTCTTGCCGTTATTATGCGGGTTGCACCCATATCACAATACACTTTTGCATCAAGAACATTCATAACATTTGCTTGTGTTGAGAGGTGAAGCGGCATATGAGGCACCAAATCATGACAAAGTTTTAACACACCGGGAGTCGCAACTATAAAAGCGTCCGGTCCCAAATCTGCCATCGCCAAAATATGTTTTTTTAGAAGATTTAACTGGGAGTTAAAAGGAAACCCGTTTAGCGTTGCATATACTTTTTTGCCGCGGGAGTGCGCATACTCAATACCCTCTGCAAACTCATCCATACTAAACTCTTTTCCTGAACGGATACGAAGAGAGAAGTGGCTGACACCGCCGTAAACGGCATCAGCTCCAAAGTCAATGGCAATTTTTAATTTTTCCAGTGTTCCTGCCGGAGATAGTAACTCAACTTTTTGCATTATTTTCCAAATTGTGCCAAAAGAGCTTCTATATCTTCGTTTGAAGCAAGATCGTTGTGTGTATCACCGACGATATGCTGTGCTGAAGATACTCTTTTTTCATCATCAATTCTGCCTTCAAAAAGACTATTCATATAGTTGGAGAGTGCGCGCATAACATTTATAACTCGTTCTATTTTTTGACGGTGAATATCTTGATACTGCATAATATCCATAACACTCATTATTGCATCACCGCTTGATCGAAGCGTCTCTAGAGCCTGTTCTGTTTCATCTAGTGCAGTTGCATTTTTTTCCAGATGTACTTTAAAAGCTTCAACATCTGAAAATTTTTCACTTAGCGTTTTAAAAAGTTTAATGTTACTTTTTAGCACTTCGATAATATTTTTTGCCGTCTCCTCTTTTGCCATCAGCTCATTGCTGATGTTTTCAATAATATCAAAGATTTCACTTGCTTTTTCTTCACTCTCTTTTGTCACATCGTCAAGCTGATGAACCATCTTATTTTCGTTTGTCGCAGGAAGCGGCCAGTGATGAGCTGTCTCTTTGCTGTAACCCAAAGGCTCGTCGTCTTTTGACGGCTTAACCTCTTCTTCAAAATCTTCTAAATCATCATTACTTTTATCTGATTGACTACTTATTTCATCATCCGCAAATGTTTCTAAATCTTCAATATCACCGCTCATTAAAGCGTCAAGTTCTTCTTGAGTCATAAAAGCTTCTCCATCTCTATAAAATTCTCTAAATTTATTTTTTTGTCACTATAATATCATAAAATTATACAAATACGAGAATTAATTTAATGATAGTTGATTTACATAATCATACAAAACTTTGCAATCATGCTGAGGGTGAAATATCACAATATATTGAAAAAGCTATAGGGTGCGGTATAAAATATTTCGGCTTTTCAGAGCATGCACCAATGAATTTTGATGAAAAATATCGCATAAATTTTGAGCAGATGAGAGAGTATGAAGAGGCTGTTTTAGCTGCAAAAGAGAGATATAAAAACAAAATAGAGATACTGCTGGGCTATGAGGTTGACTACCTTATAGGCTACATGGATGAGAGAGTTTTAAATGCCGATGTTGATTATCTGATAGGTTCTGTACACTTCATTGAAGAGTGGGGGTTTGACAACCCTGAGTTTATAGGCAATTACAAAAATCAAAATATCGATGAGATATGGCAAAAATATTTTAATGCAATAGAAGAGATGGCACAAAGCAGACTTTTTGACATTGTCGCTCACATGGACCTTATAAAAATTTTCAACTTTTTGCCAAGCAAAGAGGCAGTTGATATCGCAAAAAATGCTCTTATTGCTATTAAAAAAGCCGATATGTCAATTGAGATAAATGTTGCAGGATTTAGAAAACCGATAGGTGAAGCGTACCCTTCGCTGTCTCTCTTAAAAGAGGCTAACAAGCTAAATATTCCGATAACTTTTGCCTCAGACGCTCATACACCGGAACAAGTCGGATTGTACAGTGATGAAGCTATAAAAATGGCAAGAAGTGCCGGTTATGCGGAGTGTGTTCTCTACCGCAAGAGGAAAAAATACTTTATAAAATTTTAATAGATTTACTATAAAGCAATTTTAAAGAGTTAGACTTGTATAATGTGCGAACTTAAAATTAAGAAGGAATAATGATGGGAAAATATATAGAATTAACTAGCTCAGATTTTGAAGCAACACTTAGCGAAGGCGTTTCTTTAGTTGATTTCTGGGCTCCATGGTGTGGACCTTGTCGTATGATTGCTCCTGTAATCGAAGAGTTGGCTAATGATTACGATGGCAAAGCTAAAATCTGTAAGGTAAACACTGATGAAGAGCAAGATATTGCTGTTAAGTTCGGTATCCGTTCTATCCCTACTATTATGTTTTTCAAAGATGGCAAAATGGTAGATCAAGTTGTTGGAGCACAATCAAAAGCTGCTTTAGCAGAAAAAATAAACGCTCTTTTAGCGTAACACGACAAAAAGTAATAATATAAACGGAGGCGTAAGCCTTGTCTGTTTATTCTAAAATTACTGACTTCTTTCTTTAGCGCAGCTGTAACGGCTGTCGCTTTTAATCACTTCATTACCTAATTATCCAATCTGTTTATTTTATAAAAAAAATCAAAGAGTCTATTTATAAACAAGATAGTATCATACCAATACTAGATAATTTGAATGAGTTATCTTCGCAAAGTTGAAGCTCTATAAACTCTGGCTCTAAAGAGCCTAGCTTTAGTGCCTTAGCGGCTAGCGCAGATACTTGGACTTGTTCAAGTATCGTTATATAAATGGAGGGTTTCCTTCATTTTATGAAGTAAAATTAAGGATAATAATTATGATTTTAGATTGCGCTATTATAGGTGGCGGTCCGGCAGGACTCACTGCTGGACTTTACACAACACGCGGCGGCCTAGAGAATGTGGTTATGTTTGAAAAAGGTATGCCGGGCGGACAAATCACCTCAAGCAGTGAAATAGAAAATTATCCCGGTGTTACAGGCGAGATAAGCGGTATGGATTTGATGATGCCATGGCCTGCCCAGTGTCAAAAATTTGGTCTTAAGCATGATATGAGTGAAGTAAAACGCGTCAGCAAAGATGGCAATGTTTTTAAAATTTACAAAACAGACGGAACTATTGACGAAGCATATAGCGTTATTGTTTGTACCGGTTCATCGCCAAGACGCGCAGGTTTTAAAGGCGAAGCAGAATTAATAGGAAAAGGCGTCAGTACATGTGCGACATGTGACGGTTTTTTCTACAAAGGAAAAGAGGTGGCGGTTGTAGGCGGCGGCGACACGGCGCTTGAAGAGGCTCTTTACCTTGCTAAAATATGTTCGAAAGTTTATCTGATTCACAGAAGAGATAGTTTCCGCTCAGCACCAAATACGGTTGCTAGAGTAAAAAGAACTGCAAATATTGAACTTATATTAAACTCATCACCAACTGAAGTATATGGCGACAACATGGGTGTTACAGGGCTGCTTGTAAAAAATAGCAGCGGAGAAATTCGCGACATTAAAGTTCCCGGTGTTTTTACATTTGTCGGAAATGATGTAAACAACCAGACTCTAATTCAAGAAGATGGAAGTTTTTTATGTGATGTAAACAAAGCCGGTGAGGTAATAGTTGATATAAGTATGAGAACATCTACTAAAGGGCTTTTTGCGGCAGGTGATATGCGAATCGCTGCTCCAAAACAGGTAATCAGTGCTGCCGGAGATGGTGCCGTTGCGGCGCTGCAAGCCATATCTTATGTAGATGAATTATTAAACCATTAAGGAAAACATGATGATAAAAGTTGGGGTATTTGGAGCAAATGGAAGAGTTGGTAAATTACTTATTGATGATTTAAAAGTAACAAACGGTATGAGTCTAAGTTCGGTTTTTGTAAGAAATTCACTAAATTTTTCAATAGACCCTTCGGTGCTAGTAACCAAAGACATAAAAACATTCCTTGATGCCTGTGATATTGTCGTAGATTTTTCACTTCCTGAGGCATGCGAAGCCCTTCTTGAGGGTGCGATGCAAACTCCAAAACCTTTAGTTATAGGGACAACAGGATTGAGTGCTCATCAGCTAAATCTTTTAAAGCAAGCGAGTGAGAGTATGCCTATTCTTTACGCTACAAATATGTCTTTGGGAGTTGCACTTTTAAACAAACTTGTATACCAAGCCGCAGCTGCTCTTGAGGGCTTTGATATAGAGATAGTAGAGATGCACCATAGACATAAAAAAGACGCTCCAAGCGGAACAGCTCTCACCTTA
Source organism: Sulfurimonas sp. RIFCSPLOWO2_12_36_12 (assembly GCA_001829675.1). Lineage (GTDB taxonomy): Bacteria > Campylobacterota > Campylobacteria > Campylobacterales > Sulfurimonadaceae > Sulfurimonas. Next base: position 11,147 of record MIBZ01000024.1, on the reverse strand, counting down.
GGTGAATCGTGTGCACGCGGACGCGGATTAGATTTGGACAAAGTTCGCGTAAGCGGCAGAGACGGCAACATCGGAGAGAGAAGTCAAGATGAAATCGCTGTTATGGCGCTTCGCGGCGGGGATATTGTTGGGCGTCATACTGTCGGTTTTTACAATGACGGCGAATTTATAGAGTTAAATCACACGGCAACTTCTAGAAATACATTTAGCAAAGGTGCTTTGAGAGCAGCTTCGTGGCTGGCTGATAAAGAGGCTGGACTTTATTCTATAAGTGACTGTCTTGAAGTTTAAATCAACTTTATTTTAATTTGATTTTAGTATAATTCCACCAAATATTCTCGAGGAGAAAAATGTGCTAGAAGATGTTAATGAAAAGTGTGCGGTTGTAGGAATCTATGGTAATAAAGAGGCTTCTAGGCTAGCTTATTTTTCACTGCATGCACTTCAGCATCGCGGACAAGAAGCGGCCGGAATAAGCTCTTCTGACGGAACAAAACTTCAAACAATCAAAAAGCGCGGTTTGGTTATGCGCGTATTTGATGAGAAAAAACTTGAAACCCTAAAAGGTTCAAGCGCTATCGGTCATACTCGCTACTCGACTGCCGGAGATGACTCTATCCTCGATGCACAGCCGGTATTTGCAAGATATGATTTAGGCGAGATGGCAATTGTTCATAACGGAAATTTAACCAATGCGGAAGAGGTTCGCAACAAATTAATCCAAAAAGGTGCGATTTTCCAAACTTTTATGGATACTGAAAACCTTATACATCTTATAGCAAAGAGTGAAAAAGAGAAGTTACTTGACAGAATTATAGATGCTGTCCATAGAATAGAGGGTGCTTTTTCACTTGTATTTCTAAGCAGAACCAAGATGTTTGCTATGCGTGACCGTCATGGATTTCGTCCGCTTAGTTTAGGAAAACTTCCAGGCGGGGGTTATATAGTTGCCAGTGAGACATGTGCATTTGACCTTGTTGGAGCAGAGTTTATAAGAGATGTTGAACCGGGTGAGCTTTTAGTATTTGATGAAGACAAAGAGCCCGAGAGCATAAAAGTTTTTGAACCCACTCCAAAACACTGCATCTTCGAATATGTATATTTTGCAAGACCTGATTCAAAAGTATTTGGACAAAGCGTATATCAAAAAAGAAAAAATATGGGCATGGAGCTTGCACGCATAAAGCCTGTTGAAGCAGATATGGTTATCCCTGTTCCTGATGGCGGAGTTCCGGCTGCCATCGGCTACGCACAAGAGAGCGGTATTCCTTATGAGATGGGGATAATGAGAAATCATTATATCGGAAGAACTTTTATAGAGCCGACACAAGAGATGAGAGATTTAAAAGTTAAAATGAAGCTCTCTCCGATGACGGATATTATTAAAGGCAAAAGGATAATTGTTGTCGATGACTCAATAGTCCGCGGAACGACATCAAAAAGAATCGTTAGAATGCTAAAAGAGGCGGGAGCAAGCGAAGTTCACATGAGAGTTTCATCTCCTCCGACAACAGACCCATGCTACTACGGTGTTGATACTCCGGACAAAGATAAACTGATTGCTGCAAATATGAGCCTTGACGATATATGCAAGTTTATCGAAGCGGACTCATTGGCATACCTAGATGAAGCATCACTTCTTAGAAGCGTAAACGCTAAAGAAGACAACTACTGTACCGCTTGTTTTACAGGAAAATATATAGTTTAATGGAACAAATTTACACCTTTGGCAGCTACTTAAAAAATAAATTCGGCTGCAAAGTTTACAAAGTCGGCATAAACATATCCGGTTTTACATGCCCAAACATAGACGGAACGGTAGCCAAGGGCGGATGTACATTTTGTGAAAACGACTCTTTTAGCGCAAGTACCGGCCAGACGCAGGAGTTAAAAGGGTTTCATCTTAACCTAAAATCCAAAACAAATCCAAATTTAGACAAACAGCTGCAACAACTAGAATTTCAATTTAATGCTATAAGCAAGAGGCAACGCCAAGAGTATGGTGCTAAGAAGTTTTTAGTCTACTTCCAATCATTTACAAATACATATGCACCGTTTGAAACGCTAAAAGCTCTCTATGAGAAAGCTCTCTCATTCCCGGATGTTGTTGGGCTTAGTATCGGTACGCGCTCCGATAGCATAACCCAAGAGACACTGGAATATTTAGCAGAACTAAATCTCACAAAAGAGATATGGATTGAGTTTGGTATCCAATCAGTTTATGATGAAACATTAGAGAAAATCAACCGCGGACATAGCAGCGCAAATGTCAAAGAGTGGATATTAAAAGCAAAAGCAAAAGGCTTAAATGTATGTGGACATCTTATATTTGGTCTGCCCGATGAGAGCCAAGAGATGATGCTAGAAACTTCAAAACAGGCGTATGAGTGGGGAATTGACTCTGTAAAATATCATCCGCTCTATGTGGTAAAAAAAACGGCTCTTGCAAATGATTTTACAAAAGGAACTTTTGCTCCCATAACCGAGGATATTTATCTAGATGTACTAATTAAATCTATAATAATGAAGCCTCAAAGCGTATCTGTTCAAAGGGTTACGGCGGGGATAAATGATGGTTCTCTTTTGGCACCGGATTGGTGCAGAGACAAAAATAGCCAGATTAAAAAGATAAATATGGCCCTAAAACCTTTTGGACTTAAATATTAGTGTACATAAAGTTTTGAGAAGTGAGAAACGCTTCTAAAGTATGGCGGATAGTCCAAATAAACTATAAAATCTTGGCTTTGTTTAGGTTTTAAATTTTTAGCTACCACAAACTCTTCTGTTATCTGTTGAGGCTTTACACCGCTTGAAAAAAGACCGGTAAACCCGCTCGGCTTAAAAAACATACCAGATTTCACACTGCCTGTATCACTGCCGCCATTAACTAATTTTATCTCTAAAACAACCTCGCCAATCTCATAATCTCCCTCATTTCTGACCACACCGCTGTACATAATTTTTTCAGTACTTAAATTTCTTTTATTCTCTAGTCTGTAAAGTTTTGCTGTCTTTGTATATTTATCTACAACGACCATGCCAATACCGGCAATAATAATATATAGTACAAAAAACAGAAGAACTATCTGATATTTTTGTTTTGAATCTTCCTGTTTAACAACAAGCACGGCAAAACCTATAAAAATAAGCAATAAAACAGACAGAACTAAATAGTGCCAGTAATTAAATAGCGTAATCATTTACAATTAGCTCCTATAGAAACATTGTAATCACCAATATATGTAAAAGGCTCAATTATAAACTTGACTTCACGCTCTTGAGCTTTTAAAATATCATTCTCTATTATCGACATTTTAATAATCGGCTTAAGCTTCAGTAAATAATTTTTAATTTCATTACTGCTTACTTTATAAGCCGATGCAGTTATTTTACAACTTTTAAAATCTCTCTCTGAACTGTTTTTTAGAGTTCCGTAAACAACAACAGCCTTTGTAAATGATAATTTTTTTTGGCTGATAATAGTGGTTTCATTTTTAAAAAGATATTGATGCATTGCTATATAGCCAAAGATTGAGCCAGCAAAAAGAGTAATAAATGCAAATAGGATAATAAAGATTGCTAAAAGAGTTTTTCGACGAAAAATTACTCCTACTAAAACAAAAATAATAAAAAGAATTAATAAACTGCCAAATAAAATATAGTCGTAAATGATTAATTCATTTATAAATTTATTAATAATTCCCATTATTATCTAGTCTTCTCTTGAGTTTTTTTCAATAATTCCGCTCATATTAAATCTACGAGCCAACTCTTGTTTAACCCTATCAGGAGAGATATTTTTTGCAGCAAGTGCCACAAGAACATGATATGTCAAGTCTGCCGCTTCATAAATTATCTCATGTTCATCACTGTCTTTATATGCAAAACTAAACTCACCCGCCTCTTCTACAACTTTTTTTAAAATCGTATTTTCGCCTTTGCTTAAAAGTTTTGCCGTCCATGATGTTGACGGGTCTGCATTTTTTCGCTCTTGAATTGTGTGATAAAGAGTGTCAATAACCCCATAAAGCGCTTCGCTGCTAACTTCAACTTTGCTATTTATTTCACCTGATTCCAGCTCTGTAAAAAAACAAGAACGACGCCCGGTGTGGCATGCAACTCCTGTTTGTGTGACTTTTATTAGAAGTGTATCGTTGTCACAATCTATGTTGAAAGAGTGGATTTGTTGAATATGCCCGCTGCTCTCGCCTTTTTTCCAGATTCTCTGCTTAGAACGAGAAAAGTAGTGTGCAACTTTTGTAGTGAGGGAGAGGGAGAGCGCTTCTTTGTTCATATAAGCCATCATTAAAACTTCTTGGCTTGTGCTGTCTTGAACAATTACCGGCAAAAGGGAAATCTTTTGCCAGTCAATTCTATCTATTATCTCTTGCATTTTTTATTTACTCGGCAGTAGTTGTCGAAGTTCTTTGTTTCGCATCTTTCATATCAACCCAAATATTTGGAGTTGAGCCGCCGGGTGTTAAGAAAATTTTGGCATCTTTGTTCTCTTTAAGAGCATCATTAAATTTACCCTGAACATGAATTTGTTCAAGTTTTAAAAGGTCTGAAGTTAATGATTTTGAGATTAGATGATTTGCTTTTGATTTTGCATCTGCTTCAATAGTAACCGCATCTGCCAAACCTTGAGCCTCAATTCTAGCCTTTTCCGCAATACCTCTTGACTCTGCTGCTCGTCTAAGAGCTTCTTGCTCGGCTCGTTGTACATCCTGCTCAGCTTTTTGAACTTGTTGTTTTGCTATTTGAACATTTTCTATCTGCTCTTTTACTTTTGGAGGAAGCAAAATCTCACGAAGTTGAACTGACTGCAAATCAGCAGGAGCATTTTCTAAACTTGCCACACTCTTTCTTATTCCAACCTCTATATCAGCGGCTATGTTGTCTCTCATCTGCGGAAGAACTTCTGCATCATATTTACCGACAACATTACGAACTATATCTCTTACAACCGGATTTATAATTTTATCTTCCCAGCTAAAGCCCCAATTAGAGATAGTTTGAGCTGCGTATTGAGCATTTAATCTGTACTGAACAGTCAGCTCAATAGAAACAGGAAGTCCGCGTTTATCAAGAACAGTAATAGCGGGTTTTGCATTTATTCCCGATGCAACACTTCCGCCACCGGCTTCAACGCTAGATGCATAGTTAATTATACGAACTTTTGTATCCACTATGTAAACTTTTTGGATAACAGGAATAATAAAATGCAGTCCCGGAAGAAGAGCTTGGTCTGAATACTTTCCGTTAGTGCTTAAAATACCGCGTTCTCCCTCTTCAATAATTGTTAATGGCTTTGCTAAAATTAAAATAATTACCATTGCAATTAAAAAGTAGACAAGTCCGGCTTTTGAGCCGCCAAAATTGAAATCTATTTTTGGCATCTGAGGACCGCCTCCGCCTCCGCTTCCGCCGCTGTTTTCACCGGTTGATTTTTTTCCAAAACTGCTGTCTTCACTCTTTTTTTTGTTGAAATAGTCATTCATATCTGATGCCATTTTTATTCCTTGATTTCGTATTTTATTAATTAACATAAGTCAAATAGTGCTCATATTTTTTATCTCTGCCAAATACCACATCAAAATATTTACTTTGCAATATTTGAGTCATATCTCCGCGAGCGCCACACCCGATATCTCTGCCGTCAACATGACGAACAGGAGTTATTTCAGCAGCCGTTCCTGTTAAAAATGCTTCATCTGCAGTATAAACATCTTCTCTTGAAATACGGCGGCGTTCAACTTTTATGCCCATATCCGTAGCTATTTCAATTGTAGTTTTTTGAGTAATTGATTCTAGAGAGTTGTCATTTGGAGGAGTAATCAGCACACCGTTTTTTACCATGAAAAAGCTCGCACCGCTAGCCTCCGCAACATAACCCTGATCATCCAGCAGAAGTGCCTCTTCATATCCGCAATCAATAGCTTCATATTTTGCCATTTGAGAGTTTAAGTAGTTTGCAACTGCTTTTGCTTTACCCATATTTGAAGTGTTAGCAGGTCGTGTCATAGATACAATCTTAAGCTTTATACCTTTTTTCATACCCTCTTCACCAAGGTAAGCACCCCATTCCCACGCAGCTACGGCAGTCTCAACCGGAGCATGTTTATGGTAAACACCCATAACACCGTAACCCAAAAATGCAAAAGGGCGAAGATAGACATTATCGCCCTTAAAATCATTTCTTCTTACTAACTCTATTTGAGCTTTGTTCAACTCTTCAACAGAGTAAGGAATGTCCATAAGAGTCATTTTTGCAGACTCTTTTAATCTTTTAGTATGGTCATTCAGACGAAAAATTGCGTAACCTTTAGCCGTTTTATAAGCTTTAGTTCCCTCAATAACACCATTTCCATAGTGCAGCGTATGAGATAAAACATGCACTTTTGCATCATCCCATGCTTTAAACTCTCCATTCATCCAAATAAACTTGGCTGCGTCCATCTTATTCTCCAATAATTGTTACTTTAAAATTCTTGGTATTCTATCTAAAATGATGTTTATATTGCATTAACGGTTTGCTTTTGTTGCAAAAAGAGAGTTTCAAAATCATCGGCTTTTATAGGTTTTGAGAAATAATAACCCTGACACTGGTCACAGCCGATACTTTTTAAATATTCAACCTGTTCTTTGAGTTCTGCACCCTCAGCAACAACTTTCATCTTTAATGTTTGTCCCATTTTTACAATTGTTTCAATAAAAATGGAGCCACTTACACTGTCATAATCATCTATAAATGTTTTATCAATTTTTAAATTGTCTATTGGAAAACTTTTTAGATATGTGAGAGAAGAGTAACCCGTTCCAAAATCATCAAGTGAAATGGTTACGCCAAAATCATGAAGCTCTTGAAGTATCTGAAAATTTCTATCATTATGCTGGAAAAACATATACTCTGTAATCTCTATATCTATTTTGTTTGGCTCAACTCCATTCTCTTCTAGCAACCTCTTAAAATCAGTTACAAACCCTTCTGCTAAAAGCTGTTTTGCCGCTATATTTATAGAGATGACAATATCTATATTTTTTTTTCTCCAAACTTTATACTGTCTTATGGACTCTTGCGCTACCCACCATCCAAGTTTTACTACAAATCCGTTCTCTTCTGCAAGCCCAATAAAAGTATCAGGCAAAATCACGCCTTTTGTCGGGCTTATCCATCTAATCAATGCTTCAACACCCACGATTTTACCGCTTTTTAGACTAACTTTTGGCTGATAATAGAGCTGATACTCTTTATTTAAAAGCGCTTTTCTCATATTTTTATCAAGGGCAATGGTATCTTGAACCCTTTTATTGAGCTCCTCGGTAAAGAAGTGATACCTAGCGCGACCGCCTCTTTTGGCTTCATACATGGCAATATCCGAATTTTTCATAAGCGAGATTAAACTATCGCCGTCTTTTGGATAAAAAGCGATGCCGATACTGCTCTCAATATTTATAGAATGAGTGTGAATAAGCCATGTTTGAGCTATATGTTTTCGTATTCTATCTATTATCTTTATTAATTCAACAAGAGAGTTATAGTTTTCAACAATAATAACAAACTCATCCCCGCCAACCCGAGCTATAAAATCGTTAGCGCGTAAAGTCTTATTAACGGTAAAAGAGATTTTCTTCAAAAGTTCATCTCCGATATTGTGACCTAAAGAATCATTTACTGTTTTAAAATTATCAAGGTCTAAAAAAAGAAATGCAAACTCTTTATGCTCGCGTGACGAAGTTGCAATTAAACGCTCTACATACTCTTCTAACCCTTTACGATTAGCAAGAGAGCTAAGCAAATCTTTTCTTAGCATTTCAAAAAGTTCTTTCTTTTCATCTTCTAATCGTTTAAATGTTTTAACCATCGAGTGACGGATAGTCTCAAGCTCTTTTAAAGTAAAAGCTTTTGGCGTATCCTTATGGTTATATGCAAATTTATGAAGTCTCTGCAGAGGCTTTGAAATGTAATTATGTAAAAGAAACCAAATAAGAATAAAAATAAAGACAGGAGCAATGCCAAAATAGAGTAGAAATTTTGATGTATTTTCATTAAAATATAAAAATGTACTGTTTTTATCAAGCACAAACACTAACTTCAACGGGGTAATATTTTCACCCTCACGAAAGTTTACATCTCGCTCAATAACTTCAATCTTTTCTAGAGTGTCATATGCTGACAAATCATTACCTAAGCGCAAATTTGTAGGTATTATCTTATTTTGATGCGAATCGGTCGTTACCAATATCTCTTTGCCGTCATGTATGTAAATCGTCTTGATAAAATCATCATTAGAAATAATTCTATTAAACATGGGACGAATAGACGCTATATCTTCTAAGCTCACAAGATCTTCAGAAAGATGATAACTTGTCTCCAACAGTTGGTAGTTTACTGCTTTTAGTATCGCAGATGCCGTATTTTCTCGCTGGTCAAAATAGTAGTATGCAAATGAGAAAAAAGCTACATTAAAAAATATAACGATTATTAGAAATATAAACCTCTGTACGGTTAATAGAACTCTTTTTAACATATCAAAACCTTTACTAGCAAACAAGTTTGTTTGATTCTATCTCTGATTTTATTAATGTTTTATTAAAAGTAGTTTTTTAAATCTATAAAGCCCAAAAGGGCTCTATATTGTAGGGGCTGGGAGAAAAAAAAGGAGAAAAAATTGAACTAAGTTTAGAAGCTTACCATTTTACTTCAGTAGTAAACATGTAAACATCTTTTGATTCGCCGGTGTCGCCGCCGTTTGCTTTTTCTTCATTAATTAATTTTGCTGAACCGATAAAGCTCACATTTTTATTATATTTATATGCCAAAGCAGCAATTACTTTAGTGCCATCTGCTGAAACTGTTTTAACACCTGTTGTCATGGCAACTTTATCAATTTTATAATCATCATATCTTCCGATTATTGTCCAATCTTTAATTGGTCTTATTTCGGCATTTATTGAGAAAGCATCATACTCTTTGCCGTCAGTTATTATGCTATTTTTTGCCTCATCTTCAGCTGTAATATATTGTGCTGCAATCAAAAACAACGGCTGGTTATAAACTGCATGCAGACCATAAAACGAACGGTCATATTCACCTGCGCCATTAACAGCTACCGTATCATCTTTATGATTTTGTGAAATCAAACCAAAAGTTGAGATATGCGCATAACTATCTTTTGTACGGTCAGCTTTACCAACTTTAGTTCCGCTGCCTAAAAGATGCCCTGTCAAACGCCACTCTACTGATAAATCAGAACTATTTTCTTGGTTAGCTGCTGCCTTATCCGCATGGTAACCCTCACCGTTAAACATACCGATTTCAGAGCTGAAATTTTCCGTTTTAGTTTTAAAGTTTACCCCAAGGTCTGCAGAGTTTACAAGGTCAACACCCGCTTCAGTAGCAGTGCCCTTCTCTTCAATCATAACTTTATTGAATGAACGGTAGAACCAACCGTTATGCTCTTCGTAGTCAATCCATGGACGATGCGCGATACCAAACTCAACTCCGGTGTAAGGAAGTACACCGTCTATATAAAGGTAAGCATATTTAACAAATGCATTTGCATAGCTTGTTGATGAAGCCAGCTCTTTTGTTGTGTCTAGTGTTACACGCCAGTAGTCTTTATCGTTAAAAAAACCTTTTACTTGAAGGTAGTTTCTGCGAAGTTCAAAACCGGCAGAATTATTTGCATATTTAGCAGTATCGTTTCCAGAAGAAACTGTAGTATCAGGGTTAGCAGATGTGTAACCAAAATAGTGAGTACCACTAAACTCAAGACTTTTTGCTTTAGAAAAAACAGAACTCTCTTTGTTTTCAATAGCGATACGATCCGGTGCAGAAGTTGTAAAAACTTGACCCTTCTCATCTACATAAAACTGTTGTGAAGCAATTAAGCTTGTTGCGCTAACCGCTAAGGCAGCGATAGTCGATAAAACGATTTTTTTCATTTCTTATTCCCTTGTTTATTTGTTCGGGAATTATAAAATTATTAGGTTACGAAAAGATTACAAAAAAAAGATATTTATATAATAAAATTGAATATATCAGAAACGAAAAAAAGCCCTTGCAATGGGAGGTTGCAAGGGCTAGAAGGAGATTTTCTTAGGAGAGAAAATATATTGAGAATTAACGAGAATAGATGATTACTTTAAGTTGGCTGCCCAATACTCTCTAATCATCTTTTTAGTTTCCTCAGGAAGAGGAATATAGCCTAACTTTTTAGCCGCTTCGTCTCCGCCTTTAAATGCGTAATCAAAAAAAGCAGTTACTTTTTTGTTCATATCACCGCCTTCTCTAGGAAGAAGTATAAATGTAGCCGCAACGATTGGGTAAGATGTGTCACCTTGTTGTAGTGCCAAAACAGAATGAAAGTGCTTATCTTTTGTCCAAGTTGCATATTTTGCAGCAGCTTTGAAGTTCTCTTCAGTTGCTTTTACCCATTTACCGCTTGCAGTTTTTAAAACAGCCGCACTTAGGTTGTTTTTCTCTTTATAAGCATTTTCGATATACCCGATTGAGTATGGAGTCTGCTTAACTAAACTTGCAACACCCTCATTACCTTTTCCGCCGATTCCGGTAGCCCAGTCAATTGCTTTGCCTGTTCCAAAACTCTCTTTCCAGCTCTTAGAACTTTGTGTTAAGTAGTATGTAAAGTTAAAAGTTGTTCCTGAACCGTCTGAACGGTGAACAACAATAATTTTTTGATTTGGAAGAGCAAGACCTTGATTGTCTGCCGCGATAGCCTTATCATTCCACATTGTAATTTTTCCTGCAAAAATGTCTGCAACTACTTCATTACTAAGTTTTAGAGTCTCATCAGCAATTTTGTCAACATTAAATGCAACAACGATTGAACCGATAACCGCAGGAAACTGATATAAGTTATCTTTTGCAAGTTCTAAAGTGGTCAATGCCTCATCTGTTGCGCCAAAATCTACAGTTCTTTTAGCGATTTGCTTAACTCCTCCGCCTGAACCTATTGACTGGTAGTTAACAAGATTTTTAGTATCTTTTTTATAGTTAAATGCCCAATCATAATATAGTGGAGCCGGGAAAGATGCGCCCGCACCGTTGATTTTGTCAGATGCGAATGATGAACTTACCGAAGCTGCTGCAACAAGTGCAACTAAAGCTAATTTCTTTAACA
>MIBZ01000023.1 GCA_001829675.1 Sulfurimonas sp. RIFCSPLOWO2_12_36_12 | reverse complement strand
TCCAAGAATGAAGCTCTTTTTCTCTCATCACGCTTTATATATTTAGCATATCTGCTTAAAGTCATTGTTGAGTCAGTATGACCTAACATATTTGACACCCACAATATATCTTCATTATTTTCAAACATTGGAATGCATCTAATCTCTTTTTTATTCATAACTATTTTGTCTATGCAAAACTCTACCTATAATTACCGTCTCCTCAAGAATGTCAAAAAGTATTCTATAATCCCCAACCCTTAGTCTATAGGCAGGTTCAAAATTAGTAAGTTTTTTGATATTTGATAGGTTTGGAAAGTTTTTAAGTTCTAAAATTTTGTCATGGAGTTTTGTTTTAAAAGGCTCACTAATAGATTTTAAATCTTTAATTGCACTTTTTCTGATTTCAATTTGCATTTTTTAGATATTCTTCAAAAGATGTGCTCTCTTCATTTCTTGTAGCACTTAAGAGTTTTAAATCTTCTATATCTTCTTTTGAGACTATCTCTAAACCATCATTTTTAAAATGGTCTAACAGCCAAATGACTTTTTCAACAAGAGTTTCATTTTGAATATTAATTGTTAATGATTTCATTTTGTAGCCTCGGTCTGATTTTATTGGTTGATTATTATATCTTAATTTTTAAAATGTAAAAATTCGCATTGAATCAGTGTGCCCAAACTGTGCCCAAAAATGACTAATTTTAAAGGAATTGAAGAATTTAACTACCCATTTTTAAGTGATTTTGGCACAAAAACTTGTTCAAAAATATCCTCTGCCATTTTCCAGCGATTCTCTTTTGCATTCATCATAACAATAAGGCAATCTTTACCATCTTTTTTTGCTCTTGCTATCAAACATGGTCCAGCTTTAGATGTATAGCCTGTTTTTACGCCAACAGCATATTCATAGCTGTTTAAGAGACGGTTATGTGTGTAAGCAAGAAACTTTTTATTTTTGTTAAGCGAAAAGTAAGTGTGCTGATTCATTTTACTAATATTATTAAATTGTTTGTTTTTGATGGCGTACTCTGTCATTACAAGAAGGTCTTTAGGCGTTGAGTAGTGATTTCGGATATCGTATCCGCATGGGTTAGTAAAATTGGTATGCTTCATCCCTATTGTTTTGGCTTTAGCATTCATCATCTTGACAAATTGCTTTTCATTTCCTCCAACAGCAATCGCGATTGCCTTAGCAGCATCGTTGTCAGATTTAATCATTGCTGCCATAATCAAATCTTTTAGGCGAATAACATCGCCCGGTTTGTATCCTGCAACAGTTGGTTCAACATTGGTCATCTCACGCGTGATTGTTACAGGACGGTCTAAATTTCCTTGTTCAATTGCTATCAAAACAGTTATAACTTTAGTTAAACTAGCAGGTTTTACCTCTTTAAACTCCTGCTTTGCATAAAGCATTTTGTTAGAACCTATATCTTTAACCAACAACGCACCGACATTAAGTTTATTTAACTCTTCTTTATTTATATTAGCATAGAGACTTATAGACAAGCCAAATAGTAATGTGCAAAACTGTTTAATCATTTTTTAAAATCCTTAAAATTATTCTTATTCATAGAGAATACATTAAAAAAACTTAAAAAAAACCAAGTCAAGCACAACTCTTGTGCTGTTTTTGACAATTAATGCCATTTTTTAGATATTCGTTTAAAATTCAAAGATTATAAAAGTTATATCTTATAAGCCAAAACAGATAAACAACATACTTTTAGTGTAATATTGTAACAAAATTATCACAATTATTGTATTTCAAATAGTAGATTAAAAAAACTTATACTATAATGCCATTATAATATATAGAACAAAAATAATTATAGATATAAATACTCGGGTAAATCATGGAAAAACACACTATCATTATTGTTGAAGATGATGAAATTACAGCGTTAAATTTAAAACTTTCTCTACAAAAGCATGGGTATGACATTATCGCCGTATGTGACAATGCGGTGCAAGCAAGAGAAAAAATAGACGAGTTCAAACCCAATGTTATCATCATTGACATATCACTTCAAGAGAGTAATGACGGCATTGAATTAGCAAAAACAATCAGACAGCACTACACGATTCCATTTATATATCTGACTTCTTACAGTGATGATGACATAATAGCAGAGGCTATAAAAACAGAGCCGTACGGTTATATAGTAAAACCTTTTGACCCATCTTCTCTTCACGCTACTATACAGATGGCGATTTTTAAATTTGAGATGGAAAACAAAAGATATGAAGAGATAAATGCCTCTAAAATTGATGAGCAAAATATAGAAAAACTGCTCTATGCAAAAAGAGAGGCAGAGAGACCGATTGTACTATTTGGAGATAATTATTATATAGACATTTCCAAAGATGAGATATTTTACAATAATGAGAAAATTAAGCTTACAAAAAAAGAGAACGCTATTTTGCGTCTTCTTGTTGCAAAACATGGTCATGTTATTAGTTTTAATCATGCTATTGACTATGTTTGGAAAGATAACGGAGCAACAGAAAACAGTATAAGAACGCTTGTATGGAGACTTAGAAGCAAACTCCCGACAGACATAATAAAAAATGCCTCTGGCATCGGCTACTACATCGAAAAATAGTCAGGCAATCTTTATCTTAGAGAGCCTGTTTTTTATTTTTTCAAATGTGCCTTCATAGTTGTAGTCACTATCTCTATTTTTAGCCATTTTCTCCATTTTAGAACTGTCATCTTGTACCTCTTCAAGCCTGAAGTTACCGCTTGAGCCTTTTATACTATGAGCAATAAGTGCTATTTTTTTGTAATCTCTTGATTTTATTGCATCTTCCATTTCAGGTATCTGCTTTGACATCTTTTTTATAAAAAGTTCTATAAGCATTACCAACTCATCGCTGCTAAGCATAAGCTCTTGGTTTAATTTATCACAATTTAAACCCTCAATATTACTGTTTATTGCAGTTGGTTTTGATTCTACCAAATCCTCTTTTGTGATTTTTAAATAACTGGAAAATACTCTCTCAAGCTCTTTTATAACGATAGGTTTTCCTAAAAATGAGTCAAAACCGCTCATCAAACCTCTCTCTTTGGCACCCTTGATTACATTTGCCGTCAGTGCAGATATAGGCGTATGTCTGAGCTCCTTTTCCCTTTCATACTTTATAATTGCCCCAACCGCTTCATTGCCGTCCATAATCGGCATCTGCTCGTCCATTAAAATAAGATCATAATTATTTGTTTTATATAGATTTACCGCCTCAAGACCATTTGTTGCCAAATCATAAGTGAGTCCATATTTTGTTAAAAGAATTTTTATCAATTCCTGATTTGCCTCATTATCCTCTGCTACTAATATATGTCCTTGAAACTTCATGCTTTTGACATGTTTATGAGGAGAGAATGAGTCAGGATGAAGCAGCTCATCAAATGTAGTCTTGATTTTTGAGCAGTAAAGCGGAAAACATATATTTCCAATATGTGAATATTTCTCATATATGGCACTCGGTTTACTGGTAAGTGCTATATATTTTTTATCTGAATTTAGAATATTTTCTTTAAATTTATCATCAACATACTCATCTAAAAATATTACTACATCTTGCTCTTTTGTAATTTTATCTACCATCTCTATATTCATGTTGAACATACTCGAATACTTTAAAAAAGAGTCTGATTTGTACCCTTTTTGCATATCTTTTGAATAAAAAACTGTTTTAAGAGCTTTTAGTTCGTCCAAATCACTAAAAATTTGACACTCGTTGTTGTGAATTTCAACCGGCAGTTCAACCCAAAAAGTGCTTCCTTGCCCGAGCTCAGAGTGGGCATGAACGCTTCCTCCCATATGTTCAGAGAGCTGATGACAGATGGAGAGTCCAAGACCTGTACCGTCTAAATGCTCCAACTCTCCTCGCCCAGCTTGATTGAATGCCGTAAATATGTTTTTTATATCCTCTTTTGATATTCCGACTCCATTATCATGAACACTGACTTTTAATATTTTGTCTTTACATGTCGCTTCTACATTTATGTGACCGCCGACTTTTGTAAATTTTATTGCATTGCTCAGCAAATTGGACAAAATCTGCTTTATTCTTAGCGAGTCAGCATAGAGCTCTTTGGGTATTGTCGGGTCTATAAAAGATGTGATTGTAATGTCTTTTGCATTTGCGGAAGCAACAAAAAGTTCAAGCGTATGGCTTATCTCACCATGAATTGAAAATATTCTAGGCTCAATTGTAAACTCACCGCTTCTAAGTTTTGAGAAATCTAAGATATCATTAATAATACTCAGCAGATTTTCTCCGCTGTTTAAAATAATCTCCAAATATCTTCTATGCTGCTTTGATAAATCTTGTTCAATCAGAAGATTAACAAACCCTAAAATAGCATTTAGCGGGGTTCTTATTTCGTGTGACATGTTGGATAAAAAATACTCTTTTGCTTGAGAAGCTTTTTGGGCTTCAAGCCTTGCGTCAATCAGCGTTGTAACATCATTGGCAATTGACATGTATTCAATGGAGTTGTCATATGGATCTGTAATTTTAACAATGGTTACATCGATGTAAAAGTACTCTCCATTCTTTTTATTGTTCTTGATTGTTCCTCTAAAGATACCTCTATTTTCAAGCTGAAACCATAAATCATTAAAATAACCTTGCGGCATATCCTCATGTTTTACAATACTATGCTTGCTTCCAATAAGCTCATCAACACTGTAACCGCTTAATTTTGCATACTTGTCATTTACATATGTTATTGTGCCATTCATATCAGTTTTTGAAATTATTGCGCTCTCATCAAGTGCTTTTTGGTACTCGCTTAGCAACCTGACATGTCGATTTATCTCCTGCTCTTTTTGAAAAATTGTGTCTGTATAATATTTTAAAATGCCTTTTAGATTTTTATCAAAAATATATGACATCTCATCAAAAAGGTCTTTTGAATTCAACTTGCTATCGTATGTAAAATCAATCATAGATTTTCTAAAATGGGTACAAATCTCAAAAAGCTCATCCGCTCTTATGTTTCTATCTTTTAGGTAAGCTAAAAGACTCTCCATAACAGGGCAATTGCCTATCTCTACTTTATCTGCGATTACACCCATAAAATAGTCAAAGACACCGCCGGCATACTCATTTAAAAAATTCTCTATATCTATATCATGAAGTTTCAATATCTCTTGAGGTGCCTCATATGACATCCATTGTAAAAGTATAGACTCTTTTGACGCTATAAAAATATCCTGCTTTTGTACAAGATTTGGTAATTTTTTCTTCATAAACTTTCATTTTTCCTATATTATAAAATATGACAAAAGCATAATTGCACTTAGTTTTGCCAATAAAATTACAGATGTGCCGATTATATTTCCTATTTGACAGCTTGTGCAAGATGTAAAGCGTTTGCCTTCGTACTGGGCATAAAAAAAGTAGATAATATTTAACGCAATTGCCGCATAAAAAAGGTATGTTTGATACTGCCAAAGTTCTGCTGATGTCTCATCATTGGCAAATAGTGACCCCATAAGTAAAATTACCATTGCTATCATAACTGTATTTATAACTTTAATTATATAATCCCTTTTAAAAACAGTAGGGCAACTCTCAGAAATTGCAATGTCAGTTCCAAACTCCAATTTTTTTGTAAAGAGCTTTTTTTCTTCCTTGCTTAGCTTATTTAAAAAACTAGACCCAAAGGTATAATCAATTTTTCTTTGAAGCAAGATACTAAAATCTCCATCGGCCTTGAGTGAATGTTGATTGCCAAATCTATCTTGATAAACTAAACCAATTGTCTCATATCTTGTGATTTTTGCACTTAGTTTCGGAAAATAGGCAGTTTTTTCTACAGTCGTAACTTTGCCGTTTTGGCTTATTATTCTTGGATTGATAAGTTCTAAAAAATCTCCGTCTTGCTCTTTTTTAACGACCACAACATTATAATAATTGCCAATTTGAAAAGCTGCCAGTCCATCTATGGAGTTAGCTTGAATTGTATCTTTCATATCCTCTATCAAAGAAGATATCTCTTCGTTAAAAACTCTTACATCAGTTGCATACTCTACGCTTGGCGGAGTTGGATATGTAATTATCTCTCTAATCATAATATGCCTTGTTAAATTACTTTTTTGTTGAGGATTTTATACTTTTTTATGAATAAAGACCTTAGATTGTTCTCTAAGGTCTTTGCAGATGTAGAGTTAGTGACTTTTTCTTACTACAACCAACATTTTTATGTTAATAATAATAAATCTAATAAATTGCCAAATCTTACATGTTCTTAATTTAATAGCAAACGGACCGGGTGTCATTGTTGTAAAGTTATTGCCATACGCTTTAATATTATGTTCCACTTTTTTACTCATCATATCTCCTTTGATATTTTTTGTTTCTATTCTGGGATTAATGTCCAGCCGGCTTTTAGCTTAGCTTTCCAAATAAACAGGTGGTGAAGAATATGTTTAATCCAGTGACCTGCAAGACCAATCTCGCCGAATGTATAATCCGTATCACGGCCCGTTCCAGGGTACTTTTCAAAGTCAGGAACAACAGGATAGATTGTCATTGCCGCAGCAGTTCCGTCAAAGATACCTTTTCCGGCAGAAGCAACACAAGCAGCACCCATATGAGCCATAGAAGCTTCATGAAGAGGAGCATTTTCACCTTGAAGGATTCTGTCACAAATACTGTGAGCAACCGCTTTACCGATAATACCTGAAGGCATACCGGTTCTTGGAGGCGTAGGAGTGATTGGAGTTCCGTTTGGAGAGCTCATCGGTTTAGAGATTGGGTGTGGCGGTGCAAATGCTATACCGCAAGCAAACATATTTGAGTAAGTAGGGTTTTGGTAAGTTTTTGGCCAGTCACTCGCTTTCCAGTTCTCATAAGTGCCGGCATCATACTTAGCATCAACTTTCATAAATCCGTTTGGAGCAAAAACAGTAGCAGTTATGTCAGTTCCATCTTTTGCGTAAGCTTTAAGACCAACACCTGCAAATGGAGGAATTAGCATTGAAAAGTCGAACTCCTCTTCGCCCATAGAACCATCAAGCAGTTCATAACTAACTTTCCCTTTTTCTACTTTGTTTACATGCGCGCCGATAATCCAGTCAACATTTCTCTCCGTAAACAGAGATTCGGCAAAGATTTTTGAACTAACTGCAAATCCCATACTTTTCATATGCAATCCGCCGACTCCAAAGTCACCCAAGAAAGATTCGTTTGAAATCCATTTTAAATCAGCCATATCGCGAACACCAGCTTTGTTTAACTCATGTTCAATATTGAAGATATACTCAAATGCAGCGCCTTGACATGTACACAAACCATGCCCCGTCCCGATTAAAAATTTCTGGCGTTCGCCTTTTTTCATCTTTTGAATACATTTTTGAAACTCTTCATTTGCATGAACTGCGTGATCTGCCGTACAAACCGAAACTGTAAATTCTCCAAGACCATTAGCATCGCCAAGGCCCTCAGTTGCGCCAAAGTTAAGTTTAGGTCCGGTAGCGTTGATTAGATAATCATACTCTACATTTTCAGTCATACCCTCACGACCGGCAAGCGTATACTCAATAGTAACAAAAGGCTTATTGACTAAGTCACTGCCTTCCGGGTTTATTGAAACAGCTTTTGCCTGCTTATAATTAATACCTGCTTTTGCGTAAACAGGAGCCAAATCAAAAGTAACTTCCTCTTTACTCATCTCACCGACACCAACCCAAATATTTGATGGAATCCAATTCCATTTTGAATTTGGAGTTACAACAACTACCTCATGAGCCGAGCCTAACCATTTTGCTGCGAAAGTTGCAGCAGTATGACCTGAAACACCTCCGCCAAGAACAACTAATCTTGCCATAAAAACATCCTTTTCATAAGTCTAAAAAACTCAACACAATGGTATCTTAAAACTGTAAAGATGTTCTTTACAATTTCAGCGAACTGCTCACATTCATCAAGTTAAACATCTATATAAAACTTTAAACTCTAATCAATTTTTAAAATTTTACTGACGATTTCATATACATTTTTTGAGATTGACGGCTCTGACACAACTCTGTCTAACTCTGTTTTCATCAACTTCTTATTTACACTGTTTAATTTTTCATATATTTTAAATGCACCCGCAAGCCCTGACGCCATCTGCGGATTTATCTTATCTATATCTATCATTTTATCTACAACAAATCTATATCCAAGACCGTCTTTTGCGTGAAAATGTTTATAGTTTCTTGCAAAAACGCCTATTAGCGAACGCACCAGATTTGGCACCAACTCATTATACGCATCATCATTTTGAAGCGCCATAACCCTATCAAGCGTCCCGTCTCTGTGTGATGCTGCCAAGATTGAGAAGTACTTGTTCATAACCAAAGTATCGTCTTTATACTTTTTATAAAAATTCTCTAACGCAACTGCGGAGAACTCCGGCGAGCTGTTTTCCAAAATATCAAGTGCCGCAACTCTGTCCGTCATGGTTATTGAGCCATTGTATTGAGCATTTGCCATCATGATAACCTCATCACTCTCTAGGGCAGAGAGGAGTTTTAAACAACGGTTTTTTATACTTCTCTCTCCAATGCTTTTTGCATCAAGCTCTTTAGACGCAGGTTTGTGATTTTGAGTGTAAATTTCTAAAAGTTTCTCTTTAAATGTAAGAGCCAAATGTTTTTGCAACTTCTCTTTTGCTTCATATATCGGCTCAAAATCAACTACCTCTTCCCTTTGCATAATTGCCAAAACACTTGGCAGCTCTAAGAGCAGTGCTTTGTAAGACAAATCTATCTCACTATCTAAAATATGTCCGTAAGATTTAACGAACTCCTCGTCTATCTCTTCGCCTCTCATCATAGCTTCTATTGTTTCAACGCCAAAAGATTGAGCCGACTCATACTTTACAAAGCTATTTTTATCATGCTTCATTAAAAAAGCGTAATTATTGTGAGTCTGCTCAATAATTATCGGTGCAGAAAAATCTCTGTTTATCGACAAAATCGGCTTTGTTGAAGTTTTAAAAACAAACTCCTCTGTCTCTTTTGAAACTATAATTGTTTTTTCCTCTATCTCTTTGCCGCTCTCATCCAAAAGAGCAGTTTTAAGAGGAAAAAAGTATGGTTTTTGCGCACTGCCATCTACCGCATTTGGAACTATTTGCGTCAAAGTCAAAGTGTATTCGCTATTAGAAAACTTCTCATCAAGCTTTAATTTTGGCGTGCCTGATTGATGATACCATCTCTCAAACTGCTTCAAGTCAACTCCGCCGGCACTGCTCATTGCCCATAAAAAATCATCCGTTCGCACAGCTTGTCCATCAAAAGTCTGAAAATACAAGTCGGTAGCTTTGCGATACTTCTCTTCGCCCAAAAGAGTGTAAATCATACGGATAATTTCAGCGCCTTTTTCATAAACCGTTGCCGTGTAGAAGTTGTTTATAGCCATATAGGAGTTCGGCTGGATAGGATGAGCCGTCGGTGAGCTATCTTCAACAAACTGTCTCTCCCTTAAAGCTTTTACATCTTCAATTCGCTGCACCTCTTTTGAGTTTAAATCCGCCGAGAAACATTGGTCACGAAATACCGTCAAACCCTCTTTTAAAGTGAGTTGAAACCAGTCACGGCATGTAATGCGATTTCCTGTCCAGTTGTGAAAATACTCATGCGCGATAACGCTCTGAATTCCCATGAAGTTTGCATCCGTAGCTGTATCTTCATCCGCCAAAACATAGGTGGAGTTGAAGATATTTAAACCCTTGTTTTCCATCGCTCCCATGTTAAAACTATCTACCGCAACAATGTTATAAAGGTCCAAATCATACTCTCTGCCATAAACATCTTCATCCCACTTCATCGCCTCTTTGAGCGATTTCATGGCATGTTTACATTTAGATTCGTTACCCTTGTCCGTGTAGATGTACATTCTTACATATTTTTTACTTTTTGTTATAAATTTACCTTCTATAACTCCCAAATCTCCGGCAACCAGAGCAAAAAGATATGAGGGCTTTGGATGCGGGTCAAACCAAGTAATACCGTGTCTTCCGTCATCAAGCCTGAAATTTGACTCTCTGTTCCCGTTACTTAGCAAAATCGGGTAGCGCTCTTTGTTTGCCACAAGCGTTGTTTTAAACACAGCCATAACATCGGGGCGGTCTATATACGGTGTTATTCTTCTAAAACCCTCAGGCTCATTTTGCGTGCAGAAGATGTTTCCCGATTTGTAAAGCCCTTCAAGTTCGCTGTTTAACTGCGGATAGATTTTGTTGATGATTATAAGTTTAAACTCATCGCCGACATCCAAAACAGTGAGTGTCTCTTTCTCTATGACATATCTGCTCTCATCAAGCTTTGCATCATTTAAATATATCTCGATTAACTCTAAATCAACGCTGTTTAATACCAGATTTTTACAATTTTTATCTACTTTTGTGATGCTCATAAGGTTTGTAACCTGCGTATGCTCTTCAAACAGCTCAAAAACCAAATCGCAAGTTTTGACGGTAAATTCGCTCTTTTTATAATCTTTTAGGTAAATAGTTTCTACTTTGCTCATACTGTCTCTTTAATTTTTTTTATAATAATATCACAGTGGCGCTGATTTAAAATTTTTGTACATAGTAAATTTACTTACTTTTAAATCACGAAAGTGTAAAATACCGCTAAAATTTACCCACAAGGTTTAGATATGAAAAAAATCACCAAGATATTGGTTGCAAACAGAGGCGAAATCGCTCTAAGAATTATTAGAGCTTGTAGAGAGTTGGATATAAAAAGTGTCGCTATTTTCTCTGAAGTTGATGTCGAAGGAATCTGGGTAAAAAAAGCTGATGAGTGTTACCCGATTATGGGAGATGTACTTCAAGCATATCTTAACTATGACAGAATCATCACTTTAGCACTAAAAGCAAATTGTGACGCTATCCATCCGGGATACGGATTTTTATCTGAAAATGCAGAGTTTGCACAAGCTTGTGAAGACAGAGGGCTTATTTTTATCGGTCCAAAACCTGCACACATTGCACTTTTTGGTGACAAAATGGCTTCAAAAGTTGCTATGAAAGCTATCGGTGTTCCGGTTTTAGAAGGAACAGATGAGCCGGTTACAGATAAAGCAGAGGGTGCAAGAGTTGCTGCGCAGATAGGCTTTCCGGTAATCATAAAAGCTGCTTTTGGCGGCGGCGGAAGAGGAATGAGAATCGTTAAAAGTGCAAAACTTTTTGATGAAATGTTTGACTCTGCAACAAATGAAGCAGTAAAATATTTTGGAAAAGGCGAAGTTTTCATCGAAAAATATGTTGAAAATCCAAGACATATCGAAATCCAAATAGTTGCCGACAAATACGGAAATGTTGTACACTTGGGAGAGAGAGATTGTTCTATCCAAAGAAGACACCAAAAAGTCATCGAAATCGCTCCATCTCCTAGACTAAGCCCTGAAGCAAGAAAAGAGCTTTATAGAATCTCTACAAAAGCGATGCTAAAACTAGGCTACGAGAGCGTTGGAACGGTAGAATACCTGCTTGATGCGGACGACAATATCTACTTCATAGAGATGAACACAAGGGTTCAAGTTGAGCATCCTGTAACTGAAATAATCTCCGGAATAGACATTATCCAGAGAATGATAGAGATTGCAGAGGGCGATAAACTGAAGTTTTTACAAGAAGAGATTGTATTTCGCGGATATGCTATCGAGTTTAGAATCAACGCTGAAAATCCTCAAAACAACTTTATGCCATCAGCCGGAACTATCACAAACTACATCACTCCGGGTGGTCCGGGTGTTAGAATTGACTCAAGTGCATACGCTGGGTACACAATCCCTCCAAACTATGACTCAATGGTTGGAAAACTTATCGTTTGGGCGCTTGACTGGGAAGGCGCTGTAAAAAAAGCTTCAAGAGCTTTAGATGAATTTTATGTTGAGGGCGTTATTACAAACATCCCTCTTCATAGAGAGATAGTTAAGGATGCTGATTTTATTGCAGGAAAACTAGATACAAGCTACCTAGATAAAAAAATGGAACTTTTCAACTTAAATGCTACAAAGTCAATAGAAAAAGAGGAAGAAAAAACTTCATTTATCACAAATCTGATAAACAAGATAAAAGAGCATAAATTAATAACTAGACAATAATTGTTACCGCTCTAGCCTATCAATTCTCTGCTTATAGGCTTTTGTGCTAAGAAAGCGCAAGAGCCTTTATTTTCTATAAGTTCGTATAGTATAATGTTACAATTTGCGTCTTATTTTGGTAAAATACCGCTGCAACACGAGGAGTATAAAATGCATACACTTAAGCTAAATGTTCCCGATTCAATTTATGTAGAACTCATGTCATTTTTAAAAAAATACCCGAATTTAAATTCTTATATAGTGGAAGATGAAAATAAACCTGACTTTACACTAAGCAGCATTGAAGAAGTTAGAAAAAGAGTAGAAAAGGCAAGAGCGTCTATTGCAAATGGAAACTACATCGAAGAAAACCAATTTTGGTCTGAAGTCGATAAACATATAAATAAACTATGAATATAATTTTTGAACCTTTATTTAAACAACAGTTATTAAATATTTTAGATTATATCGCGAAAGATAAGAAGAGCGCCTCTATAAAATTTAAGAATGAATTACAGTTTAAAATATCTCAGCTAAAAACTCACCCGAATATTTACCGAAAATCACTCTACTTTGATGATGAGAATATAAGAGATTTGATTTATGATGGATATACCATCATATATGAGATTCAAATAAACTCTGTACATATTTTAGATATTTTCAAATGGCAATATAAATAAGCCATACAAGGTAACATAACCACAATTGAAGTGGATGAGTTAAAAAGTGTCTAGTATTTGGGGGCATTCCAGTAAGAGCAGCTAGAGTGTTATTTTAAATCTTTGATTATTTGCTCAATAGTTATTATCAAACCCTCTAGCTTTGTATCACACACAAAGTAAATTTCTTCAGCATCAAGGTCAAAATAGTGATGAGATATTATATCTCTTATGCCTTTCACGCCCCTTCAATCTATTTGTGGATATTTTATTAGAAGTTTTTTGTCAGTAATTTTATCAATATTTTTTAAACTCTCGCCGATAGCTATGAGTTGCATACAGATACTATCAAGCTTTTCAATACCCTCGAGCGTGTTTGTAAAGTACTCACTACTGCAAATCTCTTAGATACAGTTTTAGCCGCGTTTAAAGTTTGTGTTAAAATCTCAATAACCAGAGATTTGTCATACATAAATTGCTTCTTTATCTATGCGTTTTTTAAGGTATGGATTCATTTTATCTCTAATCCTTACTATATCTATTGTGCGTGAGAGAAGTTTTTGAAGTTCTTCTTTAATATGTACAAGCGCGAACATATCTGGAGTTTTTGTTTTTATGCAGACATCAACATCACTGTCGAGCGAAGCTTGATTTCTAGCAACTGAACCAAATAAACCAAGCTCCAAGATACCATACTTATCAAAATTACTATTTTTATAATTTTTTAGCAAATCTAATATTTCATCGCGACTCAAATCATTCTCCTGCTTTTTAGATGTATTATATCATACATAAATTTTGCAATTCAAAAATACTCTTTCAAAACACTCCCGCTGATTATAATATTCTAAACTCATTTGTAGTAAAATTACATTCATAAAATTATTAAAGGCATAAACAGTGAGCATTTACAGAGAGTATGACATCAGAGGTGTTTTTCAAGAAGAGTTAAATGAGCAGAGTGTTGTCCGCATAGGTTATGCACTTGCTTCAAAAATAGACGGCGAATATGTAGCTGTGGGTTATGATGCCAGAGACCACTCCCCTATCCTCTTTGAGTACCTTGTTCACGGGCTAAATGCCGGAGGTAAAAAAGTTTTAGACATGGGAATGGTTCCGACTCCGGTTAACTATTTTTGTAACTATAATGAGTTTGACGGCATACTCTCTTCTGCCTCTGTAATGATTACAGGCTCGCACAATCCAAGCGAATACAACGGTTTTAAAATCACTATAAACAAAGCACCGTTTTTTGGCGAAGATATTTACGCTCTTGGTCGCGAATGCGAAACTATGGAGTTTCCCTCAAAAGTAAAAAGAGAGGTTACTAAGATAGATGCTCTTACCCGCTATGTTGACTTTTTAGTTAGCGAATTTCAACATCTAAAAGGTATGCCGACGCGTATAGTTTACGATTGCGGAAACGGTGTTGCCGGTATCGTAACTGAGAGAATTTTTGGTGCCTTAAAACTTAATGCAAAAGGGCTTTTTGTAAATCCCGACGGAACATTTCCAAACCACCATCCAGACCCTTCCGATGAGCATAACCTAGAAGATATTAAGAAATTTCTAGCAACTGACGGCGATATAGCTTTTGCATACGACGGTGATGCTGACCGCATTGCGGTTTTAACCCATAAAAACAATATTAAGGGCGACATGATGGCTCTTTTATACTCCTTAAAGATGGACAAACCAACCGTAATCGGAGAGGTAAAATGTTCTCAAGTAATGTATGATGAGCTGGAAAAACGCGGTGCTACTGCAATTATGTACAAAACGGGTCACTCAAACCTGAAAGTAAAAATGCAAGAGACAAACGCAGACCTTGCATGTGAAGTCAGCGGACATGTATTTTTCAAAAACCGCTATTTTGGTTATGATGACGCTATCTACGCAACTCTTAGAATGTTAGAGCTTGTTCATGACGGAATAGACTTGGACGCTGAGTTGGCAAAACTTCCTCATGTCTTCTCAACTGAGGAGATAAAGGTAAAAACAACAGAATCAGAGAAGTTTAAAATCATCAACAGAGTAAAAGAGCTTCTAAAAAATCCGCCTGCATCATTTCCAAAAATAAAAAACATCATCGATGTGGACGGTGTCCGTATAAACTTTGAAAATGGGTGGGGGCTTGTGCGAGCAAGCAACACTACTCCGGTATTGGTAACCCGCTTCGAGTCGACTTCACAAGAAGAGGCAAAACTCTATGAAAAAGCTATAAACGATTTGATTTTAGAAGCTAAGAACTCTTTATAAAAGGAATATAATGAAAACTCATACTCTTTTAATGCCGCTTGATATGCATCTTCATCTTCGCGATGGAGTAATGCTTGAAAATGTTGCTCCTCTTAGTGCTTACAGTTTTAGCGGCGGACTTGTTATGCCAAATCTTGTTCCCCCGGTTGAAACATTAGAGGATATAAAAGCTTATAAAGCCAGAATCATGGCTGCCGTTCCAAACGACTATTTTGAGCCGTACATGACGCTGTTTTATAAAAATTATAGTAAAAAATTCCTAGCAACTATTGTAGATCATGTTACCGCGATTAAGCTCTACCCTGCCGGAATTACAACAAACTCCGAGGGCGGTGTTTCATCTTTTAACATAGAGGAGATGCGCGAAACACTTGAGGCCATGAGTATTTTAGGAATTCCGCTTTGTGTTCATGGAGAGACTGACGGTTTCGTTATGGATAGAGAAGCAGAGTTTATGAGCATTTACGAGCTGCTTGCTAAAAACTTTCCGAATCTAAAAATTATAATGGAGCATATTACGACTAAAGCAGCGGTTGATATGCTGGATAAATATAAAAATCTTTACGCAACAATAACCGTTCACCACCTGATTTTTACCCTTGATGATGTAGTTGGCGGAATGATGATGCCTCATAACTTCTGCAAACCGATTGCAAAACGACCGGAGGATTTGGACGCACTTTTAACAGTGGCCCTTGGGGCTCATCCAAAAGTTATGTTCGGTTCAGACTCAGCACCTCATCCAAAAGATAAAAAAGAGAGTGCAGGATGTGCGGCTGGGGTATTTAGTGCGCCTATTGCCCTGCAACTTCTTTGTGAGATTTTTGAGCAGTATGACAAACTTGACAACCTTCAAGCGTTTGTCAGCGACAATGCACAGAGTGTATATAAACTTTGTCCCGAATTTAAAGAGGTTATTTTAGAAAAACGCCCTTTTGTCGTACCGGCAAGCTATGGAAATGTTGTACCTATGTATGCAAACAAAGTTATTAATTGGGCAATAAGAAGCGTTGAGTAAAATTTTACTTTTAGAGGACAACACGCTTTTTGCAGATACTCTCGTAGATTTGCTAGAAGAAAACGGCTTTAAAGTTCTGCAAGTACCAAATGGGCAAAGTGCTTTGGATACAACATTTGTGCAAAAATTTGACCTCTATCTTCTTGATATAAATGTACCTCTGATTGATGGGATAACTCTTCTTAAAGAGCTAAGGGATTCAAACGACAATACTCCTGCCATTTTTTTAACATCCCATAAAGACAAAGAGATGTTGAAAAAAAGTTTTATGAGCGGCGGCGATGACTTTTTAACCAAACCTTTTGATTCTGATGAACTGCTGCTTCGCATAAACGCACTTCTAAAGCGAGTCAAAAACGACGGCGTAGAGTGTGTGGGACTGCTCTGCCATGACAATACTCACAAGCGTATTTTATATGACGACAAAGAACTGGAACTCTCAAAAAAAGAGTATGAGCTTCTTTTACTCCTGATGAAACATGCAAACAGCACCGTACCAAAAGAGATGATGCTAGATGAGCTTTGGAGCAGCAGCGAGGGCGGAAGTGACGGCGCTTTAAGGGTCTACATAAACCGCATAAAGCAGCTTATCCCTCAGATGAGCATAGAAAACATCCGCGGTATCGGGTACAAACTTGTTTCGTAACCTGCGCATAAATATTTTTATATATTACGCACTCACCGTAATCTCTCTTATGGCTGTTTTGTACTATTTTACAGCCGTTGTAGAGATAGAAAATATATTTTTGCTGCTGCTCATACTGCTTGTTTTAATAGCGTTTACGGGCGTCATAATTGCAAAACTCTCGATTGACCCGCTGTTTGAGCATGTGACAAACCTTCAAAACCTCTCAACAGAGACTCTTCATGAGCTAAATCTTCCGATAAGTACAATCAAGACAAATATCCACATGTTAAAAAAAAATCTAACAAGCGAAAAAGACTTAAAGAGAATTTCTAGGATTGAGAGCGCCTGCGATATGTTAGAACAGCGATATAACGAGCTGGATTATATGATAAAATTGCAGAGCTCTAACATAAAGCATGAAACTATCAATCTTGATGAACTCATACAAAGCAGAGTTGAGTTTTTAAACCGTATTTATCCGCATATAGAATTCAGTCTTGAAATAACGCCTACGCAAATAAGCAATGATAAAGTAGGCTTATCAAAAGTAATTGACAATCTTATCGACAATGCTGTAAAATATTCACAAAATATTCACAAAATAAGTATAGAATTGCAAAACCAAACTCTATCCATACAGGACTACGGTTGCGGGATGGATGAAGTAGAGCTTTTAAAAATTTTTGACAGATATTACCAGAGCAATGAGAATATGCATGGTTTTGGTATCGGGCTTAGCATGGTTAAGCGATTTTGTGATGCAAATGAAATTTTATTAAATTTCAAATCCAAGCCAAATTTAGGCACAACAGTTATTTTAAAATTCAAGGAAAATTAGTGGAAAACAGTATTTTGGCGTATGCGGAAGTAACATTAAACTATGGAGTTATGGGACTTCTTGTACTTATGAGTGTCATTACTCTGTGGTTATTTATAGAAAGAATGATGTTTTACAGCACTATTCGAATTAGTGATTATGAAAACAGAGATAAACTTGAGATGGATTTAACGGATAACATAAGCGTTATAAGCGTTATCGGCTCAAATGCTCCATATGTAGGGCTCTTGGGAACCGTTATCGGGATTATGCTTACATTCTATACAATGGGTGAAGTCGGAACGATTGATGCAAAAAAGATAATGGTAGGACTTGCACTTGCACTCAAAGCTACCGCTATGGGACTTGTTGTCGCAATGCCGGCTATAATTTTCTACACTGTACTTCTTCGCAAAGTGGAAAAAATATTGACAATTTTTGATATTGCCCAAGACAAAAAAACAAGTAATTAAATATGGCAAAATTTAAAAAACAGCGAAAAAGATTTGATGAGATAAATGTTATTCCGTTTATTGACATCATGCTTGTTCTTTTAGTTATGGTTTTGACAACCGCAACATTTGTAAATCAAGGGATTATTCCCATTGAACTACCGACTGCAAAAGCTTCCAAAAAAGAGGATGCTAAAAAAGAGATAACAATCTATGTAAATGACAAAGGTGAGCTTTTTTTTGAAAAAGAGAGAGTTGATTTAAAGACGCTTGAAGCAAAGCTCTCTGCAATCTCAAAAGAGCAAACAGTTGTTCTTAGAAGCGACAAAGAGTCGAAATTTCAGGATTTTGTGAGCGTTATGGATATACTAAAACGCCTAAACCACGAACAGCTCTATATAATTACAAAAGAGTAGTCAATAAGCCTTCTCTAAAAGCTTAAATTTGCTCTGTGTGGAGTTTTGCTCTACACTTTGCTCTCTTTTATCTACTAATTTTGCACTCTCTTTATCCACATCAAACACTTTTTCTTCTACCTCAGAAACATCATGAAAAAGTGTAGTTGCTATAAAAAAAAGTATCATGATAACCACAACACTTACATACAAGAGTATATAATTTTTTATGTGACCTGTTTCAAAAGGGTTTTGCATATATCTACTTCTAATTAAATTTTTGTAATTATATTCAAAAACATAGATATAAAAGATAAATGACATAATTTTTATGATAATATAATTAAAAAAATATTAAGGGAATGTTTATGCAATCAACGATGTTTAACGGGACAAAGGTTACTTTAATCGGGGACGCTATCGGTGTTGGCGACAGTGCGCCGGTGGTTACTGCTATTGGGACTGATTTAAATGATGTAGAAGTTGGCGGAGCAAAAGATAAAATACAACTAATTATTACTGTTCCTTCACTGGACACTAATACATGCGCTGCCGAGACTAGAAGATTTAACGAGGATGTTAACAATTTAGACATTTGCGAAACTACCGTTATCTCTATGGATTTACCTTTTGCTTCTGAGCGTTTTTGCACGACCTCAGGCATTGAAAATCTAACAGTTGCAAGCGATTACTTAGATAAAAGCGTTAGCAAGGCTTACGGTGTTTTGATGGATGACAACAAGCTAAAGGGACTTAGTGCTAGAGCCGTTTTTGTAGTGGACAGAAGCGGTACAATCGTCTACAAAGAGATTGTAAAAGAGGTAACAAGTGAACCTAACTACGAGGCAGCGCTTGAGGCTATAAAAGAAGCCAGATAAACATCTAACCTTGTAAAATTTTACTTTATATTAATGCTAAATACAATTTTGGCATTAGCTATGCGCTCATAAAGTAAAATTTTCTTTTTATACGGCATCCATCTTATAAGAAAAGTAGCCAGTGATTCCCATAAAGAGACCCATGCCGCGACGGTTAAACCCTCTGCGATAACGGCAAACAGAATGCTCTTCTCCATCAAGATGCTCTGGCTCATAAACGCAGAAATACCGGCAATTACTACCCCGACAATAAACAAAGATATTGATTTTTTGAGCATATCTTTCATTTTTCTATGTTCATGCTCTTGCAGATATGTAAAAAATCTGTTTACGCTATTTACAACACTTGCCGTAGCTTCGTTATCTACCTCTGTTTCAAAATTAAATCGAATTATAAAGTTCTCTTGCTCAATCTCATTAGCGCTATCAATAATATATTCGACCAAATCTTGATTTAAATCTTTTTTTAAAAAGTGGGATTTTTTGTCAAAATTGCTATATAAATCCTCTACTTTTTTTGTAGAGATATCAATTATAATCTCCCCAATATCTGTATGTTCATAGCGCTCTAAAATCTCTTTTTTCATACTTTTACCAAATTTTTTTATTTAATTATACTGATTATTATAACTTTTTATTTATATTTTTTAATAGATTTCTTGCTTAACCCGATTGCTGTTCGTGGTGAGCTATTTGCGGTGAGCCGTTCGTGGTGAGCCTGTCGAACCATGAGTAAATCCCCCTTCTTGGTGAAGAGGGAGAGGAGAAGTTATTTTAAAAGATGAATTACATCATCCCCGGCATTCCGCCCATGCCACCCATATTAGCAGGCGCTGGATTCTCTTCCGGAATTTCAAAAATAGCCGCTTCAGTAGTTAAAAGCAGACTTGCAACCGAAGTAGCATTTATAAGAGCCACACGCGCAACTTTTAGCGGGTCGATGATTCCTGCTTCAAACATATCAACATATTCGCCGGTTGCAGCATTGAAACCGATATTTTCATTTGTAGCACTCTCTACCGCATTTACAACAACACCTGTGTCATATCCTGCATTTTGAGCAATCTGCTTCATCGGTGCTTTTACGGCACGAAGAATAATCTCACAACCAATCTTTTGGTCGCCTGTTAAATCAAGATTAACCTTTGCAGCGGCACGAACTAAAGCAGCTCCGCCACCGATAATTATGCCCTCTTCTACCGCGGCTTTTGTTGCACTAAGTGCATCATCAACACGGTCTTTTCTCTCTTTCATTTCAGTCTCTGTTGCTGCACCGACTTTGATAACGGCTACCCCTCCTGAAAGTTTTGCTAAACGCTCTTGAAGTTTCTCTTTGTCATATTCGCTTGTAGTTGAGCTAATTTGGACTTTTATCTCGGCAATTCTAGATTTTACATTTTCAGGTTTTCCGGCACCGTTTACAATTACAGTATTATCTTTGTCGATTACAATACGAGATGCTTGTCCAAGATGCTGAAGAGTTGCACCGTCTAAAGTGTGTCCTGTTTCTTCGGAAATTACAGTACCTGCCGTAAGTATTGCTAAATCTTGAAGCATTGCTTTACGACGATCTCCAAACCCTGGAGCTTTAACAGCAGAGATGTTTAAAACGCCGCGAAGTTTGTTTACAACCAAGGTTGAAAGAGCCTCACCCTCTACATCTTCAGCAATAATTAAAAGCGGACGAGAAGTTTTTTGAACCTGCTCTAAAACCGGAAGCAAATCTTTAAGTGAATTTATCTTGCCATCACATAGTAAAATCCAAGGATTGTCTATCTCGGCTACCATCTTTTCAGTGTTTGTAATGAAATACGGGCTTAAATAACCGCGGTCAAACTGCATACCCTCAACTACATCAAGCTCATCGGAGATACCTTTAGCCTCTTCAACAGTTATAACACCGTCTTGACCCACTTTTTCCATAGCTTCGGCTATCATGTCGCCTATTTGAGTATCTGAATTTGCAGAGATACTTGCAACCTGCGCTATCTCTTTTTTACCGTTTACTGCCTTGCTGGCTGCTTTTAGGTTCTCTAAAATAGCCGTACAAGCTTTGTCCATACCGCGTTTAACTTCAACAGGATTAGCCCCTGCAGTAATGTTTCTAAGACCCTCGCTAAATATCGCATTTGCCAAAACTGTTGCCGTAGTTGTTCCATCACCTGCCTCATCAGCAGTATTTGAAGCTACTTGTTTTACAAGTTGAGCACCCATATCTTCAAGCTTATCTTTAAGTTCAATCTCGCGAGCAACCGTAACACCGTCTTTCGTGATTATCGGGCTGCCGTAGCTTTTTTGAATCAAAACATTACGGCCTCTTGGTCCCATTGTTACTTTTACCGCATCTGTTAGTTTTGCAACACCGCGAGCCAACGCATTTCTTGCACTGTCTGAAAAAATTATCTCTTTTGCCATTAAAAATCCTTTAAAATTATTTTATTATTCCAAAAATATCATCTGTTTCTAAAACTAAAAACTTTTCACCGTTAAGCGAAATTTCATTACCTGAAAATTTTCCAAAAACTACTATTTCGCCACAAGCCAGCTCTGTAACTTCTGCACTAACTGCCATAACTTTGCCTTTTGAAGGTTTTTCTTGTGCATTATCAGGAATAATAATACCACTGCTCGTAGTATTTGCCTCTTCTACTCTTTTTACTAGGACTCTTTTTCCTAATGGTTGAAAATTCATTTAAACTCCTTAAATAATCTAATTTGTAACGCGAATTTTATACAAAAAAGGTAACAAAGTCAATGCCCTTAGCCTATGTGACTAAAGTTTATTTATACGACTTACTTAAGATTGTTGATAGTGATATTATTTTTTTGGCTTTTTCCGTATCTTAGGTTAATTAAAGTTTTAAGTAAGTATAATTCTGCCTCTTAAAAGATGTCAGGGTAGCTCAGCTGGTTAGAGCACTGGTCTCATAAGCCGGGGGTCGGGGGTTCGAGTCCCCCCTCTGACACCATTTTTTTAAGATTCCGAATTAGCTCAGCGGTAGAGTAGGTGACTGTTAATCACTTGGCCACTGGTTCGAATCCAGTATTCGGAGCCACCCTTTTATAAACCTCCTAAAATAGCCTTTTTAACCAACTTTTTGATTACTCGGTGTCGTTTCGGTGCTATTTAGTGCTACTCTTTTTTCCAAGAATGAAGCTCTTTTTCTCTCATCACGCTTTATATATTTAGCATATCTGCTTAAAGTCATTGTTGAGTCAGTATGACCTAACATATTTGATATCCAAAGAATATCCTCACCATTTTCAAGCATTATTGTTGCAAATGTGTGTCTTGTATGGTAAATAGGTCTGTACTTAAAACCGCACTCTTTTAGCACCCTCTTCCAATGAGTATCTCTTATGCGTTTTATGTCATAAAAGTTCTCTTGATGTTCATTTAAAAAAACATAGCTCTTATATTTGCCAGTAATTTTGTACTGGTTTTCTAAGTAAGGAAGAAGTGAATCTATCATATCTATATCCCTTACACTATTTAAAGTTTTAGGAGTAGATACAACACCCATTTTTATAGCTCTTTTTATACTAATCTCTTTTCTAAAAAAATCTACATCTTCCCATTTTAAACCTATCATCTCTCCGCTTCTAAGTCCGCTAAAGAATCCAAGAGCATAGAAGTTTTTATACTGCTCTTTTGCACATTCAAGTATAGTGAATATTTCACTTATGCTAAATGGCTCTATCTCTACTTTGTCAGCTCGTGGAAGTTTTACAAGGGGTAAAGGGTTGCGAACTATAAGCTCATCTCTCATTGCATCTTGTATGATAGTGCTTAAAACTGCTCTAACAGCTTTTAATCTTCTCGGGCTTACTGATTCTAAAATCTTATTCTGCCAAAGAGCTATATCACTGGGCTTGATTGTATCAAGTCTTTTTTTACCTAAGTAAGGTTTGATATGCTTCTCGTAAGAGATTCTATAATCAGTCTGAGTTGATTGCTTTCTGGTAGAGCTATGTATCTCAAATGACATTTTGGAGTACTCATCAACAGTTGGTACACTCTTTTCAAATAACTCGCCATTTAACAGCTTTAGCTGTAAGGTCGGCATAATCTCATTTTTGGCTAATCTCATATTAGCTTTGCTGTTTTCTAAATTAAGAGTTTTACGGTAGTTTTTACCTTGATGGCTAAATCTAATCCATATCCACTCTTTGATATCGCCGTTTGAGCTTTTGACCTTTTTTATATATATTTTCATCTGTTGTTACCTTTTAATTAGTAACCACAAATACCGCATACGAAGTTTTCAAGTTTAAATTATATGGTATTTGTAGTTACTTTTTTATAAAGAGTGCTACTTGATACCTGACATAATATTTTCAACTGCTATATTAACTCTGTTTTTTACGCTCTCGTCTCGTATGCCTACTATCCAGTTATCAACCTGATTCTTATCAAATAGCAGTTTTTTTGAGGGTTTATAATAATGGATTCCATCTACAAACACATCATCTTTAACCATCTTATTTATTGCATCTAAGGAATAGCCTATATAATCACTTAACTCTCTTGTATTTAACCACCGCTTTTCACTACTCATGGCTTGATTTAGTTTCAATGACTTTATCTCGTTTAAGAGCTTTGGAATAAGTTCTAAATGTTCTAGTGAAATATTCATGCCACACGCTCTATCGCACTATCGTTTGTTTGCGAGTAATTTTTTAAATTACTCCCCATTAATTGAACATTAAAACTGTCATTACGAGCATAAACCATATCTCCCCACTCATCTA